>SUYV01000056.1 GCA_015060255.1 Bacteroidales bacterium | reverse complement strand
GAAATTGTTATATTATATCTTAACCGCTATCTATGGTAGTGGAGACTCCTCACGCACTTATGAGAAGTCATGATGCCACTGGAAGTGCGCAGATAGTATCTATTCTGGATTTATAGAGGAAATATAAGAAAAAACAAAGTAACCGCTTAAAAGAATAAGCAAATTTCTCATCTTCCGCTCATTAGCACATCAATCCTCTCAGCATGTTTTTGCGGTTAGCATTAGAAGAAAGGGTGACACACTGTATAGCAAAAAGGCTGCTACACATCCATTATCAGAATAAAGAATAACATCCATACTATTTAGTCCTATAGGAACAAGGATTCCCCCGTGTTCGTGACACGTACACACATCTTGCAATCTGGACTAACGCTCAGATGAAACCGCAGCTGGAAGAGCTGTTTTGAAGTCTTGAAAAACGCCGTGATTTCGGAGCGTTTTCGGCCTAAAAAGCGGTAAAATTTGGAGAGAGAAAGTGCCTTGGATAACTTTGTTGAACACACTAATATACTGGCACACAAACACAATAGGACATTGACAGATTGACGTATTCACACATTAGCACATGCATAGTCACGTACATTAACACATACGTACATAGACACATTAAGACACACGAACACAAATGCATTAACACATAGACACACACGCACACCTGTGCATTCGTATATTTACATATTAACACAAAAACACATTTACACATGGGACAGTTAGAGGATTTTAGAGCTTCGTTGAAGAGGAAGGATTCGGCGGTGAGCATTGAGGGAGAGATCCCGGTAAAGAATGTTTCAAAGGCGAAACAGGAGAAGATGAAAAGAAGGACTCTTGGGGTGTCCGGAGAACTTCATCTGGAGTTGAAGGCGCTCAGTGTCTGGAGGATCAAAAGTCATCCAAAGGCAAGCCCTGGGATTACCGATACGATTCAGGAGATGATGAGGGTGTATTACAAGAAATATCCGGAGGCGAAGGAGTTCGTCGATAAATTCTGCGAGTGAGTCTGAATCATCAGTTTACCTTCGTTTCTCTATCCGCCAGAATTCGTTCAGGGCAAGAATGCGAGTTTCATGGACAGAATAGGCTTCTATCCAGCGGAGGATGGTCTTGGTGGTGGGATATCCGAGGTCGTCGCACAAACGACCTTTCAGGCCTTCAGAGATGCAGAGACGGAGTTCAGAAGAACGCAGATGTCTGTAACGTGACTCTGATTTGATGGCATTCAGCAGGTAATCCGTTGCGAATGTGATTTCTTCCGTAAATGCTTCTTTGGTCAAGGTACGATGGACCCCGCTCACGATATAGACTTCCGTCACGAGCTTCGCGAGACATTTTCCGGCGTCAGCCAATGTGACTAACGGTGGTTCGGAGGTAAGAATTTGAAGTATCTGCTCTTTCTTCATTCGAAGGACTGAAGGTTTTCCTTTTCATCTCCTTGCTGAACGGAGGCACTGGCGGCGATTTCCTGCAGGACCTCCGATATTGCACAGCCTTTCCTTGTGCGACGACGATGAATCGGTCTCCCGACGGGGGCCGATTCCTCTTTCATCTCTTCCTCCATTCCTGTTCCATCGTTCCTTTTTCCTATTCCCTGTTCCCTTTCCTGCAATGAGGGCTCAGTGAGTACTCCGTGAGTCTTGTTATATTCGTCGATCACTTGAAGTACCACCGGCAGAGGGATGTTGATGCGGATCGATTTGCGGTTGATCTTCTGATGAATGAGGAACTTCCGGATTACAAGATAGTCCTTGCCATTATAGGTTGTCCGTATGAGCATCCCGTTTTCCACAAGCATATCAATCCATTCGGAGATTGTGGAGATTCCAATATCTTCGTATGGAAATATGTGGGATTTCATCAGAACGGGATTCGCCAGCAAGGCACCGTTGTCGTCTGCGAAGTTCCACGTGCCGATGAAAAGAAGACGGGCATGTACCGGAAGTTTAGCCAGTTTCTCATCTTCCCAGAACTCCGGCTTGATTGTCCTGATTCTTGCCATTGCCCTATTTCCTGTAAGTTACACGCTGCGTGTTCTCGTTCGCCAGTTCCAATGCCAGGTCTGCATCGACCACGATCTTGCGACCTACCTGACTGATTGCCGGACGGATCCATTCGCTGTTCTTGATTCTCCACGCCGTGGTCGTGCTGCAGCCGAAGAGGGTCTTTATTCCTTCGAGGCCATAGACCAGGTTCTTCTGCTTCGTCGTCACCTCCTTCGTTTCCTGCCTCGACTTCATTTCAAGGTATTCCTCCACTGTCATCTGCACTGTCACCATCGCATTGCTTCCACATTCATTTCTTCCCATAACCATAAATTTCAACGTGTTTTACATAATAAAAGCCATGTCAATCCGAGAACTGACATGGCAAATTAAACAGGTTGTTTCCGAAGCGCAAAATTTTACGAGTATTTTGCCTAGTTTACGAATTTTCAGTCTGAAAACTTATGAAATATCAGACTTGTGACAATTTATTCCAGACTTGTGACAAGACCTATGACAAAACACTGTTATGTCACTGATTTTCAAAACATAAGACTTGTGACAGGACTTGTGACAAAATCATATCAAGTCTTGCGTGTAAAGTTACTCTGAATCTTTGGTACTATATTCTTTCAATATAACCCACTTGCCAAGTTTACGACCACCGTCACGACGGATTACCTCATCTTCTGTAAGTTCCTTTACATATCGTAAAACCTGCCTTCTGGATATTCCCGTAAGAGTTACTAACTCATCTATAGTGACACGTGGATCATTAGAAATGTGGCTTAGAATAGCTTCAAATGCTTTAGTGCCATCTTTAGTGCCATCTTTAGTGCCATCTTTAGTGCCATCCTGTCCTTTTACGACATACTGCAAGTTAGGCAGAGTGATGAAGAATGAGCTGAGTTCAGATTTGAACACAGGCTTGGCTCCGTTGCTGACATTAGCATACATCTGATAGTCTTCAACTATCTTTTTGAAACCACTACCACGACGGTCCATATAGTGAAGGCGGTTGAATATATCCGCAATAACCGGATTACGACGGCGTGACGGAACACTCAAGACATCCAGGTTCTGAACCATTGTGCCATCCATCATTCCTCCCGGAGAATAAATCTCAAGACGGTCATCAAACATATCAACATGAACTTCGCTGCCATATTCAAGGTAATCTCTATGAATCAAAGCGTTCACTACACTTTCAAGGACGGCTCTTTCCGGATACTCAGGCATTTCCTGCCTGTCATCTGGCAGTTTCATCCATGCTTTCTTGGAGTTGCGAGCTACAAATGCTATCGCTTCCTGAAGAAGTGAAATGATACTGCCCGAATACTCGGCATCGTCAACCGCATCTAAAAGTCCAGGCGCTTTTGTGAGACCATTCCATCTTGTACAGAACACACGGGAATGACGGACCGGACTCTCATCTGCGATGAGGGCTCCTGCATTGGTAAGTTCTCCGTTTTCATTTATAATACCCCAAGACTCATAATCCGTATCAAGAAAATCATTATGAGTCCTCTGCTTGCACACAGAACGGAGTTTGGTAAATGCCATATTCTTGTACTCGAAAGGAGATGGAAGACTGTCATATGGAGTACCCGCACCTTTAAGTACAAGACGGCGGATGGCTGTCCTATCTGCTATGACACTCTCATTGCCGATGCGTACAAATGCCTGGCGATTACCGTCACCGATATAGTAATACGGAGTTTCCTTTCCTGGGAATACAGTAAGTACTATTATCTTCTTTCCATCAACCGTCTCTGGCACAAGATGAATTTCTGGAATAGGATCCATCTTCGTCTTGATTGTCTCACTGATAATTTCACAATCCCTTTCACAATCGGCAAGTCCTACAACCTCTCCGTCATCGTCTATACCAAACAACAACTTACCACCCATGCCATTGGCAAAGGCAGAAACGCTCTTTAGCCAACTCTTAGGCCTCTTGCTTTCAAGCATTTCCTTCTTGTCGTATTCGGTTGCCTCTCCTATCAGTTTCTTGATATCCATACTTCCAGTTTTAATTATTTTCACAAATTTAATCTTTTCCTATGATGAACGACACATCCCTTCAAATTTTGTCGACTAACAAGTCAATCTCAACCCAAGTTGCAAAGTTTTGTCGATTAACAAGCCGTTTTTGCAAAATTTTGTCGATTAAGACACTTTTCAAATTCCCAAAGTCTCTCAATAACGGGCTAAACAGGTCGTTTTTATATGAGTTTAGCCTATTATCTCGTACTTTTCCCGATTCCCCCAAGATTTTTTCTATCAAAATCCCCGGTTTCCCCGAGATTTCAAGAAAATTGCGACCGCAGTGCGGACGATATTTCTAACCACAGAACATGATTTTTATTCCGACAAAATCAATTTCCTAAGATTGTGAACGCAGTGCGTACGTAATTAAGATTACGAATACACCGTATTCGCAATTAGACATTCTTCACCATAGCAATCAGCGCCTTCAACTGCTCCGGAGTGAGTCCTTTGAGTTCTTCCAAGATATCTGCGTCATCATTCAACTTCAGGAGTCTGGAGTTGAACTCCATCTGCTGGGCAAGAGGGAAGGCATCGATATAGCGGTTGGTGATATTAGTGTCTACAGAGTGACCCATACTCTCGGATATATAATTATGAGGAACTCCGGCGTGAGTAAGGTTTGTTGCAAAGGAGTGTCGGCACCAGGTACAGCTCGGCTGGACCTCCCAGCCCATACTCTTGACAAGACGACGGACACGTTTCTTGATGTTCTGGTTTTCCATAGCGACGCGCTTCCTCCTGTCAATAGGAGTCATAGCATCACCATAAATTCCCGGGAATACCAAGGACCCTTTAATAGGCGGTGCAGCAATCTGATCAAGGATAGTCTGTAAAGGAGGAATGATAGGAATCACAACTTCCATGTCACTCCTGTCCTCGGTCTTCTGACGAACGAAGTGGAAGGACTTCTTACCACTCTGGAAGTAATGATCATTATATGTCAAGTGTGCTGCATCGGCCAGATTGAATCCATTGCCAAGATACTGAACCAGGAATAGACCTAACGAATAATGGGTGTTCTCTTTCCAATCCACATCCCATTCTTCCGGATAACGCTTTTCAAGGAAGCAGTTATACAGCTCTGTCATCTGCTCCACAGTCAGGTAGAACGACTTTCGGGTTGCTCCCCTTGAAATGGTAATCTTGTCATCACCTTTACCGAACGGATATGTGGCACGGGTAACGAAACCCTTCTTCTCACATACATTCCAAATTACCCTGAAGGTTCTGAAGTACATTCCGACAGTGGTCTTGGATATACCGTCTTTGAGCAGAAGCCTCTCCCATTCTTTCAGATCCTCTGTAGAGATATTGAATCCAGGGCGATTACCCAGATACTTAAGAAACGAATTTCTTGCAGCGAGATAATTCGCACATGTACCGATAGACTTCTGCTTCGCAACTGTCTCCCAGATATTCAAGAAACTATCCGTACTGCTCTTGCCGGTGATCATAGTCTTGATTGCTGGAATTGTAAGCTTGGTTGTCTTACTCAGCGTGACAAGCTGTTGCAGATAATCTTCAAAATCTGCAAGAAGTCTCATCTTTATATCATATGGACGTTCCTTGTCAGCCTGACTCGCAGCCACTCTTCCCTTTCCGGTAGACTTGCATATTTCCTCATACTGCTCCCGGGTAAACTTATCCGGAAGTCTGAGGTAATACCTATCCCGATCTATCGTGAATCGAATAGCAGCAGGCATAGGCTTACCATCACACTCACGCCTTGTATCAAGGGTAAGACTGATGAAACAATTGCCCACTTTGGTCTGTTTTAGGGCCAACGGTGAACACCGAATTTTATTTTCTTCAGAAGCCTTCTTCATAATCGCCATTTTACAGCGCTAAGATAGCGATTTTTCTCAAAAATCCGTGAACACCTCGTGAACACCAAACTTTTTATTTAAGCATTTTCAGGGGTTTTCACGATTTTCATAAAAGTATTAAATAACTGATTTATAACACTTTAACTTTTCACAAATTTTCACGAATTACCCCTATTTACCATTCATAATCATGAGGTCCGCAGTTCAATCCTGCGTCCCGCTACAAGAAAGCACAGCAAATCGCTGTGTTTTTTTCGTTTCTGGCCATCAGTCCAGCCCGGAGGGCCTGGGCATTGGAGCTTCGGGCGCCCGTCCGTAAAAACACCTGATTTACGGATGACCTGCTACTAAATGCCCCTCCCGTCCGTGAATCAGCCTGATTTACGGACAAACTATGTGAATCTGCAAAACAACCAGACATAAAGGATAGCCCTGATGCGCTGCAAGAGTACACGGAAATGCCTGTTTCCGCCCTGCTTCAGCCTCTCATCATCAATCGCATAACCCTTATGGATTTATTATTGAACCTCTTCATCATACTTCCGGTCCCATTCGCGGTAGTAGTCCATCTGGGGATCTTCAAACAGAGACATCTGTATCGCACTTTCGTGAGTAAGCTTCGATACGCCAATGCCGACTTGTCTGATCGGTGACTCATCGTCCCAGATCTCCCGGACCATAGCCCTGGCTTCGTTCAGGATTACAGCAGTAATATTCGTAGGTCGGGACATCTGATGCTGGCGCTGTACCACTGAAAAGTCCCTGTACTTTATGAACACCGACACGCATGATGCATGAAAGTCCGCGTTACGGAGTCTATGTGCCACGACACATGCCACGTTGAACAACGCCCGGTCAATCTCCTTCTCGGTGCCTATATCATTTGAAAATGTTCTTTCAGCACTGATGCTCTTCGCCTCATGCATTTCAGTCTCCACAGGGGAATCATCCCTTCCGTTGGCGTTTTCCAGAAGCTGTGAAGCGAACTTCCTTCCAACCAATCTTGTCAGAGATCCGAGGCTCCTGCCTGCCAGATCACCTATGGTATGGATACCATACATCTTAAGCTTCTCTTCAGTCTTCTTGCCGACCCAAAGCAATGATCGGACATCCAGAGGCCACATCTTCTCCCGCACTTCCTCCTGCCACAACGTATGCACCTTGTCAGGTTTTTCGAAATCCGAAGCCATCTTGGCCAACAGTTTGTTCGAGCCAATACCGACATTGACGGTAAAGCCCAAAGTACGCTTGATTTCATCCTTGAGCCTTGTAGCCACATCTACCGGATCCTCACCCCAGTTCCTCAAAGTCATATCAATGAAACACTCATCTATGGAAAACTGCTGCAGGACAGGAGAATAGCGCCGGCATATCTCTATAAATCCTTCAGAGCACTTCTTATACCACTCCCTGTCGCCCCTGACTATGATCAAGTCCGGACATTTGCGAAGAGCCATACTGACAGGGTCAGCTGTCTTGATACCAAGCCTCTTTGCAGGGATTGAAGCAGCCGTGATGATGCTGCGCCTGTCACTGGGATCGCCTGAAACCACCGAAGGGACAAGCCGGATATCCGGTTGCCCCTCCTGCATCAGCCGCACGGCTGTCCAGCTCAAGAATGCCGAGTTTACATCAATATGAAATATGACCCTTCTATGCGCCATATCTTACCATGTGCTTCATTCTATGTCCGAAGAAATCCCTGTCGCCTACATATATGAACCCAAGCCTGCGATATAACGCTTCCGCTTCGGGTTTGTCTTCGTCGACGATGAGGCCGACACGGGAGTGTCCGAGGGAGGCGGCACGTGCGATCTGCGCCTCGAAAAGGCGCGTGGCTATGCCTCTGCCGCGATATTCAGGAAGGACTCCTACCGAGTCCAGATAGAACTCCCCGGCTTCTGTTTCATGAAGCTGAGCAAATCCGGAGTCCTCTCCGAGCTGGTCCACCAGCGGCTGCTTGAGCCTCTGGTAGTCCGCTCCGTCGTAGCCGCACATGGCGCCGACGATCTTCCCTTCGACTTCGGCTACCCATGTGTTTTCACAGCTGTATATGGTTGCCGGCATGGAGCATATCGCCGTCACCGACTCCAGCAGCTGACCGTACGTCAGGTCGTTGGACTCCATAATCTCCTCCACCGGCCAGGCCAGCATCAGAAGCTCCGCGACCTGCGCGGCCTCGGCCCACTCTGCCTGTCTTATGGTACATGCCGGTTTCATCTGCTATTGGAATGAAATGTTCTCCTCAACGAGATCCAGCAGGTCGTCGATGTCCTCGTATTCCTTCGCTGTGGTGAGGATGGTGAAGAGCATCGGCTTTGTCTCGCCGACCTCCGCACATATGAAATTGCATGCAAGGCCGTCCTCTGTAGGCACCTCAAATCCATATCCGGTCGTTCCGAGGAAATCATACTCACATATAGGATCCTCGTCCGGCTGTGATCCGGCGTCACCGATCAGGTCCTCAAACGTACCTCCGGCCTCCATCAGGGCATCCGACCCCTCCGGCATCGGACCATAGCTGATCACGATTGACCTCGGATCACCCTCTACTGCCGAAATGTCAATCATCGCACACTCTCTGCCGTCAGGCTCAGTATAGGTCTCGGTTTCCACGTTCCAGATTTCCGGAACCATCAGGGTCACGCCACCATAGCACACCCTCATCAATTCTGTCTTTTTCATATGTCTTGTCACTTCTTGTTCATCCGATAATGCAAATATAATGATTTTCCGGTCGGAATTTGATAACTTTGTCAACATGAAAAACTTACTCACTACACTGACAGTGCTTGTCTGCCTGCTGCTGGGCGGAGCGGAAGCTGATGCGGCGCGAAGGGGCGACCGCGAGTTCAAGGTCTATGGTCCGCAAGGCGGCATCGCTATGGATGTGACGCTTCCCGACGGGGTCGACCCGGAGGTTGACAAGTGTCCGATGGTGATCCTGATGCACGGGATCTTCTCGAGCGGAAACATTGTGCCGATGCCGGCGCTGGCCAGGGAACTGGCGAAGGCCGGAATCGCGTCGATCAGGTTCGATTTCGGAGGGCACTGGAGGAGCGAGGGCGAGATGCAGCATATGACGATCGGGAATGAGATTGCCGACGCCCTGGCGATGTGGGAGTATGCGAAGTCACTGCCATATGTGAGCGGAATCGGCCTTCTGGGGCATTCACAGGGCGGTGTGGTCGCATCCATGACTGCCGGAATCCTGGCGGAGCGCGGCGAGGAGCCGGCGGGCCTGGTGCTGATAGCACCAGGATCTGTGATACAGGACGCCTGCAGGAACGGCAGGTTCTTCGGTGCGGAGTTCGACCCGGCAGACCCGCCCGAATATGTGAAGTGTTTCGGCATGATGAAACTGGGAAGGGAGTACATCCTCACCACCCAGGAGCTGGACATATACGGCACGGCAAAGGCCTACACAGGCCCCGTCAGACTGATACACGGCAGCAAAGACACTATCGTGCCGATGTCCTGCAGCGAGAGATTCGTGGAGACCTATGGCGAAAGGTCTGAACTGATAGTGGTAGAGGGTGAGAATCATATGATCACCCTCAGAAAGAAGAAGACCGTGGACCTGGCCGTGGAGTTTTTCCGGGACCTTTGGAACTAGTCAGCCAGAGTCTTCAGGACCTGGGCCAGCTGGTCCGGGCATGAGGTGCCGCGGGAGCCGCACTGAATGCCGTCGAGACGCTTTATGGCCTCCTCCACTGACATGCCCTTGATGAGCGCACCGATGCCGAGTGCGTTGCCCGGACAGCCGCGAGTGAACTTGACAGAGTCAATGATGCCGTCCTTGATGGTGATGTCTATCTGCTTCGAGCAGACCTTCTCGCTCGGAACGGCTGTCACATAGCGGACGCCATCTAAGATCTCGTCCTTGATTATCTTATACATGAGTTCCTTCTGTGTCTGGACCTGAGGGTCTCCCCCCTTGAGCCCGTCTGCGCTCTGCGCCGAAGCTCCGATGCAGAGCAGAAGAGCAAACATTGCGATGATGATCTTTCTCATAGTCTATTTCTTCTTGCCGGTTGCCTTGCGGGCCTTGCGTTTTGATTCCTGGATGGCTTTGCGGACCTTTTCCTTGCGGGCTGCCTTGTTGATGCCGACCGTGACGTTGTCGAAGGAGCCGTCCTCGCCCTTGATGAATGAGGTTCCGCGTCCGCTTTCGTAGTCAATGCGATCATAGATCCTGTCTTCGAGGCCTGTCTCGATCAGTTCATAGTCAAGGAGTTTCTGCTCGAGGTTTGTCTTCTTGACACGGATGCGGACAGGGTCGCCAAGGTTATAAACTATGCCTGTGCGCTTGCCGACAAGGCGGTAGTGGTCCTGGTCAAACTCGAAGAAGTCGCTGCGGATGTCGCGGAGCGATACCATTCCCTCGATCATGGTCGGCTCGATCTCCACATACATTCCCCACTCCGTAAGGCCTGAAATGTGACCGCCGAATGTATATCCGACCTTGTCCTGCATGAACTCCACGAGCTTGTACTTGATGCTCGCCCTCTCAGCCTCGGCTGCGACGATCTCGCGCTCGGAAGCGTGCTTGCAGAGCTTGTCATACAATGACTTCTCGGCAGACTGTCCTCCGGAGAGATACTGCGACAGAAGCCTGTGCACGAGCATGTCAGGGTAACGGCGGATCGGCGAAGTGAAGTGTGTATAGTATTTGAATGCAAGGCCGTAGTGACCGAGGTTTTCGATGTCGTAGCGGGCCTTGGCCATTGTCCTGAGCGAGAGAAGTTCTATGGCGTTGTATTCCGGCGTATCCTTGGCTGCCGCGAACAGATTGTTCAGCTCCTTGGATATCTCCTTGCCGTTTGTCGTCGCTCCCATGCGGTAGCCGAAGTTGCCTATGAAGTTGCGCAGGTTCTCGATCTTCTCCTGGTTAGGCTCGTCATGCACACGATAGACAAACGTCTTGGCCTGCTTGCGCGCGCCCTTTGCCGGAGCGTCTCCGACGCCCTTGCAGCCGGTCGCAACAAACTCCGCCACCGTGCGGTTGGCCAGGAGCATGAACTCCTCTATGAGCCAGTTGGCCTCCTTTGTCACCTTCTGGTAGACATTTACAGGACGGCCCTTCTCGTCCACCTCGACCTTCATCTCAGGACGGTCGAAGCTTATGGCTCCCGCCGCGAATCTCTTCTTGCGGAGCTTGGTCGCCAGACCATGAAGTGTAAGGACTGCCGATACTATCTCTGCAGGGACACCCTCGTGAGCAGCCTTAGGATTGTCTATGATCTCCTGAGCCTCCTCGTATGCGAACCTGTAGTCAGAATATATGACGGTCTTGCCGAACCACTGGCCGACGATGCGGCCGAGCGGAGTCATCTCGAAGACTGCCGAGAATGTGAGTTTCTCCTCCTGCGGACGGAGGGAGCAGAGCTTGTTGCAGAGCTTCTCAGGGAGCATAGGCACGGTCCTGTCCACCAGGTATACCGATGTGCCGCGTTCCTGCGCTTCTTTGTCCACAACCGACCCCGGCTTCACATAATGAGTGACATCGGCGATATGAACTCCTATCTCGTAGTTGCCGTTATCCAGCACCTTGAACGACAGGGCGTCGTCGAAGTCCTTTGCGTCAGCAGGGTCTATGGTGAATGTCAATGTCTGGCGGAAGTCCCTGCGTCCCTTGAGGTCCTCTGCAGTGATCTCCTCTGATATCTGGTCTGCGGCGTTGGCCACTTCCGACTCGAATTTATATGGAAGGGCGTATTCCGCAAGGATGGCATGCATCTCGGTGTCGTTCTCACCTGGCTCTCCGAGCACATCGACGATGTGGCCGCGAGGGGTCGCCTCGCTGCGCGGCCAGTCGTCCACGACGGCGGCGACCTTCATGCCCGAGCGGGCCTTCAGCTCCTGCCTGCCGTATCCGTCCTCGCCCAGCTCATACACCTTATGGATCGCATATTCATCATTTCCCAGCGGTTTGAGCCAGCCAGTGTCGTCCTTCGGCTCCGCGAGCGACTGCCCCTTGACATTGTGCCTGCGATAGCGGACCTTGTCCGACTCGGTAAACGGTATGGTGATGTCATACGGCATGAAACGGCTCTGCATGAGCACCCAGGCCTGATTTCCGACTATATGCAATATTCCTATGAACGGTCTTGGAGACCTCTCGACTATCTCGATGACTTCGCCTTCGCGACGCTGGCGGTCCGTCTTCTCGCGCTTGACCGACACGCGGACTATGTCCCCGTTCAGAGCTCCGCGCGTCTTGGACGCCTTCACAAATACGTCATCCTCCTCTCCCTCGACAATGACGAAGGCATATCCCTCGCGGGTCATCTGCACTTTTCCCGTAACCACCGGGAAAACCTTCTTTTCCTTCTTTCCACGGCCCCTGCCGTGACTGCTTCTCTTTCTGCCCATATTCGTTTATATATGATAGTTTGGCACACAAATATAAATAGAAAATTGTATCTTTGCCACGCATTTTTCATGGAATGCAAAAATTGAAGAAAATTTGACAAAACGATAATATTATGGACAAGAAAGTTCTACTTATGATCCTCGACGGATGGGGCGAGGGCAGACAGGATGAGTCTAATGTCATCTATGCGCAGGGAGCGCCGTACATCGAGGCTCTCCGCAGACAGTACCCTATGAGCACACTCAAGGCTTGCGGCGAGGCCGTAGGTCTTCCTGAGGGCCAGATGGGTAACTCGGAGGTAGGTCACCTCAACCTCGGCGCAGGCCGCGTGGTGTACCAGGACCTCGTGAAGATCAACA
>SUYV01000055.1:6597-13048 GCA_015060255.1 Bacteroidales bacterium | reverse complement strand
AGCCGGGCGGCACCTGTGAAGGACCGCCCGGCTGTCATTTTGTATGTTGGTCGAGATGACGTGACTCGAACACGCGACCCCTACGTCCCGAACGTAGTGCGCTACCAACTGCGCTACATCTCGATTAAAGGAAAAAGCAGCAGTCGGGAAGACTGCTGCTTTCCAGCTATAAGAAACCTCTATATGTATTAAGAGAGTTTGTTAATGTATACTGCGATGCCGCTCTTGAGGTTTGCAGCCTTGTTCTTGTGGATAACGCCGATCTTTGCGAGCTTGTCGATCATTGCATAAACCTTAGGTGCGTTAGCCTCTGCTGCTGCCTTGTCTGATGTGTTACGAATCGCACGGATTGCGTTTCTTGTTGTCTTTGCATAATACTTATTATGCAATCTGCGCCTCTCGCTCTGGCGATAGCGCTTGTCTGCTGAAGCGTGGTTTGCCATTGTTATTCTTTTTTATATTTTTTTCGTAGTCGGTAGGGGAATCGAACCCCTCTTGCAAGAATGAAAATCTTGAGTCCTAACCGATAGACGAACCGACCAAACTTGCCATTTTTGTTCAAATGGAGTGCAAAGGTAAGAAAAGTTTTTTAACTGACAAAATATTTCTTATTCTTTCTTATCATCTTCTTCATTCTTTGTCCATTCGAACGAGTAGATGATCGACTCCACCTGTCTTAGATACTGCCTCTTGTCAAACTTCGGAGCATATACAAATCCTTCGAGACCTATCATGTATTTTCCGTCCGGACTATAGAATACATGTGCTACATATGGACCGCCCATATAGTCGTTGTGGACTTCCCACAGTCCCCTCAGCTCAGCAAACTCCAGTCCTTTATATCGCATGTATTTTACGGTTGGCGCAGTAAATGTGCTGTGGGTCATATATGTATTCTCGAACATTCCCGGCACGTTTTCCATCAGAATCCTTTTGTTTGCTTCAAGAAGATTTTCAGGGGCCATCATGTCTTCACCTTCAACTACCGGATATTTATATATAAGTATTCCTTGACTTACATACTCCGGATCATATGATACCCAGATGAAGTCTCCGGTCTTTTTCTTGAGCCTGTATCCTGAAGGGAAGTGAGGTGAACCTCCTACCATCTCGGATACTACAGGTGCTATTCCGCTCTGCTCATATTTCTTGGCGTTTCTGATCATGCGTGACCTTTCAGCCTCTTCGATCATGCCTCTGATGGTCGCGCAGTTCTCTTTTATGATCTTTACTGCCGTTTCGCTGTCGGGAGCGTTCAGGCGGATGACTGTCTGAGGCGCAGCCCATACGTCATTTCTATATACTATGCCCGGCTCTGTGACATCACTGCTGATATTGACTGCGATTATGTTTCTGTGAATCTGGAACATGTTGTTGAATGCGCTGTGAGGCACATTTACAAGAGTGAACATAGGCTCTTTCTGAGGAAGCTGAGGGAAGTCGCATGAGAGGCTGTTACGCAGGGTAGTGCCGACGGCTCCTTCCCAGTCGTTCTGTCCGATGACAATGACTACTTCTCCTGCCTTGCCGCTTATGTTCGGCAGAAGGGCTTTTCTTTTCTGCTCTTCTGTGCACGAGATCGTGGTGAGCAATGCCACGGCAATAAATGCGATGTTCGTTAAAATACGTTTCATATCCTTGTGTTTTATGTGTTTATCTTATCAATCTGGCGATGTCGTTTCCAAAGGCCAGGAACATAAGTCCGAATATCAGTATCATGCCTATTATCTGCATGATGTACAGGAACTTGTCGCTAGGTTTGCGTCCTGTTATCATCTCATATATGGTAAATATGATGTGGCCTCCGTCAAGAGCCGGTATAGGCAGCAGATTCATCACTCCCAGCATGATGGACAGCAGTGCAATGATGTTCAGGAAACTGTACCAGTCCCATGTGGAAGGAAAGACCTGTCCTATGGCTATGAAACTTCCCACTGACTTGTATGCTTCAGTGCTTGGGGTGGCTACAAGTTTCAGGTCCTGGATATAACCTCCGATTGTTTCGTATGTCTTTACGAATCCGCCAGGGATGGCACTGAGGAATGTGTATTCCTTTGTCTTGATTTCCGGCCTCTGAAGCATTACACCGATTGTGCCTGATGAGTCGACCTGCATGTTCATCGTCACAGTGTCCGCTCCTCTGAGAATGCTTGCGCAGATTTCTTTACCTGCGGATTCCTGAAGTATCGGTCTTGCATCCTGCAGGAACCTGACCTGCTGTCCGTCTAGCATTACTATCCTGTCACCTGCCCTCATGTCCAAGGACTTGTTAAGCGAACTTTCCGCTACTTCGCTCACTACGAACGGAACGGCCAGACCGAACATGCCGGGTGTCTGGAGGACTTCTCCAATCATGTTCTGGTCAATATATATGTTCAGTGTGTCAGTGCCACGCAATACTGTGGCCCTTTTTGCTGTCTGTCTTGCAAGGTCAGCCTGAAGCATTCCGAAATTCTCAGGCTTGTAGTCGTCGAAGAGAAGGATGCGGTCTCCATTACGGAATCCCATTTCGTAAGCCAGTTCGTTTACATAGATGCTGTTGCCTTCATTGCTTATATAGCTTTCTCCCCATTTTGCCAGAATGCTCGTATACATTATGATTGCAAAGATGAAGTTGAACAGCACGCCTCCTGCCATTACGAGAAGTCTCTGCCATGCCGGCTTGGTGCGGAACTCCCATGGTTGGGGCTCGTTCTGGAGGTAGTCTGTGTCCATCGATTCATCCACCATTCCTGCGATCTTGCAGTATCCTCCGAGAGGAAGCCAGCCGATGCCGTATTCGGTCTCCCACTGTGCTGCCTTGGGGCAGAGCTTTGTGAACCATCCTGTTTTTGTGCTGAATATCTTTTTGTCTCCGGCATCAAAAAAAAGATAGAACTTGTCCACTCTGATTCCGAATATCTTTGCAAAGATGAAGTGTCCGAACTCGTGTATGAGGATAAGTATGGATAGTGCCAGTATTACCTGAAGTGTCTTTATCAGTGCTATTGTCATTTCTGTATTTTTCTGATGATCTCTCCGGCTTTAGCCAAAGTCGTCTCGTTGGTTTCGAAAATGCAGTCCAGATCAGGATTCGCTACAAAATCTGCACCAGCCATGCATTCAGCCACGACATCAGTTATGTCGTAGAATCCGATCTTCTCCTGAAGGAATGCTGCAACTGCCGCTTCGTTGGCGGCATTCATTATGCAGGCCATGTTGCCGCCTTTGGCAAGAGATTCATATGCGAGTCCGAGTGCAGGGAATTTCTCTTTGTCCGGAGCGAAGAATGACAGGTTGCCGAGCTCTGCGAAGTTGAGCTTCCGGTTGTTCAGAGTGAGCCTGTGCGGAAAGCTGAAGGCGAACTGTATGGCTTCGCGCATGTCCGGGTGTCCCATCTGGGCAATGACCGAGCCGTCGGCGTATTCAACCATGGAATGTATGATGGACTCAGGATGGATGACCACGTCGATCTTCTCGCCTGGAGTGCCGAACAGCCACCTTGCCTCGATTATCTCAAGTCCCTTGTTCATCATTGTCGCTGAGTCTATGGTGATCTTGCTTCCCATGCTCCAGTTAGGATGGTTGAGGGCCTGCGCCCTGGTAGCCTGTGCGATCTGATCACGTGTCCATGTCCTGAATGGACCTCCTGATGCGGTAAGGTGGATCTTCTCGATGTCTGCTCCGGCCGAGCCCATGAGGCATTGGAAGATAGCGGAATGCTCAGAGTCAACAGGAAGTATGCGGGAATGGTGCTGTTTTGCCAGATCCATCACTATGGCTCCCGCAGCTACAAGGGTTTCCTTGTTTGCAAGAGCTATGGTCTTTCCTGCCTTAACCGCAGCAACGGTAGATGCCAGGCCGCTGAAGCCTACCATTGATGTCAGTACTATGTCTATGTTGTCTCCGGTAACGAGATCACATACAGACTGCATTCCTGCGAATACCTTTATATAATGTGGCTGGAGGGCGTCGGCGACTTCGCTGTATTTGTCTTCATTGCAGATTACGACTGCATTGACATCAAACTCGATTGCCTGTCGGATGAGCAGATCAGTACTGTTGTTAGCTGTCAGTAGTTCTACTTCAAAAAGGTCCCTGTGCTGACTTATCACGTCAAGCGCCTGTCTTCCGATGGAACCGGTCGAACCTAGGATAGCTATTCGTCTCTTCTCCATGGCTGATTAGAAATTAATGTATTTTGTAGGGTCAAGACTTTCTCCTTTATGCCACAACTCGAAATGCAGGTGCTCTCCTGTAGTGAGGCTTCCGGTGTTTCCGACGAGTGCTATCGGTGCACCGGCACTGACTTTGTCTCCGGTCTTTTTGAGAAGCTTCTCGTTGTGTTTGTATATAGATACAATGTCGGCATCGTGCTGGATCTGTATCGTGTATCCTGTCTCCTCGCTCCATCCGTCATATATTACCGTACCATTGGCAATGGCCTTCACCACAGAGCCCTCAGGGGCAGTAATGTCAAGGAAAGGGTGTACCACAGGGTCATATCCTTGTGAGATTACGCCTTTCAGAGGTGTGAAGAACAGCATGCCTTCGATAGGCAGATCCCTCTGGCTTCTGCTGGAAATGTCGAACATCTCCTCCTCCTTCACTTCTTTTCTCATCAGTGAGTCCTGTCTCTTCAGATATTCAGGATCCTTTGCCTCCCGTACCCTTCTGTCGCTTATCGCTATGATGCTGTCTATGCTTACAGGCTTCTCACCCTCAACCACGCGTCTGAGGTTTTCCGAATACAATTCCCATCTGTATATTACATTTTCAAGGGAATCGACCTTGATGGCGTTCTGAATGGCTGCTCTTTTCGAGTGTGCATCAGGATAACCAGGTATGAATGTCCTGACTGGAGTGAAGGCGATGATTGAGAATATCGCGGCACTCATGACTACGATGGTGCTGACTATGGTAACGAAGAATCCGGTCCTGTTGAAACGTACGGAAAACAACTGCTGATGGGTCTTGGCGTCCAGCAGTGAAATCCTGAAGTGTGTGGTCTTCTTCTTGTCTTTGTTCGTGTTGCTCATAATTATTTTTATAGTAACTTTGCACCCGAATGGACAGAATAATAAGCATAGATTACGGTAGGAAAAGGGTCGGAGTCGCAGTAAGCGATCCGCTCGGAATCTTTGCATCTGCATTGGATACGGTCCAATCTGCAAAGATAATAGAATATCTCAAAAGTTACGCTGAAAAAGAGAGGGTTGTGCTTTTTGTGGTAGGATATCCTATCAATATGGATGGCGCTCCTTCCGAAGCGGCCAAGGATGTGGATGTCTTTCTTAAACATCTCGCCAAGGCTTTCCCTGATGTGCCGGTGGAGCTTGAGGATGAACGTTTTACGTCAGTGCTGGCACACAGGGCGATGATAGACGGAGGAATGAAGAAGCAGGACAGGATGAAGAAGGAGTCCGTTGATAAGATAAGCGCGGCGATCATACTGCAGAGTTACCTTGATAAAAGAAAATAAGAATATGATATTACCTATATACTTATATGGATCTGAGGTTCTCAGGAACGAGAACACAGACGTAGACCTCACAGACAAGGAGGGCATTGCAAAGCTTCTCGAAGACATGAAGGAGACCCTTGCGGTCGCTGACGGCTGCGGCCTTGCGGCTCCGCAGGTGGGCGTGAATAAGCGCCTTGTCATCGTTGACGGCAGGGAGCTGACCGAGACATATGACTATCTCAAGGACTTCTTCCGCGTGATGATAAACCCTGTGGTCCTCGAGGAGAGCGAGGAGACCTGCGAATATTCGGAGGGCTGCCTCAGCGTACCTGGCATATATGCGGAAGTGACTCGTCCGGCAAAGATCAAGGTCGAGTACTACAACGAGAATCTGGAGAAGGTGACGGAGGAGTTTGACCGCTTCGCCTGCCGCATGGTTCAGCACGAGCTGTCTCATCTGGATGGCAATCTTTTTGTTGACAATGTGTCGCCGATCCGCCGCAAGATGATCTCCCGTAAGCTTCAGGCGATCTCAAAAGGCGCGGTACAGACCAGATATA
The DNA here is from genome assembly GCA_015060255.1 of Bacteroidales bacterium. Taxonomy (GTDB): domain Bacteria; phylum Bacteroidota; class Bacteroidia; order Bacteroidales; family UBA932; genus Cryptobacteroides. Next base: position 7,045 of record SUYV01000055.1, on the reverse strand, counting down.
AATCAAAAAGATAACTTATGGGCGCATTCCACGCATACGACATCAGGGGAATCTACAACGTGGATTTCAACAAGGAGACAGCCTACAAGGTGGGTTTCTTCCTTCCTGAACTTCTTTCTGCAGACAAGGTGCTTGTCGGCAGAGACGCCAGAGTCTCTTCTCCGGAGATTCACGAATACCTTCTCAAAGGACTCACAGATGCCGGAGCAGATGTATATGACATAGGCCTCAGCACTACGCCGATGGTATATTTCGGCACTGCAAACTATGGATTCAAGGCTTCGGTGCAGATCACGGCTTCGCACAATCCGGCAGAATACAACGGAATGAAGGTTTCCAGGGAGAATGCGCTTCCTGTGGGCCTCGACACAGGTCTCGGACAGATCCGTGACTGGATCGAGAGCGGCCGCGAATGCGTGCCTGCGGCGGTCAAGGGCCAGGTTCATCC
>SUYV01000055.1:0-6497 GCA_015060255.1 Bacteroidales bacterium | reverse complement strand
ACGGAATGAAGGTTTCCAGGGAGAATGCGCTTCCTGTGGGCCTCGACACAGGTCTCGGACAGATCCGTGACTGGATCGAGAGCGGCCGCGAATGCGTGCCTGCGGCGGTCAAGGGCCAGGTTCATCCGATGGACATAAAGGCTGACTATCTTGCATTCCTTCTCAAATACAAGGAAGATTGGTCGGCGCTCAAGATCGCGATGGACGTATCCAACGGCATGGCGTCGCTCTTCGTGCGTGACATATTCGGAGACCAGCCTGCATACATCTATGAAGAGATGGACGGCAGTTTCCCTAACCACGAGCCGAATCCGCTTGTCCAGAAGAATGTGGAGGACCTCAAGAAGCTCGTCGCTCAGACAAAGGCGGACATCGGAGTAATCTTCGATGGAGATGCTGACCGCGTGATGTTCGTGGACGAGAACAGCAGGTTCATTTCACCTGACCTTATGATTGCAGTCCTCGGACATTACTTCCTCGAGGAGAGGGGAGAGAAGGGATACATCCATCAGGACATCAGGAGTTCAAAGGCTGTAGGAGAGTATCTCGCGCCTATGGGCGGTGTGATGAACACATGGAGAGTGGGACGTGCCTATGCAGCCCTCAAGCTTCGCGAGATTGACGGAGTATATGGCGGCGAGCTCGCAGGTCACTATTACTTCCGTGATTTCTTCTATTCTGACAGCGGACTCCTTGCTGCTATCCTCATCATCAATGTGGTAGCAAAGATGAAGGCTCAGGGCGTTTCTTTGAGTCAGCTCATAGGACGCATAGAGAAATATCAGAACTCCGGCGAGATCAACTTCCGTCTTGAGGACAAGAAGGGAGCGATGGATGCGGTGCGCGACTATTTCATGCAGGCTGAAAAGTCTACGGCATATATGGACTTTGACGGATACCGTGTGGAATTCCCGGACTGGTGGTTCAACATCAGGCCGTCTAACACTGAACCATATCTCAGGTTCCTTTGCGAAGCTACTACAAAGGAACTTCTTGATGAGAAGGTAGCTAAGGTGAGGGAGATACTCACAACAAGATTCGGAGCTGAATAATGATGATAGACAAAGTAAAGGACATAACGATAATTTCCCTCATCTGTATGGCGTTTCTGACCGGTACAGGTGAGGCAAATGCTATAAATCCCGTCAGAATAGATACGATAAAGACACATCTGGTCATTCCGCGCCCAGCTATAGATCCGCTTCCTTCGCTGATGAAGTCCCCGTCGGATCCTGTCGATACGCTGGACACCGCAAATGAGCATATCAAGGTCATCCTGTATGGTGACAATACATGGCAATATTATAAGATGCCTTCATTCCAGCAGGTTACGGATGTGTTTGACGAGTGCTGGACCAATTCCGGTACGGATCCGTACAATATCCAGCAGGCCGATCTTCCGGCCCAATGGTCAATATGGTGCGTGGACAGTCTTGATCAGTATCATTGTCCATATCAGGGAGATGTCTACCATCGTGGAAAGTTCGGTATGCGCCGTGGCCGCCGTCATCAGGGAGTTGATATCCCTCTGAAGACAGGGGAGCCGATCTACGCGACCTTTACGGGCAAGGTGCGTGTGTCCAAGTATTGGGGAGCATATGGAAATGTGGTGGTCATAAGGCACGAGAACGGAATAGAGACTTTCTATGCTCATCTTTCCAAGAGACTCGTGGAGGAAAATGATTGGGTGAATGCAGGGGACGTGATCGGATATGGCGGCTCGACAGGACGCTCGACAGGTCCGCACCTTCATTTCGAGACAAGGTATAAAGGCTATGCATTTGATCCGCAGTGGCTCATAGATTTCAAGACAGGTCAGCTGCGCCATCGTCTCTTCGTGCTGAAGAAGAAATATTTCAATATATACAGCAACTACGAGCAGGATTTCGAAGATGAGATCAAGAACGAGGAGGATGATAAGAAGGAAGATGCCGAAAGAGAGGCGATGCGCTGGTATACGATCAAGTCAGGTGATACTCTCGGCCGTATAGCAATCAACCACGGCACTACAGTCAGTGCCCTCTGCCGCCTCAATGGCATAAAATCTACTACCACCCTGAAGATCGGACGAAAGATCCGAGTCAGATAACAAACAAAACCAGCCACATCTATCTGGACGACATTGGCTCCCGAAAAGGGAGGGGACCCACGAAGTGGGGAGGATCGTCAATGACAGATGTGGCTGGTTTTGTCAGGATATCAAACTATTCCCATTCGATTGTTGCGGATGGCTTCGGCGAGAGGTCGTAGCATACTCGATTGACCATCGGCACTTCTGCGAGGATACGGTCGGTGATCTTCATGAGGATCGGCCAGTCGATCTGCTCGATGCTCGCTGTCATCGCGTCTATTGTGTTGACGGCGCGGATGATCACCGGCCAGTCATATGAGCGTGCGTTGTTGCGTACACCTACTGACTTGAAGTCAGGAACGACTGTGAAGTATTGCCATACCTTCTTGTCAAGGCCTGCCTTTGCGAATTCCTCGCGGAGGATTGCATCGGCCTCTCTGAGAGAGTGGAGACGGTCACGTGTGATGGCTCCGAGACAGCGTACTCCGAGACCCGGGCCTGGGAACGGCTGGCGATATACCATCTCATATGGGAGACCGAGCTCTACTCCACATGCGCGTACCTCGTCCTTGAAGAGCTGCTTCAGAGGCTCTACGAGCTCGAACTGAAGGTCTTCAGGAAGACCGCCCACGTTGTGGTGGCTCTTTACCATCTTGGCTGTCTTTGTACCTGATTCTACGATGTCAGGATAGATTGTTCCCTGACCGAGGAAATCGATGCCGTCAAGCTTGCGAGCCTCTTCCTCGAACACGCGGATGAACTCTCCGCCGATGATCTTTCTCTTCTGCTCAGGATCTGCTACGCCTTCGAGGAGACCGAGGAAACGGTCTGTCGCGTCTACATATATAAGGTTTGCACTGAGCTGATTGCGGAATACTTCCACAACATTCTCAGACTCTCCCTTGCGCATGAGTCCGTGGTTTACGTGAACACATACAAGGTTGTCGCCGATTGCCTTGAGAAGCAGCGCTGCAACTACAGAGCTGTCCACTCCGCCTGAGAGGGCGAGGAGGACCTTGCGGTCTCCTACCTGCTTGCGTACGAGCTCGATCTGGTCTGCCACGAAGTTCTTCATGTTCCAGTTTGCCTCAGCCTTGCAGGTGTCGAATACGAATCCCTTTACGGCCTCTTTGACAGCAGCCTCGTCGTTGCCGAACTGCGCGAGCTTTACCTCGCAGAGGGCCTTGTCATGGCCTGCTGCCATTACAGGGAAGCCTGCTTCATATATCTCCGGAAGGACGTCGATTGCAACTCCGTCGATTACGTTGTTAGGGCCACCGTTGATGATGATTCCCTTTACGTTAGGCAGTGCCTTGAGCTCTGCTGCTGTGATGTCATGAGGGTATATTTCGCTGTATACACCCAATGCGCGGATTGCCCTGGCCACCACTGTGTTTTCGTGGCTTCCAAGGTCAAGAATTACAATCATGTCCTGTTTCATAGTCTTTAAAATTATTTGTTTTTCTAACCAAGGCGCAAAAATAAAAAAAGAGTTTCAAATATTTTATAAAAATATCTACTTTTGCAAATCTTTTTGGCCGGAATTCCGGTCATGGGTTTTTGCACCCCATTGTCGGGCGTGTTTCAGCATTTGAAGATTAATTATTAGCAGATTATGCAGGATATAAGAAACATAGCGATCATCGCCCATGTCGACCATGGAAAGACAACCATCGTCGACAGGATGATCTATCAGGCACGCCAGGCGCGTGAGCAGGAGAAGCTGGGAGAGCTCATCCTCGACAACAATGACCTCGAAAGAGAAAGAGGCATCACTATTCTTGCGAAAAACGTATCAGTATTATATAAAGGTGTCAAGATAAATGTGATCGATACCCCGGGCCATAGCGACTTCGGTGGCGAGGTCGAGCGCGTGCTCAACATGGCTGACGGCGTGATCCTTCTCGTGGACGCATTCGAAGGCTGCATGCCTCAGACAAGATTCGTGCTCCAGAAGGCGATAGAGATGGGCAAGAAGCCCGTGCTCGTCATCAATAAGGTCGACAAGCTGAACTGCCGTCCTGACGAGGTGCAGGAGGAGGTTTTCGATCTCATGTTCTCCCTCGGAGCGACCGAGGACCAGCTCGATTTCCGCACCATCTACGGAAGTGCAAAGCAGGGCTGGATGTCATACGACTGGAAGCAGCCGACAGAGGATATCACCGCACTCCTTGACACTATCCTTGAAGTGGTTCCTGCTCCGCAGATACAGGAAGGAACGCCACAGATGCTCATCTCGTCACTGGAATATTCTCCATATGTGGGCCGTATCGCAGTCGGCCGTGTGACAAGAGGCAGCCTGAAGGCAGGAATGAACATAACCCTCTGCAAGAGGTATGACATAATGCAGAAGCAGAAGATCAAGGAGATCATGATCTTCGACGGCCTCGGAAAGGCTAAGGTAGACGAGGTTCAGTGTGGAGATATATGCGCCGTCGTGGGTCTTGAAGGCTTCGAGATCGGAGACACCATCGCAGACTTCGAGAATCCCGAGGCTCTTCCTCCGATCGAGGTTGACGAGCCTACAATGAGCATGCTCTTCTGCATCAACAACTCACCGTTCTTCGGAAAGGAAGGTAAATTCGTGACTTCAAGGCACTTGAAGGAGCGTCTTGAGAAGGAACTGGAGAAGAATCTCGCCCTCAGGGTGAAGCCGGGTCCTAACGCGGATTCATTCATTGTCTACGGACGTGGAGTACTCCATCTCTCTGTGCTCATTGAGACTATGCGCCGCGAGGGCTTCGAACTCCAGGTCGGCCAGCCGAAGGTGCTGGACAAGGTGATCGGAGGCCAGCGCTGCGAGCCTATAGAGATGCTGACCATCGACGTTCCTGAGGAATTCGTCGGAAGAGCGATCGAGATGGTGACCCGCAGAAAGGGTGCCCTCATCCAGATGGAAGGCAGGGGAGACAGGACTCACCTTGAGTTTGACATACCGTCGCGCGGACTCATGGGACTCAGGAGCAACCTTCTCACAGCAACTCAGGGAGAGGCTGTTGTCGCCCACCGTCTCAAGGGTTATGAACCATATAAGGGCGACATCGAGCGCCGTACCAACGGCTCGCTCGTATCACTTGAGACAGGTCTTTCTGTTGCATATTCGATGGACAAGCTTCAGGACCGCGGCCGTTTCTTCATCGAGCCGGGTGTTGAGATATACGAGGGACAGGTTGTCGGCGAGCACACTCGTGAGCGTGACCTGAACATCAACATATGCAAGACAAAGAAGCTTACCAACATGCGTGCGTCAGGCAGCGATGACAAGGTCATGCTCCCTCCGCCGATCGTCTTCTCGCTTGAGGAGGCCCTTGAATATATCCAGGAGGATGAGCTTGTCGAGGTAACTCCTAAGTCTATGAGACTCAGGAAGATAATTCTTAATGAACTTGAGCGCAAGAGAAAATCTTCTGATTTCGATTGCTAATAAGAAAAGTTTTTGTTACCTTTGCGGGCTCAAATCTATTTACGGGTCGGAATGAACGAAAGATTTATAATACCTTTAAATGGATTGACTGCCGGAGAAAACATGTTTTCCTGGCAGGCAGGTAAAGAGTTCTTCGAAAGTTTTGAGAACACGGAAATCCTTGATGCACATCTGGATGCAGGTGTGAGAGTCGAGAAGTCGGGCCGCTACATCGGAGTTGACTGCGATGTGAGGGGAGAGGTCAAAGTGGAGTGTGACAGGTGCCTCGACGAGCTCGATATGCCGGTTGATGTTGAGATAAGACTCAGTGTCAAGTATGGTAGCGAGGAGTCCTCGGAAGAGCCGCAGCCTGGTGAAAGGGAGGTGATATTCGTCCCTGACACGGATGCGGAGCTGGACATGAGCCAGATAATCTATGATTATGTGTGCCTTTCGCTTCCGATGCAGCGTATGCACAGGCCGGGAGAATGCAATCCCGAGGCCATGAAGTACTACGGGACTCCTGAAGTATCCGATGCCTCTGACGAGGAGGGAGAGGTAAATCCTTTCTCCGCTCTGAAGGACATGTTCAAGTAACATTGTCATTCCGAGCGAAGTCGAGGAATCTTTAACCTACTGATTATTAATAATTAAAAAATATTTAGAAATGGCACATCCAAAACACAAAGTCTCTAAGCAGAGACGTGACAAGAGAAGAACGCACGACGTTGCTGTAGTTCCTACACTCGCAACTTGCTCTAACTGCGGTGCGACAATCATGTACCACAGAGTATGCCCTGAATGCGGCTACTATAGAGGTCGTCAGATCATCGAGAAGAAGGCTGAGTAATCAGTTTCTCGATATGGCCCTGTAGTTCAACGGATAGAATGGAAGTTTCCTAAACTTTAGATAGCAGTTCGATTCTGCTCGGGGCTACAAAAACGGTGACTAAGTTGACTTAGTCACCGTTTTTGTGTATATGCTAATATTTGTTATATTTGCATATTTATTCGTATAACATC
>SUYV01000003.1 GCA_015060255.1 Bacteroidales bacterium | reverse complement strand
GAGTACCACGCCTGTTGAAATCCATGTCTTGCCACCGTCGAAAGAGTACTGGAGCTCGTTGTTGTCGCCGACCTGGAACTTGAGAGTGTAGAGTGCATCCACACGCTGAGTCAGAGCCTCGAGCTGACTCTTGAGAGTCTCAAGGTTCTGAACCCTCTTGTCCAGTGCCGAGATCTGCTCACGAAGCTCAGAATCATCGTACTTGTCGCAAGATACGAAAAGAGAAGACGCTGCGGCAAGTGTCATGACACCTGCGCACAAAGCCATAAGGCCTTTCATAAAATGTCTTTTCATAATTAATAGGGATTAGTTAATAAATGGTTATATAAAACTTTTTGAGTTTTTTTATTCAATACCGAAGATCTCCTCAAGGGTCTGGGCCTTGCCGTCCTTGCAGATGAGGTGATACATCTTGTAGACAGGGTCGCCGTTTGACTCGCGTCCCACCGCAATACAAGCCGCAATCACAACCTGGTCACCAGCCCAATCCTGAGAAGTGTCACTCTCGGCGCGCATTCCGCCGCCGTTGTTCTCAAATCCACCGGCTACCCATTCATAGATACCGTTGTACCACTCCTCATAGCTATATCCGGACTCCTTTATATTGTTGAAGTGACCCTGGTTAAGTCCTGGCATGAATGGAGCCAGATCTGATGCAGACTCAGTGCGGCAGTACATGAAATACTCGACATCATGGTCAATGGTATATGTCACTGTCCAATCATAAGGATTGGTCGTCGCCGGCTTGAGTGCCATGATGATGGTAGGATCCGGTCCGACCTGAACCTCTGATGTCCTTATAGTAGCGAACTGCATCTGGCTTATGTTGCCGTCAAAGTCCTCCGCACACATGAAAAGCGTATAGTCGGTATCAGGTGTCATGCCTGTCCATGTAAGACCGTCTCGTCCGCTGGACTGTGTAGGCCAAGCGTTCACAAGCATGTTTGAAGTACCGGTGCCGAATATGAAATTGACCCAGTCATTCCACGAACTGTTCTCATCAAGGCCAGGATTATTATCCGCAGTCATATACTGTATATAAACCATTGACACCTTAGACGGGTCATAGGTAATCGTTCCTCTGAACTGAGTTCTGCCAGGATTATCGACTACAAGCTTGAGAGTACTGTCGGTGAATCCGTTCGGAGATGTCATATTTCTCTCATCAGTTGTGAAAGTCTCGGAAACCTTGAGATCTGACAGCTGCATCGCTCCATTACGTCCGACATAAACGACAGCATAGGTCTCACCAGGATAGATAGGGCTGTTCTCAACTCCCCTCGCCGCATAAGCTGATACTGCATCCAGCCTTACGACCGCACCGCTTCCTGTCGCAGTCTCATTTTCCTTATCCCATGTGAAATTCGGGTTGTGGCATCCATATCCGTAATCTCTGAGGTAGCGTGCAAGATCTCGTTTATCCTTAGCACTCATGCCTTCTATAGTCTCAAGATATGAAGCAGGGAAAACATTATAGAACACTGTACCGCAATCGGCTGTAAAGTTTACATCAAACTCGACATAAGATGCCGCCACTCTGTCCTCGAGAACATCTACTGAGAGTTCCGGTTCAGGCAGGTCCTCAGGTATTTCATTAAGGTGGAAATCCCTGCGGGCATAGTCTTCCTGAGGGGTAAGGTTAGCGTCAACAGCAACTGCAACGGTAGTACTCATGACAGAAGCGTCAGCTGCGTCACCGTAATTTACCGAATATGTCAATGCCTCAGGATTATTTGGATCATTAGGATATGACGGAGCTGTCACACGTGTGCGTACAAAATCACGGAACATTGTATCACCGAATGTGTCAATATACATATCGATCTCATCCTGCAGATATCCGAAGAAGTATACGGCTGCCGCATCAGAATTCAATTCATGCGATACTGTAAAGGCTGTGTATCCTACATTGACTGCAATCTCAGCTTGAGGATCACCGATAAGCGGCTGGCTTGTAGTGTGAACATAGCAGAGGGTTATATCCTCCTGTGTCACGCTGCTGATTTCAGGCTCGACGCTGGCAACCACAGCAATTATATAGCCGCAATCAGGGATTGCGATTGCAGAAGCAGCTGCATATGGCGAGTTCATCCAATCATATTCAATCTGGAGGAAATCATCCGGATTATCGAAATCATTTATCGAGAAAGCATATCCGCCGCTGCCGCTCTCGTTGAAGAGATACTCGCGGATGCGCTCGTTGACCGCCCATGACTCCGATGATGTCAGATTACCGAAAGTCTTGTCATTAAGAAGGTTGTTATACAGCTGTGCAAGAGGATATACGTCCATCTTGAAAGACTGCACAAGCGGACCCGGACGAAGTTCAAACACGAAATTCATGTCCTCCACCTTTGTAACCTCGATTGTCACACCGACTTCAGAGCCCTCAGCATACAGATTGCCGCACTCGATAGGATATTCCTCGACGAAAGGAAATTCGAATTTATCGATGTCACCGGTATTTCCTGAACCCGGCTTGTCCGGATTGTCAATTCCGGGGTTTTCTGTCTTTCCATCGTCCTCGCCGTCTTCTTCCGGCTTAGGCTTGTCACAAGCTGCAAGGCCAAAAACCAGAAGGCCTGCCAGCAGAACATTAAGAATTCTTTTCATAGTATCGTATACAAATTATTTCAAATCATATCCGGAGTCTCCACCGTCAATGGCGCAGACATTCATATTATTGATATATCCGTTCATATCCTGAACAAGTGCATATATCTCCGTATCATCAAGATTCCAGCTTTCGTCCACAACAACAGTCCATGAACCCGAAGCTTCTGCACCGGAGGCTATGATTCCGTCTTCCGTGATCTTCTCGCCGGCAAAGGTTCCGGAATAGGAAGTCACGACCTTACGGACCACATGCTTATGGATATAGTTATCGTCACCTTCAGGATAGAGGTTTGTCTTTTGCCAGCCTTTGACAGCATCCTGAACGACCAATACGATAACCCTGTACTGAGAGGTGAGTTCAGACTGTACCTTTACTGAAATCTCAGCCTGAGAACCACTCATTACAGAAGATACTGATACGCCGCAGTGAGCAGCATGATCCCCGAACGACGCCATGATGCTCGGCTGGAAGAGAGAGATTCCGTCTGCGGTGAGAATGCCGGCCTCTCTCATATCTGTCACGAAGGAAGGATATGCAAGACCATCAAACATGGCAAAGAGGTCCTGCGTCTGCGGAATAGCCATATCATCCTTTCCTTCAAGGTCAGAATGGAATGCACACAAATGTATGTTTTCCTTATATCTGGACATTGACGGCTTGGACATGACGCCTATCATCTTGTCGTATCCGTCAGGACAGTTGATGCACCATGCTCCTGTGAATTCCATGACACACACATGCCTGTCATATTTCGACTCGACCTGAGGTCTTGAGTTGACCACATTTACTGTGACCTGGGCAGACTCCTTGCCGTTGTAGGAGGCATAGAAGGTCTCGGAGCCCGTACTCTGCGGTCTGAACACCTTGCCGTCAAAGTCCTCCGTTCCGGAAACTGACACTATCTCGGCATCTTCAGTGACATCCACTCCGTTGTATCTGACAGTGAACACCGTTTCTGTCTCAGTCGCAAGATCTATTTCTGTGTCACTTGCTTCAAGCACCGGCAACGAGGAGTCGTCCACGTTTCCGGAGCATGAGAGGAGGGATGCCGCAAGGACAGCCATGAATATGTTCCTGAATTTCTTCATCTTATTCTGCATATTGATAATCAACGCTTTCACCAAGCCTGCACTCGGCAACATTGTTTACGACAAATGTATATCCGCCGTCCGTAGAGGTTGTCGCTGCGACGATCACCCTAAGATTATCCTTGTTCCACGCAGGAGAGATTTCCAAGGTCTCTGTCGCCTTCGCTTCGACTCCCACGGTGAGAGGAAGGTTGTCGTTTATCTTGTCGCCCTTCTCGCTTGTAAGGACCGCACGGACAACATTGTCATGAACATAATCCGGATCGCCGGTCTGATCTGCTACTATACCGTCTTCTACTACAAATACAAGATACCGGTATATCGCAGGTACGTTGGATGTTATACCAATATTTATATTATTCTGGTCGGTGGAAACAGAAACCCCGCACTGAGGCTCGTATGACGCGATCTCTTCATTGTAGCTTTCCGTAAAGTCCGGTCCTATGAGATGAGTTCCCTGCCTCATGTTCCAGAACAGCCTTGGAAGGCCTTCAAAACCTCCGAGCACGGCATTGAACAGTCCTGTCTCGGCTATCACCATAGGGTCCGACACCACACCCATATGAGAGTGGAAGGCCACTACGGATATGTCCCCCGGGTGGGCAGACTGCAATGTCTTGATGCCTCTGGTAGCGGACGGACAGCTCGTGCAGCCTGTTGAAGTGAAATATACTCCAAGCACACGCTGGCGGTAAGCCTTTGCATCTCCGAAGAAATAAGGCTTGGCCTCGACTGTCACACTGTTATCTGTATAGAATCTGCCTCCATAATAATATTCGGCAGTAAATTCATATGTACCGGCAGTTACCGTAGAAAACTTATTGGAAGCCTTGGAACGTTTCTCTTCCCCATCATATTTCCTGATGAGGACAAGGGTCTGGGCTGTGCTCACATCCTCTTTTCCGAACATCACTGTGAAAGTGACCTCTTCATTACCGTCAGCCGAGATCTCCGTCTTGTCGGCAAATATACGGAGCACGCCTTCCGGCACTTCCTCCATAGGATTGCCAGACGCTCCTGCATCAGGATCGACTGTTCCCGAACATGCCGCCACGGCAAGAACGGTCAGGGCATATGCTATTCTTTTAAACATATCAGTCATTCAGAATATAGTCGACAGACTCGCCTGCCTTTACTTCCACGATATTGTCCATCCTCGCACCATCTCCGTCAGGAACAAGCGCAAAGGCAACCACAGAAAGGTCTGAGAGCTTGTAATTGCCTGCAGGAATCTGAAGTTCGAAAGTCATCTTGCCGTCCTTATCCACCTTGGTGAGACTTTCAGATGAGTACATGAAGAAGTTGCCTGTCGAAGCACGCACGATATGCGAATAGCGTCCGTCTTCGTTGGTGCCGCCTTGGACGATCTGATTGTTCAGAAGCAGAACCATTCCCATATCGTAGCTGCCGCCTGTCGAAGAAGTAAGCTCTGCAGAAGCATTGATGACCTTGGCCGCTGCATCGTACTCTGTAGAAAGCTTAAGGCCGCAAGATGCAGGATATTCGGAACGGATGTTCCATATTGCCTTGTCCAGAGCACTTGAGGTGTTTTCTATCGTAGTCTCCTTGAGGTCCAGCACCACTGTAGGGAAACCCTGTCCTCCGAAATAAGATATCACGAAAGAACCATAGTCATAGTCCCATCCTCCCGGAGTCACAGCAAGTTCGTCCTGACCATGCCAGCACAACTCTACCGAATGAGACTTGGTGTCCTCGTTGAGTCCTTCAAGAGCCTTGGTCATTATGGCACATGGACCGCACCAGGTCGCAGTCGCCTTGTAAATAGCCACATTCTTGTGGTATTTCTCGTACTTTGCCCTGTTCTGAGCCGTTACTTCAACAGTATTGGCGCTTGCCTTGCCCTTGTATTTTGCCGAGAAATGATAAGTGCCGTTGGAGATGAAGCCTATTGCCCTCTCCATCCTGGTCACCCTCACACCTTCTTCCGAGGTTATGTTTACGCTCTGAAGAGTGCTCTTGTCTTCAAGCATCTCTCTTCCATAGGCATCCTTGAGAGAAAATGTCACGATGTCCTTACCGCTGGCCTCGACCTGCGCCTTGTCGACTGACAGGGTGAATGGCTCGGTGAATTCATCAGGGACATCGCCCTGGCCCTGATTGTCAGGATCGACAGTTCCCGAGCATGATGCAGCGAGAACGATTGTCGATATATATAATAGTATTCTTTTCATAATCATAGATTTCTCCACTCTCTTCGTTCGGTCGAAATGACAGACATCAGAATGAAGTTGTTATGCTGAAGTTGGCTCCTGTGTACTGAGGAATCTGACGGCATACTCCGCCCGAGCAGATGAATCCGTCCTTGTAACGGCCGTATCCTGCGGCAAGGCGGGTGCGGCCCTTCGTATAGCTGACACCCACATTATAATAATGCATCTTTGTCGAGCCATGATTGTACATATCGCTTCCCCATATGCTCCAATGTGGCGCGAAGTTGACCTCGAGGAGAGCTGCCATCCAGTCCTTCTTGTCCTCCTTTGTGGTCAGGTACTGAAGTTCCAGACGTGTCGAGAATGTAGGGGTCCACTTGTAGAGGAGGTCAGCCACCACGATGTTCGAAAGCCATGTGGTCTTGAAGTTTCCGTATGTAGGGTTATACTCCTGCATAGAGTACATGAGCACCATCTTGAACTGCTTTGTCCACTGCTTCTCGATGTCGAAGCTGAAGTCACGGAACAGCAGATTGCCCGCCTGTGCAGTTCCTTCCTGAGCAAGTGTATAATATGTCGAGAAATTGGCATGAACCTTCATTCCCCTCTTTCCTCCGATGGCTGTGCCGCGGCGGAAGTTATAGAATGCGTCAAGCTGTCCTCCGATCTCACCGCTGTTGAATGTGAATGTAGACTCGTCTCCTACCTGAGGGTTGTATGGATGGAGCGTAGTCAGCATATAAGTATACTGAGTGCTCATTGCAGGCACATAGGAAATGAGGTTAGCCGTAGAAAGAGACCTTGAGCTGATCTTCTGGCCCATCCACTCCAGACGACGTCCGGTAAGGGTCACTCCAAGGCCGCGTCCGTTGTAACCGATCTCCACGAGCTGAGCGTTGCCTCTCTTCGGAGTCATGCCCACCAGCTTCTTGCCGAGGTCTACATACTCTCCCTTGAGGAAAAGTCCGTTCCAGTCGAAGTTGAGTCTTCCTGAGAAGCCTACGGTGCTCGCCTTTCCGCCTGCCTCCTGGGCGTCGATGCTGATTTTCTCATATCTGTTGAGCACAGATCCCTCCAGCGAAAGGAGGATGTCGTCAAGGCCTATGATATTGCCCAGCGACACGCTGAGGTCGGCACCGCGAACCTGAGTCTCGGAAATCTCCATTCCGAGTCTAGGCATACCCCAGAGTGCCTTGAATGCGATCTTGTCCTCCCAGTTGTAGGCGAAGCGCGCTCCCATGACGGCATTGTTCATACCGAGAAGGCGGTCTTCCCAGCTGCGGAAAAGAAGTCCGCTTCCGAACTGGTCATAGAATGTTCCTGCCGTTATCTGGAAATCTTCATCCTTCCAGTTTACATATATGTTACTGAGGGCCACCTTGTTGAGTTCATCCGGATAGCCTATGAGCGCAGGGTAGTATCCTTCGAGCTGAAGACCTGCCGAGAAATTGCCGTTGTAGTAGTCCAGCTTCAGATAGTTGTTGGTTCCGAAGTTGTCATCATCCGGGGTGAACCTGTTGGCCTCGTCCTTAACATAGATGTGGTCATTGGTCTCGAAGCTTCCTGTGAGATAGCCTTTTTCCTGTGCGGAAAGGGACATCACCGATACGGCGATGCCTATGGCTGCCAATACTTTCTTCATTGCAAAAATGGTCAGTTCAGTTGTTGTCGGGGTTACTTGCTGCACTTCTTCACGGCCTCGAAGAGCTCAAGCTCGTTGCCAGGTACGTAAGAAGTATGAGAATAGACGATCTTTCCTGTGCCGTCCAGCACGAATACGTGAGGCACGACAGACACATTCATCGCCCTCATGAAATCCTGGTTCTTGTCGAAGAGCAGGGTGTAATCCTCACCCCAGCCACGGCCTTCAGCGAAAGACTTCGCCTTTGCAAGAAGACGGCTGTCGTCTGTCGAAACGGCAACGACACGGAAGTCGGCCTCCTCGAGCCAGTCAGGGAGTGCATCATAGATGGCGTCAAGCTCACGGATGCAAGGCTTGCACGATGTTGACCAGAATGAAACGATCATCGGAGTTCCTTCCTTGAGGAGAGACTTTGTGTTAACTGTTTCACCCTTTGCGTTCTCAACTGTAACAGATGGAACCTGAGCAGCAGCTGCTGCCGAGATAAGGAGTGCAAGACTCAAAAGAAAATTTCTCATGTTTTTCGTACTTAAATATTGACTAAATCGGGTAGATACATCTGCCCATAATTCGGACAAAAGTACGGAATAATATTCGAAATACCAACAATTTATTATGCAGATGGTTGAAAACCAAACCTGAACGGCTGTTATGACAGCATTTTAAACAAAATGACAGTATGGACTGCTTCTGCGACATCGTGCACCCGAAGCATATCTGCCCCCCTCTCGAGGGCTGCCATATGGAGGGCCTGAGTAGCAGGAAGGGACTCTTCCGGAGTGGTACCGAGAAGCCGGTATATCATGCTCTTGCGGGACACCCCGACAAGTACCTTTCGGGGATGCATCCCGGCCTTGATTTCATTCAGGCGGCTCAGCAGGATATAATTCTGTTCCAGAGTCTTGGCAAATCCGAAGCCCGGGTCGATAATCCAGTCATTTATGCCATGGATTTCCGCCTTTTTCGAGAAATTCCTGAAATATTCGAGCACGTCTTCCACGACATCGTTATAATCTGTAAGCGACTGCATGTTTTCCGGCGTGCCTCTCATGTGCATCGCGACGTATTTCAGCCTCAGGCGGCCGACCGTCGGAAGCATCTTGGGATCAGCTTCTCCTGCAGAGATGTCATTGACTATGAACGGCCCAACAAGTGCAAAAGCCTTCTGGACGACAGACGCCCAATATGTATCTATGGACAATGTTACATTTTGAAAGTTCTCCCTGAAAGCTTTCAGAACAGGCTCGAGTCGTCGCCATTCTTCATCCGCGCCGACAGGAAGAGAGCCGGGACGGGTCGAGCATGCACCTATGTCGATGATGTCGGCACCTTCTTCCACCAGCCTCGCAATACGGCCAAGGGCCGCCTGCACATCGGTGCAACGGCTGTCGGCAAAGTATGAGTCGTCCGTAAGGTTGACTATGCCCATTATCGATATCTTGCGGTTCCTGTCCATATACGGCGGCAAAATTAGTAAAAAGATTTCTCGACTTCGCTCGAAATGACAGTTATTTGCTAACTTTGTATGATAAACCAATCGACAACATTATGCTGGTAGTCCTTGAAGGCCTGGACGGTGCAGGCAAATCCACCCAGGTAAAGAAGCTCAGAAGCTATCTCGAGAGCATTTTCGGCAGTCTCGAATATATACATTTCCCAAGATACGACGCTCCCGTATACGGAGAGCTCATCAGCCGCTTCCTGCGCGGAGACTTCGGATCGAACGAGGCCGTGCATCCGCAGCTGGTGGCGCTGCTCTTCGCGGAGGACCGCCACGGGGCGGCTCCGCAGATGAAGCGCACGCTCGCAGAGGGCGGCACAGTGCTGCTGGACAGGTATGTATACTCCAACATAGCATACCAGTGCGCCAAGCTCAGCAATCCTGACGAGGCGGACGATCTCAGGGAGTGGATCTTCAACACAGAGTACGGCAATTTCGATTTGCCGGTTCCCGACCTCAACATCTTCCTTGATGTCCCTATCGGATTTGTGGAGTCAAAACTCAAGAGCCAGCGCGGAGGAGCGGACAGAGATTATCTTGAAGGTGCCCAGGACATTCACGAAGCCGACATCAAGTTCCAGATAAGGGTCCGCGACATATACAGGAAGCAGTGCGAACGCGACCCGAAGTTCATACGCATAGACTGCTCGGACGAGAACGGCGAGATGCTTCCTCCTGGCGAAATATTTGCAAAGGTGCAGGCTGTAGTTGACGCAGCAATAAAGTAAAAGACATTGATATGAGATATCTTCTCCTCAGGATGAAGCGTTTCTGCGGCTTCATCACCGGGTTTGTATTCTTCCTGTCCGGAATAGTGAAACTGATGGATCCTGCAGGTGCAGGACTGGTAATGAAGGAATATTACGAATTCCTTCATCTGGGTTTCCTCGGATTTTCCGCAAAATTCATGGGAGTCTTCTTCGCGCTTGCGGAGACCGTCATCGGTACTGCGCTCATAACTGGCGTATGGCGCCGCGTGGTCGCCCAGTGCGCCATCGCGCTGCAGAGCTTCTTCACGCTCCTGACCCTCATTCTGGTCATCTTCAACCCTGAAATGGACTGCGGATGCTTCGGAGAAGCCATACATCTGACACACGGAGAAACATTCGTGAAGAATTTAATCCTGCTCGCCCTGCTCCTGACATACTACATACCACGCAAGCATCTGGGAGAGACAAGGAAGAAGAAATACGTCTCATTCGCGCTTGTAACCGTATCAGTGCTCGCATTCTCAGTCTATTCATGGATATACATCCCTATGATTGACTTTACTGCCTACAAGGCCGGAGCCGAGCTCCAGGCAGGTGCGACCGTCAATGCTGACGATCTTTACGAGTCGGTGTTCACATATGAAAAAGGCGGCATACAGCAGGACTTCACACTCGGCCATCTTCCTGACTCAACCTGGACATTCGTCAATGTCAGCACACGCCTCAAGGAAGGTCGCGAGGACTCATTGGTGGGACTGTCGTTCTACAGCGAAAGCACAGGAGAATACATGGACACCCTGGCAATAGAAGGCAAGGTCATGGTGGTTTCCGCATATGACCCGGACATGTCTGCAAAGAAGTGGAACAGGATCGAGAACTTCATCAGAAGGTCGCAGGAGGCCGGTTTCACAACTCTTCTGCTCACCACAACAACAGAAGGAGTTCCTGCTGGAATGGCCGCTTCTGCATTCATCTCGGACTACAAGACCCTTATATCCCTTAACAGATCCAACGGAGGCGCCACATACTTCAACGACGGCGAACTCGTACGCAAGTGGGCAAGGGCAAACGCCCCGTCCAAGACTGAGCTGGAAGAGATTCAGAGCACCGATGCGACAGAAATAGCCATTGCCAAAGACAGCAAAGGAAGCCTTGGCTTCCAAGGCTTCCTTCTATACGTCTTCGCAGTAATGCTGCTGTTATAGACTATCTGTACTCGAACTGAGTGACGCCATTGACCGGACAGTCGATCACGTTCGCAATCACATAGCCGCCCTGTCCGTCAGACATGGTCGCAAAGACCACCATGTGCAGTTTATCGTCATTGCGCTCAGGCCATGCTATGCCGCCATTGATTTCACCCTTCTCGGAGCCATATGTCCAGATGTCATCAAGAATCCAAGAGAACATGATGTCTCCGGTCTTGCCTGCCTCGATTTCTGCAACAGGAATTCCAAAGAAAGACGTCTTGTACTGGGCATCCACATAGCGAATCACATTATCATGGTTGTGCATCCATGATGCATCTCCTGCATTTGTCTGGGTTGCATGAATGCCGTCTTCAAGAAGGAACGCACCGACACGATATGAAGAAGACACCTTCGCCTTGACCGTAACCTTAGCTACAACCTTGCCGTCCTCCATCACAGAATTGACTGCAATTCCTGGTGCAATATCTTCCTTGGCAGCGTGAATCTGACTTACAGCAGACTTGATTTCAAGGTTGTTTCCATTATTGAATGTACTTGTGAGATCAAGCTTGACGGTCGGGAAGCCGGTAATCATACAGAACTCCTCGAAAGAAGAATTATGCAGATAACAAGGGTCGGCAATACGGTTTACAAGACCAGTATGAGCCTCAGTGAAGACGATCTTGTCAGCCACTGATGCATTGCTTTCCAGTTCATGGAGAATCCTCTTCATTGACGGACACGCAGAACATCCTACCGTAGTGAACTCAGTAAGAAGAACCTTTGTCTTGAAATCAGTATTTGAAGGCTGAGGGTCTGCAGGAGTCTCAGGTACCTCTATATCTATGGCCTTGATGGTTATGGTCTCCGAATTATAAGTTCCATAATTGGCCCATATCTTGAACTCGCCCACCTTATCAGACGAAAACTTGAAATCAGGTATCTCGATAACCTTGTTGCTGCCATCAAAGAAAATGACACCATCTGTCACCGGCTCACCATCCAGGGTAAGCGTAAGAGTGGCATAATCACCACCGAATGTCTGTATCAGATTCTTGTCACTGACAAGTTTCAGGGTCTTGTTCGATACAGAACCTCCCTCGTCTCCATTATTTCCACTGCAGGAGATAAGCATCACTGCCGCTGCGAGCAGTGATGCAAAACTTAAAATCCTTTTCATTTCTGTTGTTCTTCAAATTCCCTAAGGATATTGGCAGAAGTTTCGTCTACCATCTCCTTTGTTACTACTGCAGCCTTCTCCCTGAAAGTATACTTAGGAAGAGGCTTTGCTTCAAACTTCGACATCGACTTGCATACTGCAGCCTTCGGCATCTGCACATCCGCAGAACCATCAAGAGACACAGGATCCACCTTGACAGGATCAGGAACATAAGATGCTGTCGAAGCCTTCTTAGGCTCAGTCCAGCCTCTCTTGAGGACAATGTCAGTCAATACCGTAGCCACCACCTCAAGCGAGCCCTGAGCCATTCCGATGGCATTCATATAATAATTTCCAGCCTTGAGTGTACCATAGTCCTGCTCGATTACAATCGGCTTGATCGTAATCGTATTGAGGTCATCAGAGATCTCTACAGGGAATCCAGGGTACTGCTCGCTTGCATCATAGAATGCCAGACCGTCAGCTACGGCACCGACATAGAATGAATATCCCGGCCAGTTGTGCATAGGAGGCATGGTAGCAGTGCTGAACGGCACTATCACACTTCCATCCTCAAGCACCTGGAGATACCACTTAGGACCGAAGTCATAAATCAGCTGAGCAATATCGTATGAGTTATAGTCTGTTGCCACAAAAAGATCATATGGAGACCTGAACTCAAGTCTGTTCACCTTATTGTCAGCTGCGGCAGGGTCGAAGTCCATGAATCCACTGCAAAGGAGTCTGTTCTGTCCCTTGAGACGATAATCTGTAAACATCTCACTTAACTCACCAAGCTCGGCGAACATATTGTCAACCTCATCCTTTGGTTCATCATAGAGGTCATACACTTTCGGATCAAGTGTTGCAGGAAGCTCAGGGGCCGATGCGGAGATGGTGATCTTCGACTTGTGATCGACATTATAAGTGACGATGTTTCCGTCAGGTTCCTTCTGCATTGCCCTGAGGGTAGCCGTAGCTGTCCAGTCACCGGCGAGCTGCTCGTATAATGGCGAAGCGATAGGAGCAGCCGTTTCAGCCATAGGTGACTTGCAGTCAGCCCAAGCTGCGGTGTTGTCATCATCTATCACATTGAAAGTATACTCGTCATTGCATCCGTATGCCGCAAATCTCGTAACCTCGCCGTCAAGTGTCGGGAAGTACACGGTGAGTCCCTCCTCAGAGTTGATTGCCGCGATTTCCTCTGCAGTAAATGTCCATCCGAGATTCTTCAGGAGAGTAGAGTACTCATAGCCGGAATTGAACATAAGTTCGAACTCCCTCGCATAGTTACATACCCAATAAGCTCCCATGATAGGCTGTACGACTCCCTTCGAGTCGGCACCGGCCTTGATGTTGAATCCGACATTATACGGATCATTCAGATCCACTGCAGTAACCTCGATCACCGGAGGAACCTTTGTCTTGTCCTTCGCCTTGAAGGTCTTGTGTATGAATCTCTGAGACTTGCCCCTGTCGTCACCGAATACGGTAACAAGAACATGATATGTATCACCGCCTGTAAGAGGTTCAATGAAGTTTCTGGCTGCATTGATGGCGATATTCTCTGTTTCAGGAACTACACCCCACTCATAGAAGCACATGTATGAGGTCAGGAACCACTGGAACCAGTCCTCATTGCCTTTGAGGTACGATGAAAGGATCTGATTGTATGTCGAATTGTCAAGAACCATATAGAAATATGAGTATGCATCCTCCGACATAGTGAAATATATCATTGCATCTGTTACAGATATTTCATCCTCAGGGATATCGACCTCCACTGTGGCGTCGCAAAGTTCAGGCTGTCTGGTGAAGAACTCCACCTTCTGGAAGGCTCCAAGCCATTCCCTCTTTTCAGGATCGTAATAAGGCACAGACCATGAATCCCTGGTCGGCTGATTATAACCCATCACAGCCTCAAAGTCATCCGGAGTACCATAGAATGTCTCTCCCGCAAAGAAGATCATCGGTTCACCCGGAGCCATCGGGTCATGTATATCCATCATTTCACCTGTCTCAAGATCATATACCGGTTCGCCGTTTTCATCCATGAGCACGACATTGGCATCATTCAGAACTATGGTAGAGTCCTTGAACATATGACCTGAATATGGATCTCCTGTCGAACCTATCGCCTGCAGGTCAACTTCATCGGAACCTTTGGCACCTGTCAGATAATAATATCTTGCCAGAGGCATGGCACCGGTACGGATAGCATGTCCACGCTGCTTGGTCTCTTCAGGCACGGTTATATGAACCTTGAAACCATCATAATATGTATCTACAACCGTCACCAGTTCATCAAAGTCATACTTCTTGGTATCAAACTCCAGAGTGACCTTATCCGAATAATTGGCCGCATCCAGTTTTGCGACTGCATACAGGAAATAGTGGGTATCCTGCTGGATATCCTCATCTACCCTGAAAATCTGACCTGGCTTGACTGTGATCACTTTACCTGTAGCGAAAAGCACGGCCGGGGTCACCAGCTGAGCCTCTGTTGAAACGACATATGCCATCTCGACTTCCGAAGGAGCCGTAACAGAGACGTCTACATAATCAGCACCCACAGTCTTTAAAGAAAGTGAGAAGTCGCCTATACCTTCATTCTTCTGATCACAGCTTGTAAAAAGCTGTCCCATCACAAAAAGTGAAAGCACAAACGATAGTTTAAGTAATTTTTTCATTGAATTTTATTGATTTTGATTAATAACTGTCAATCGGTTAAAGTATATCACGGCAAAGATAAACTTTTTTCATAAGTTTCCAATCATTCTTGCTATATTTGCGTCATTAATCGAAATATGATGGAAATGAACAACACTCCTCTCATGGCAGTATCACCTGTCGACGGACGCTACTCGCGTCAGACTGAACCACTTAGAGAATACTTCAGCGAATATGCGCTCATCAGATACCGCGTCCGCGTAGAGATTGAATATTTCATCGCGCTCTGCGAAATTCCGCTCCCTCAGCTGGCCGATTTCGATCGCACGAAATTCGAGGCTCTCAGAGACATCTACAGGAACATGACCCCTGAGGATGCTGCAAAGGTGAAGGAGATCGAGAAGGTCACCAACCACGACGTGAAGGCTGTGGAGTACTTCATCAAGGACCGTTTCAAGGAGATGGACATCATGAAGTGGGGAGAATTCGTTCATTTCGGTCTCACCTCCCAGGACATCAACAACACATCCGTTCCGCTTTCTTTCAAGGAGGCGATCGAGGAGTGCTTCATGCCTCTTCTCCAGGAAGTCCTCGGCATCATCAAGGGAATGGCTGCAGACTGGGCTGAGATCCCGATGCTCGCAAAGACACACGGCCAGCCGGCATCACCTACCCGCGTAGGCAAGGAGTTCAACGTATTTGCCGTGCGTCTCGAGGAGCAGATCCGTCAGTTCTCACAGCTGACTTATCCTGCGAAGTTCGGTGGCGCGACCGGCAACATGAACGCCCACAAAGTGGCATATCCTGCCATAGACTGGATCGCATTCGGCAATGATTTCGTTGCCTCCCTCGGACTGAAGAGGTCATTCCCGACCACGCAGATCGAGCACTACGACAACCTCGCGTCGCTTTTCGACTGCCTGCGCCGCATCAATACGATCCTCATAGACTTCGCACGCGACATCTGGACATATATTTCAATGGAGTATTTCCGCCAGAAGGTAAAGGCGGGAGAGGTCGGATCTTCCGCAATGCCGCACAAGGTGAACCCTATCGACTTCGAGAATGCAGAGGGCAACTTCGGAGTGGCAAACGCTCTGTACACCCACCTGTCGATGAAGCTTCCTATCTCACGTCTGCAGCGTGACCTTACAGACTCGACAGTGCTCCGCAACATCGGCATGCCGCTCGCTCATTCGATCATATCGCTCAACTCACTCAAGAAGGGTCTGGGCAAGCTCATCCTCAACGAGGACGCGCTCAGAGCCGACCTGGAGAGAAACTGGGCAGTGGTAGCAGAGGCGATCCAGACCATCCTCCGCAGAGAAAATTACCCGAATCCTTACGAAACGCTCAAGGCGCTCACTCGTACAGGTGCGGGCATCAATCATGAGGTGATCGCAGAGTTCATAGAGACTCTCGATGTGTCAGAGGAGGTCAAGGAAGAGCTCAGAGGAATCACTCCTTGGAGCTACACGGGATTCTAGAAGAATTAATTCTCTATAATATAGACATCTTCGCCAGGGGCTGCAAAGTTATATTGCTCCCTGGCGAATTTTTCTAATGTATCAATATCTGTTTCACGCTGATCGATACTGCCTTCCATCTCCTCAATCTGGCGACGGTATTCTTCTATCTGGGCTTCCTGACGATTTATCTCCCTCTTGGCCTTGATCCAGTGAATTATAGTATTGCCGGAGCCGATGAACCATGAGCCGATAAAATAAACCAGGACCACAGCCACAAACCAGGCCATCTTCCTATGCTCGCCCTTGAATATATCCTTTATTTTCTGCCAAATTCCCATAATACTTCACTTTGTATCGACAAAAATAATTAAATTTGAGGAATTTTAACAAACAACGACATCATGAAACCTACACTTTTGGTACTCGCTGCCGGAATGGGCAGCCGCTATGGCGGACTCAAGCAGATGGATGGCCTCGGTCCTAGTGGAGAAACAATCATCGACTACTCCATCTACGATGCAGTTGAAGCCGGATTCGGGAAGGTAGTATATATTGTACGCGAATATTTCAAGGAGCAGATCGAAGAGGTCGTAAAGCAGAAATACAGCAATGTGAAATGCATTGACGGCAAGCCTCTCGAGTTCCAGTTCGTGACTCAGGAACTTTTCAAGATACCGTCACAGTTCACCCTCAATCCTGAGCGTGAAAAGCCTTGGGGTACCGCTCACGCAGTTCTCATGGGCAAAGATGTGATCAACGAGCCGTTCGCAGTCATCAATGGTGACGACTACTATGGCAAGGAGTCATTCAGGATCCTCGGAGACTGGCTAAGGGCTCATGAAGGCAAGACCTGCGAATATGCACTCGTAGGTTTCGAGCTGGACAACACCCTTTCTGAGTCAGGCGGAGTCTCAAGAGGAATCGGCACCGCAGACGCAGCAGGCTCACTCACCGATGTGGTCGAGCATCACAAGATCGCGATGGCAGAAGACGGAAAGATCTACGGCGAGAACAGCGTGACAGGAGAGACTGTCGAGCTTGCTCCGAAGGCACTCTGCTCAATGAACATGTGGGGATTCACACCTGACTACTTCGAAAAGAGCGAAGAGATCTTCACCAGATTCCTCGAAAAGAACATAGGCGAGCTCAAGGCTGAGTTCTACATCCCTTACGCCATTGACTGCATCATCAAGGAAGGCCTCGGAAAGTGCGAACTCCTCTCCACACCGTCACGCTGGTTCGGAGTGACATTCAAGGAAGACAGACCGGGCGTAGTAGCCAAGTTTCAGGAATTCGCAGACCAGGGAATATATCCTACACCTTTATATAAATAGCAATGGCATTTTTCAAAAGACATCAGGGAAGAGGTTCATACGACCTCTTCTCTACTTATAATTATTTCATGCCGGGATTCTCAGACCTGGTATGGCTCGTGATACTGTTCTTCTTAGGAACATTCCTGGGAGGACTGATAAGCGCCGGACTCGCGCTGGGCATATCACAGGACTTTGCCCTGACATATGGAATGGTGATCATATATCCGGTCCAGTTCATTCCGGCAATGCTTTACGCATCTGCCGTCAGCCGCAGAAATATGGGATTCGAGCCGGGATATGCACTTGACAGCAGTAATTTCGGAGGAAGAAGCGGTTTCAGCATGGCATTGATTGTCAGCGTGATGGCTCTTGCTGCAGCCTTTGTGATAGAACCTATAAGCATGCTGCTTCCAGATATGTCGGAAGCGATGAAACTCGCCATGGAGCAGCTCCTTGAGGGACCGGTATGGATCGTACTGATTTCAGTATCGGTTTTCGCGCCGTTCTTTGAAGAGTGGCTCTGCCGAGGCATAATTCTCCGCGGACTTCTCAAGAAGGTAAAGCCAGGATGGGCGATCGCCATTTCTGCTCTTATATTCGGACTGATCCACATGAACCTATGGCAGGCCATACCCGCATTCATCATCGGAGTAATCCTGGGATACGTCTACTACAAGACAGGCTCGCTCAAGCTCACCATGCTCATGCATTGCGTAAACAACACCCTGTCCGTAATCATAAGCAGGATTCCTGGGCTTGAGGATGTAGAATTCTTCGCCGAGGTAATGAGCCCTTGGGCTTATATACCAATGTTGCTCGCATTTGCAGTCGCTCTGGCCAGCGGTCTGCTGATCATCAGAAGCATACCGCTTAAGGAAGGCAACCTTGGCGGATGTGATGCCGTCGAGGAATTTAAATGATTTCCTTTCCGAAAGGAACCACAGCAAGTATAGCCATCTTGAAGTGCTGCACGCCGAATGGGATTCCTATTATCGTGCAGCACAATGCTATACCGAAGGTGACATGAATCATGGCGATCTCTATTCCGCCAAGCACAATCCATAGAATATTCATGAATATCGCCAGGCATCCGCCGTCATTGGATGCAGAGCGTACTTCGCGGCCGAAAGGCCAGAGGGCGAAACCGGCCATCTTGATGAGCTGGTAACCGAACGGTGCGCCTATGATGGTGATGCAGAACAGAAGTCCCACGATAAAATAATATGCTGCCACAATAAGTCCTCCAAGGAGGAGCCAGAGTATGTTTCCGATGAATTTCATTTCTATTCTGTTTTAATCATATTCCTGAACATTTCTTCAGCCTGGGCCAGAGTATCGAGTTTTCCGACATCCAGGAAGTCGAGGTTTTCCGCGACGACACCATATATAGGCATTTTCAATGCCGCCCATAGATAAAAGCTCATGATCGGGAACTTCACTCCTGCTTCCGGATCCACTGTAAGCCCCCTCTCAGCGACATATTCATCCATCAGGGCGAACACTTTGTCTGACATGACATGTATGCCCGAAAAACCATAAGCCAGGCAATCCTCCACCTTCAAAGACTTGTCCGCCAGACTGTAATCTCCGGTATCAGTATTATGCCATCCGACGAGCCTCATGGTGCCTGGTTCAAACAGCAGGAACCTCTTCGTAGGACGGTTGCTGACCAGAAGCGTCGCCAGCGCATCCTCACGCACCTGGGTCTCGAACCACTTCAGGTCGGCATTCGACATTATGTCCACATTATGAATCAGAAAATGCCCGCAGCCCTCCAGATACCTGCGTGCATGAAGCACCGCACCTCCGGTCTCAAGAAGCATCTTCCTCTCATCACTCACCTCCATCTTCATAATATCCTGCTCCCCTGTCCACGCCTCGACCTTGTCGGCAAAGTGATGCAGATTCACCACCGCCTCTTCAATCCCCGACGCTTTCAGCTTACGGGCGACATGCTCTATCAGAGGTCTGCCTCCGACAGGCACAAGGGCCTTCGGAAGCGTATCAGTAATCGGTTTCAGACGGGTGCCTAGCCCCGCAGCGAAAATCATGGCTTTCATATTTTCCAACCTTATTCCTTTATATTGTCGTATCTATACGCTGCTCTCTGTGGATGAGGCGGAGACGGATTTCCGGATACTTCTCTCGGAGGTGGGCAGCGAGGTGCTCGGCGCAGTAGACCGAGCGGTGCTGGCCGCCTGTGCAGCCGAAGCTGACCATCAGACTGCTGAAGCCGCGGCGGGCATATGTCTCCACATGCGGATCCACCACGCCGTAGACATGCTCAAGGAAACCGAACACTTCCCCATCGTCTTCCAGGAACCTTATCACCGGTTCATCGCGCCCGGTCAACTTCTTGTAAGGCTCGTAGCGTCCCGGATTATGGATTGAGCGGCAGTCGAAGACGTAGCCTCCTCCGTTACCTGTAGGGTCCTGGGGGATGCCTTTCTTGAACGAGAAACTGAACACACGCACTTCCAAGACTCCATCAGAAGGCAGCTCGTCAAAACGAGGAAGAGCGCAAAGCCTCTCCAGCGTCTGTGTCAGGTATGGATATAGCGACGAGAATCTGTCCGTCATTGCCTTCAGTTCGGAAATCGCGGCAGGAATGCTGGTGACAAAGTTCGCCTTATGTTCGATCAGGCCACGGAAACCATATGCACCCAGCACCTGAAGCAGGCGGAAGAGAATGAAGAGATCCAGTCTTGACATGAATGCATTGCGATCCACCGTACGATATGCGGCCAATGCCTCAAGATAACTTTCAAGCATTCTTTCCTTCATGGCCGAAGGGTATTTTGCCCTTGCCTGCCATACGAAAGATGCCACATCATAGTATATCGGGCCACGTCTTCCTCCCTGGAAATCAATAAAATATGGTTCTCCGCCACATACCATCACGTTCCTTGCATTGAAGTCACGATACAGGAATGTGTCAGTATCATCTTCGAGCAATGCATCTGCAAATCTTTCGAAATCATCCTGAAGCAGGACCTCGTCAAACTCGAGTCCTGATGGCTTGAGGAAACAGTACTTGAAGTAGTTGAGGTCGAACATCACCATCCTTCTGTCGAAAGAAGGCTGAGGATAGCACACCGAGAAATCCAATCCTTCCGCTCCCTCGTACTGGATCGCCGGAAGCATTGACATCGTCTTGCACAGCAAGGTTTCATCCTTGATATCGAACAGGACGCCGTCTCCAAGGTCTTCCTGCAGATATGCTGACATGTCATCGCTTACAGCATATACCTCCGGCACATTGATTCCTTTGGCACGGAAGTGGCGCGCTATCGTAACAAAGGCATTGTTTTCCTTCACATCGGTTCCGATGACGCCTATGCAGACACCGGCATCAGAGGCCAGCCTGAAGTAGCGACGGTTGCTGGCGGAGCCGGTCAGAGGGGTTACGGAAGCAGGTATGCATCCGTATTTCGACTTGTATAATATACTTAAGCGCTCCATTGACAATCAATTTATTGGCGAATTTACGAAATAGTTGAACAAAAAAGATTAAATTTGTTGGATTTAAAACATAAATGTAATGCACAATTACGCATATTGCTCGGACAAGTACCAATATACAATGGGAAAATCCTTCTATGACAGCGGCATGAAGGATCAGCAGGCTGTCTTCAACCTTTTCTACAGAAAGGCTCCGGAAAACAACAACTGGGCAGTGGTAAGCGGTGTGGACGAGGTCATCGAGATGGTGCAGAACCTCGGCAACATGGATCCTGCATTCTTCGAGAAGTTCCTTCCCGGTGAAGAATATGCCGAATTCAGAGGATATCTCTCGGCAATGAAATTCACAGGCAACGTCTACGCGATGCGTGAAGGTGAAATCGTCTTCCCCAACCAGCCGATAATCATAGTAGAAGGACCGCTCATCGAGGCACAGGTCCTGGAGACACCGATGCTCTGCATCATGAACCACCAGATGGCTGTGGCGACAAAGGCTTCGAGAGTATGCCGCGCCACCAACCGCCCGGTCAGCGAGTTCGGTTCGCGCAGGGCGCACGGTCCATGGGCCGCGACCTACGGCGCAAAGGCCGCAATCATCGCAGGGTGCGCCGCCACATCGAACATCCTCACCGGAGTGCTGTTCGACTATGGCTCGACAGGCACCATGGCGCACAGCTATGTAACCTCGTTCGGATGCAGCGTGAAGGGCGAATATAACGCTTTCGACACATACATCAAGACTCATAGGAACGAGCCTCTCATCCTCCTGATCGACACATACGACACCCTCAAGTGCGGCGTGCGCAATGCCATCAAGGCATTCAGGGACAACGGCATAGACGACAGCTATGCCGCAGGATACGGAGTCAGGCTCGACAGCGGAGACCTTGCATATCTTTCGATAGAGTGTCGCGCCATCCTTGACGAGAACGGCCTGAAGAACTGCAAGATATTCGCCACGAACTCTCTGGACGAATACCTCATCACAGACCTGGAGCGTCAGGGAGCATGCATAGATTCATACGGTGTCGGAGACGCCATTGCCACCAGCAAGGCAAACCCTTGCTTCGGCAATGTCTACAAACTGGTTGAGATCGGCGGAGAAGCCGTACTCAAGCGTTCCGAGGACAAGATAAAGCTCATCAATCCGGGATTCCAGATCACATACAGGATCATGATCAACGACCCGTCAAAGGGAGAGATATACAAAGTGGACGTCACCTGCCTCAGAGGAGACGAACTGAGCAGGAAGATCGAGGCCGGAGAGACCTTCACCGTCTGCGACGAGTATGACCGCTACAAGACAAAGACCTTCGAGGCGGGAGGATATGTGGCGCTGACTCTCCAGCACAAGGTCATCGAGAACGGCAGACGCTGCGTCCCTACCCACACCCTTGCTGAGAAGAAGGCATATTACAACAGCACATTGATGCACTTCAGCCCGAGCGAGCGCAGACTGATCAATCCGCACTACTACAAGGTGGACATTTCGGATGATCTTTACAACCTCAAGATGGGTATCATCAATAGGATCGTACAGGAGATTAGAGATTATGAATAACAGCGCATTAGTTGTCGTGGACATGCTCTACGACTTCATTGACGGCAGTCTCGCATGCCAGAATGCAGACAAGGCCGTCCAGGAGACCATAAGATTCATCGACAGGCAGACCAAAGGTCAGGGTGGCGAGGATCATGAGATCCTTGATACATTCCCTATTCTCTTCATCAGGGACCACCACCCTGCTGACCACTCTTCATTCAAGGAGCAGGGCGGAATATGGCCGCCTCACTGCGTTGCAGGCACCCGCGGAGGAGATATCCACGAGGATCTGGTTCCATATGCAAAGGAAGAGATGACCTTCGACAAAGGCTGCGACAGGAACGTCGAGCAGTACTCCGGATTTGAAGGAGTCAACTGCGCGGAGCAGTCTCTCGGAGAGGTGCTCGAACTGCTTGACTGCACTGATGTCTTTGTTGCCGGCATCGCTACGGAATACTGCGTCAGGAACACCTGCGAAGACCTTCTGAAGGCCGGATTCAATGTCCATCTTCTGAAGGATTGCATAGCATATGTAGATTACGACGGCCACTTGAAGGCCCTCCAGGAAATGGCACAGGAAGGCATAAGCATTGAATAATAAATAATTATTCGTACCTTTGCCGTCTTGTTATGAAGAAATTCGTGTCTAGAATATGGGTACCGGCACTGCTGGTGATGGTGGCTGCGGCGCAGTCATTCGGCATTGATGCAGGCAGGGCCGTCGGTCTGAGAAGGCTGGCGGACTCGCTTGTACTTACCCGTATGACACCGGACACGACGGCTGTCAGCCTTGATACGACAGCTGCAGACAGCGCCGTCCTCGACTCGATTCCTGCAGATACACTGGCTCTGGATTCACTTCTGACAGACACACTGCACAGAGACTCCGTCAAGGTCGACACACTGATACTTTCGCCAAGAGATACGATCAAGATCCCCGACTCTCTTGAGTTCAAGGACCCTTTCTTCTTCAAATACTACATAGCGGTCAAGGACTCCACCACCAGAAAGATCGTCCGCGACTCGCTCATCCAGGCAGGCGACACACTTGAGCTGATGAAGCTTGACTCGCTCTACATCAAGGACTCGACAGAAGTCGCAAAGGCGAAGTTCGACGCATGGTACGCTTCCCTCACAAGAAAGGAGCGCAAGAAATATGACGCAGAGCAGAAACTCCCTGCACTCATCGCCGAGGCCAACAGAAAGATGGCTGTCAAAGACAGCATCAGAGCTTACAAGGACAGTATCATACAAAACACTCCTCGTATCCTTGAGACTTTTGCCTTTCCGGATTCCATGCATTACAAGAGGATTGTCACATGGACTCATGACAGGGATTTCCACGACATCGTCGACCTGAGGGACAAGTCCAGAGACACGTCATTCAATTACAACTTCCATGATTATCCTTTCTATAATCAGGATGTCAATGCAACATGGCTGGGTGTATCCGGTTCCCCTGTACAACTGTTCGACTATTTCAAGCGTGAGGAAGAAGAGAATGCCATCTTCTACACTCCGTACATGATTTACAGTTATTCTCCTCAGACACTGCCGCAGTTCAACACAAAGACTCCATACACGGAATTATGCTACTACGGCACTTTGTTCGCAAATACTGAGAAGGAGGAATCCAACATCAGGATACTTACCACACAGAACATAACTCCCGAACTGAACATAACCCTCCAGTATCACAGGTTCGGAAGCAACGGTATGCTTGCAAGAGAGGACACAGACAACAGAACGTTCTTCGCTTCAACCAATTATACCGGAAAGAAATACCTCATGCATGCGGGATTCATCTATAACAGAATCGAAAAAAGTGAAAACGGAGGTATCAGGGAACTCCAATGGATCAGGGATACGACGGTAGACGCACGAGAAATCGAAGTGTACCTCAAGAATGCATCAAATGCCCTGAAGAAGAATACCGTATTCATCGATCAAAGCTATAGAATCCCTCTGTCATTCCTCGACAAGGACGTCCGCGCCAGAAAGAAGGAAGAGAAACGCAAGGCATTTGTCCGTGACAGCATCATGGCAAGCGGAGATTCCATAGCGATCGAAGCATTCCTTGCACAGGAAGAAGCCGAAGCGGCTGTTGCTGCATCAGAAACAGAAGGAGACACTCTGAAGACAGACATTACGACAGCGTTCATCGGACACAGCAGCGAATATAGTGTAATAAGAAAGACCTATACGGACGAGATCTCTGAAAACGACACATGGGCCAGGGAATTCTTCAATGACAGATTCTATATCAACCCTACGAGAAGCCACGACTCGCTGAGGGTGATGAGGTTGGAGAACAAGGTCTTCATAAGGCTTCAGCCATGGAAGGACGACGCCATAGTATCCAAGCTGGACGTCGGTCTAGGTGACAAGCTCCTCAACTATTACAGCTTCAACATGGCAGACTATATCCAGGGCAAGCAGAACATACTGCAGAACTCTGTATACCTCTATGCAGGAGCGAAGGGACAATACCGGAAGTATCTCAGATGGGATGCGAAAGGTAATTACACATTCCTCGGACACGAAATAAACGATTTCGGCATCCAGGCGAATGTGTCATTCAGCGCTTACCCGTTCAGACGTGACAGAAAGAGTCCGCTTACTCTTGATGTACACTTTGAAACAAGCCTGAAAGAGCCGGACTATTATCAGCAGCATCTGTTTACAAACCATTACAGATGGGACAATGATTTCGGAAAGATATCCACCACGAAGCTTGAGGCAGCCCTCAGCATCCCGAGGTGGAAGATGTCGGCCGGATTCAGTTACGGGTTGCTAAGCAATAACATATATTATGACAATCTCGGTATCGCGAGACAGAACACGTCACCGATGAGTGTCATTTCAGCATCTCTGCAAAAGGATTTCAAGATCTGGAAATTCCATCTTGAGCATGATGCGAAGCTGCAGTTCTCTTCAGACAAAGAGGTGATGCCGCTTCCGCTGCTTGCTCTCAACCTGAGATATTATTTCCAGTTCGACGTTGTAAAGAACGTAATGAAGATGCAGATAGGTGCAAACGGAACATTCACCACCAAATGGTATGCACCAGCATACAATCCGGTGCTTGGAGTGTTCCACAATCAGACAGAAGAAAAGTTCGGAAACTGTCCATACATTGATGCATTTGTCAATGTACAGTGGAAGAGAGTCAGTGTTTTCGTAAAGGCCATAAACCTCAACATGGGATGGCCGAACAAGTCTGTGGACTACTTCACAGCCGCAGGTTACATCGCTCCGCAAAGAGCGATCAAATTCGGAATCACATGGCCTTTCTATGTCTTATCAGGAAAGAAGAATACATCAAGCGTTTCTACTGGAGCCGGAGCCACGGGAGGTGGCAGGGGCTCCAGCCGCAACTCCGGCAGTATGAATATGGGAGGTATGAATACAGGAGGCAGAGGCGGAATGAACGCACCAATGAGAAGATAATGAAGTTTACAGAAAAGAGAATCAGAAGAACAAGATGCCTTATAATATCATTGATAGTGATCTGCATCACTCCTCTTTGTGAAAGAGGCCGTCTCCTTAGCGGAGCGAGCAGCAATGAAGACTATTTTGCCGGCAAGCATCTTGTATGCGCAATAGACCTCGGTGACGATATGCTAGGTGCGCACGGCCTGGAGACAGGCTTCAGTTATGAACTCCTGAACAGGTTTGCTCAGGAAAACAATTGCAACATCACAGTTGTCAATGCAGGTAAGAAGACGGTCAATTATGTCGATTCGCTCCGTTCCGGAAGCCTGGACATACTGGTAATGCATTACGACGATACCATCGCATCGACAGACCTGAATCTTTCGTACAAGGTCAACGGATGTTCTGCATGGGCCGTAGGAGGCAACGATCTCAATGCCTTGAGACACATCAACGGCTGGCTTATGCATTTCTGCACGACTGAAGAATATTCTGCGTTGAAATCGCAGTATTTCCATGCATTCAATCCGATCAGACGCGCTGAAAAAGGCATCATCACGCGAACTGTAAGTCCATATGATGACCTTTTCAGGAAATATGCCTCACAACTGGGATGGGATTGGAGAATGCTGGCAGCCGTCGTATATCAGGAATCAAAGTTCTCGATCAATTCGGTGTCACACAGAGGAGCCCAGGGACTGATGCAGGTAATGCCGCATACGGCAGAATATTACAAGGTAGACAATCTTCTTGACCCGGAAAAGAATCTCATTGCAGGTACCAGTCATCTGAAAAGGCTGCAGAAACTGTACAACAAGACAGATATATCTCCAGAGGAGATGGTGAAATTCACCCTCGCCGCATATAACGCAGGAGAAGGAAGGATAATGGACTGCCGCAATTTTGCCGCTTCAATGAATGTCGACAAGAACAGATGGGATGAAATAGTAAAGATCATTCCGCTTATGAGGGAAGACGACATCCTGACAAACGAAGCCGTAAAGCTGGGCAAGTTCCAGGGTCATGAAACCATTGCATACATAGAAAACATAATGTTCATCTATGATGCAATCTGCAAGATATGCCCTGAGGCCTGATCTATCTGACCCTGACAGTCTCTGCCGGATCAACGCGGGAGATAAAAAGGGACGGTATCAGCAACAGCAGCATTATCACAATGAAAGCTGCGGCATCTGCAATCAGAATAGCAGAAAAATCAAGATTTACAGGAACAGACGACACAAAGTAATTCTCAGGATCAAGTCTGAGTAGATGTGTCGTATCCTGTATTATGCAGATGAGGAATGCTATTGCATTTCCTATTGCCATACCCTTAAGGACCAGTACTGCCGAACTTGACAGAAAGACCTTTGCTATCGCACGGTCAGTCATGCCCAAGGATTTCAAGAGGCCTATTGTAGATATATTCTCGAATAGCATTATCAGAAGGCCTGAAATCATATTGAATCCAGCTACGACAGTCATAAGCATCAGAATGAAGAAGACATTGAAATCAATGAGTCCAAGCCAATCGAAAAGCTGAGGATAACGTGAGACTGATGATGTGGCCACCAATGTATCATCTTCTTCAGAAGCATAGGCATTCATCCTGTAACCGATTTCGGAAGCCGCAGCATTGATTGCCTGCTCATCAGTAAGATCACTCTTAAGACGGACTTCCATAAGCGAGGCCTGACCTGCATCCCACTCATTCAGACGACGCATATCGGCTATATCCGCATATACCAGGAAACGTCCATCGGCAGACAGCAGGTCATCATATATTTCTGCAATATTGAACTGACGCACCTTGATCTTCTCTCCTATGAAGTAGGTCAGCAGTCTGTCCCCTGCCTTGAGTCCGGACATTTCAGCAAAAGAAGATGGAATCGCGACTGCCAACCCCAAAGAGTCAGAGACTCCCCCCTCGATACCTTTGACAAGTATCCCGTATATATCCTCATCCGACTTGACGATTCCCGCCCTATATATGACAGGATCGACAGACTCCACCTCGTCCATTTCCAACACATACGGAAGGAATGCAGGATCAGTATCCACAGGACTGCTCTCCTCAAGATAATTCAGGTCCGGAAGAGTAAGCTGGACATCTCCGGCGACCTCGGACAGACCGTTCCTTATTTCACGACGAAAACCTGACGACACCGCTACCGCAATTATCATGACAAGGAAACTGACCGCGATGGAAACCATCACGATCTTCCGTCTGAAACGGATTCTTGAGGCTATGAAGAACGATGCATCCATTACTTAAGCATCTTCATATATTTCTTTTCCAGTTTCGGATTCTTCAGTTTTCGCGCCGCCAGAACGGAATTATTCAGGGCAGAGTAATCATCCGGCTTGATTTTCAGAACCTTATCATAGTATTTCAAGGCAGTCTTACAATTGTTCTGAGCCACCATATGGTAAGATCCGATATTACAGAGGAAATCGGTATTCTTCGGATAAAATGAATTCATCTTGACAGAAAGCTTATAAAAAGCCTCATATCCGGAAGGAGTACCGAGCGAATAGAAGCTATAGCAATATTCCTGCATCAGCTGGGCGAATGTCTCCTTATCTACAGGAGAAACTGCACCCGCATCCTGAGGATATACCCACTCTCCGGAACCTGACATGAACTCGTGCACAAGGGCAATCAGATTAGACAAGGCCATATCAGGACTTTCCCTCTCATATGACAGATATGCATTGGCCTTCATGAAACGGAAGTCGAGCCTCTCGGGATAAACCGCAATTGCCTTGTCGGCTGCCTTGAGGGCCTCCGCAAACAGAGCCTCATCGTATGTGAGCAACTCATAATAATGCACATCCGTGCCTGTGGAATCCTTCAATGACAACACTGGCGCAAGTCCGAGATATTTGGCGTCCCTGCGGTTGACAATCTCCGTACCCTGGCTCTTTACGATATAATAGTGGAAACGTGCCACGAGCTGATCCGGGTTGTCAGGCTCCTCCTTGCTCCAGTTGTCCAGAAGGGTTTCAACACCTAATCCTGCAGGTCCCACCCTGCCGACAAGCACATTATATCTACGCAGAAATTCCGACTCCTGCGCTGTCGCTGCGATACACAGAAGCGTCGCAGCCACCATATACATCATTCTTTTCATCTTATCTCCATTCTGATGCGTCTGCTCTGCGGATGCAGGCTGTTGCATCTGTTTCCCAGATTCTTCACAAAACCAAGCGGATGTCCCTGATACCTGACCAGAAGATAGCCTTTCGGCGCCTCAGGAAACACTACATTATCCCTGTGCAGGAACGCCAATGCGGTCTGCCTGTCAACCTCAACCGAAGGATAAGCCTCATCCGACAATATCATTGACAAAGACAGATCGGCATCAGGTACAAGCACGTTTCCCTTAAGCGTACCAAGGGCACACCCGGCAGCCACGACGTGCAGTTCCTGTTCAATCATCTCAACTTCAGAAGCGATCCTATCTGGCACCGCCACAACCGTATTTCCTCTCAGTCTCAAGACCACCGGTACACTTACCAGACCGGCAGCCTCTTTCGGCACCGGATTGCCCTTGACTTTTGGCGCAGGCCTGCGTCCTCCGGACCTGACATCACGGAAAACGACATCCGATGTCTTACGCAGAACGGCACAATATTGCCCTTCCCCCTCAACGAGACCCGGAACAAGGCTATATCCCATATCCGTCTTCAGGACTCCCTGCTTATGGCCCATCACATCTTCCTTTGTCTGGCATACAGCTCCCAGTTCTGCCTCTATCCATGCCACATTACCGTCATTCTCCAAACGGTTGAACGTACAAGTAGAATATATCAGAATGCCCTCCTGTCTCAATGCAGGCCATACATCTGCGAGAATCCTTCTCTGCCGGGACTCGCATAATGCCACATTATCCTCCGACCACTGCCGCTGAGCCTCCTCATCCTTTCTGAACATTCCTTCTCCGGAACATGGCACATCGGTCACGACGATATCGAAGAAACCCGGGAGGGCCTGAAACGCACGAGGATCATCGGTCGTCACAACGACATTCGGGTCACCCCATATCGCGACATTGTCCGCCAGGACACCGACCCTGGCCTTCATGACTTCATTGGCAACCAGCAAAAAATCATCCCCGCATGCTTCTCTGAGGGACGATGCAAGATCCGTGGTCTTCCCTCCCGGAGCCGCACAAAGGTCAAGTACCCTCAACGGGCGGGATGCAGGTTTAGGAAAATCCTTGAGAAATTCACGGAACGCATAACCCACAAACATCGACGATGAATCCTGGACGTAATAGGCTCCGGCATGGAACAACGGATCAAGCGTAAAGACCGGACGTTCCTCCAGAATACGTCCATATCGGCACCAGCTCACCTCACGCCCCTGCGGCCCTGAAGTCCCCTTGAAGGGATTCAGGCGCACCGACACTGAAGCCGGCTCATCAAATGCAGAAAAAGCGACAAGGGCATTTTCGCTCCCTATCGCCTCTTCCATATACTTCTTGAATGACTGGTCTGCTATCATTTATTGAACATAGACGGATCCACACCTTCAGGCATCCTGCCCTCGGACATTGCCACCAGGGCATCCACAACCTTATCCAGACCATCCTTGATCTTTCCTCCGAGAATGGTCTTCATCATAAAGTTCAGCTCCGCATCGACCACGATCTGGAAATCGGTCTTATACGGATCGGATGCGGCATCGAAGTGAAGCTTGAGACGGAACTGGAACGGAGCTCCATCGTCTGCATATTCTATCCTTGAATACGGAACACGCTCCACGACCTTGACTCCGATATTGAACCCCTGCACTTCTGCATGAATGGTATCATAATCGGCATTCACACCCTGTTTCTTGTCTTCTGGAAGAAACTGGACGAAATTGCGCATATCCACGAATGTCATGTACAGCTCATAGGGAGCCTTGGACACCACGGCACGCTTGCTCTTTATCTCGACTGCCATATTATTCGGTCTTGCCCCAGGTAGAAGGTGAGAATCTCCACTCCTTCAGAACATCCTTGTCCGACTCCTTTACATAGCCGGTCTCGGATGCCACTTCTATGAGTGTATCGTAATTTGAAAGAGTGGTAAGCTCGACATCTGCATTTTCAAAAGCCTTGCGCGACTGGTTGAAATTATATGAGAAGATGGCAACCATACCCATGATGTTAGCGCCCGCATTCACGAGAGCATTCTTTGCCGCAAGACTGCTCATACCTGTCGAAATGAGGTCTTCGACAATGACAACCTTTGCACCCTTGTCAAGAAGTCCCTCGATCTGAGAGCCTGTACCATGATCCTTTGGCTTAGGCCTCACATAGCAGAACGGCTTGCCGAGGATATGGGCGACAAGATAGCCATGAGCGATCGCACCGGTTGCGACACCGGCAATGACTTCAAC
This sequence comes from Bacteroidales bacterium, assembly GCA_015060255.1. Taxonomy (GTDB): domain Bacteria; phylum Bacteroidota; class Bacteroidia; order Bacteroidales; family UBA932; genus Cryptobacteroides. Next base: position 39,922 of record SUYV01000003.1, on the reverse strand, counting down.
ATCAGGATATCTCTTTCTGATGATTTCAGCCATCCACTGACATATGTTCTCACGTATTTCCGGATATGAAAGGACCTTTCTGTTATCACAATATATAGGCGATTTCCAACCTGACGCCCAGGTAAATGGATTTTCAGGTCTCAACATCACTGCCTTTATGTCAAGAAGTGACTTGGCTACTGCTTTTTCTACTGATTCCATAGTTATTTCCTTTGATTTGTTTTTCAGTTCTTCTGCTTATCTTTGCACCTGCATCAGACGTGCCGGAACAAGCATGATTGGCAAAGTTAATAAAATTATAGGTCAAATGTACAAAATATACTTCGAAAAGAGGTGCATAATAATCTGCCATCCTGACGAGATGGCCTTGACTGACCCGAACGCAATCCTTTTCAACATAGGCTCCAGCGCAGACATACATTCTCTCGTGGAGATGGTGGAGACGTCAGACAATCTGCACAGGATATACATACCTACGGCAGACGTAGAAGAGACTTACGCCGGAATATGCTCGGAGTTCCTTGAGGTAAATGCCGGTGGAGGATTGGTTTCAAACAGAAGGGGCGACTATCTCCTGATCAGCAGAAACGGCCTGTGGGATCTCCCGAAGGGGCATCAGGATCCGGGTGAAGACATCGAGACGACAGCACTCAGGGAGGTACGTGAGGAGACCGGCATCTATGAACTGCAGTCAAGAGGGCTGATCTGCATTACAGACCACTGTTACAAAAGAAACGGGATATGGCATCTGAAGCATACATGGTGGTTCGATATGTTATACACCGACCCTACAGACCTGACACCGCAGCAGGAAGAAGACATCGCAAAGGCTGCATGGGTGGCGAAATCAAGCCTTCCTCCTTTCCTGACAAACACTTATCCGTCAATACTCGAAGTCTTCAGAGAGGCAAAAGTGTAGCTTCGGCTGATTTTTTGCATGTCAGTTGAAACAAAATCTGCAAATAATCGTATAATGATATGATTTGCAGTTAAATTTCAAAAAAGACATATGAAACTTTCACAATTCCAGTTCAACCTGCCTGCAGACAGGATAGCGTCGGAGCCACCAAGATGGAGAGACGAGTGCAAGATGATGGTGCTGAACAGAAAGACAGGCGAGATAGAGCACAAGCTGTTCAAGGATATCATCGATTATTTCGAAAAAGGTGACACATTCGTCCTTAACGACACAAAGGTATTCCCTGCGAGATTGTACGGAAACAAGGAGAAGACTGGAGCAGACATCGAGGTATTCCTCCTCAGGGAGCTCAACCGCGAGCAGAGGCTTTGGGACGTCATCGTAGACCCTGCGAGAAAGATCAGAATCGGAAACAAGCTGTACTTCGGAGAAGACGAAAGTCTTGTGGCCGAAGTAATCGACAACACCACCTCAAGAGGACGTACTCTCCGCTTCCTTTATGACGGCAGCTACGAGGACTTCAAGGAAACTCTCTTCGGACTCGGCCAGACACCGGTTCCTGATTGGGTAAAGAAGGAAGTGACTCCTGAAGATGCCGAGAATTTCCAGACAATCTTCGCGAAGCACGAGGGAGCCGTTTCTGCACCTGCCGCAGGCCTCCACTTCAGCCGCGAGCTCTTCAACAGAATGATTCTCAAGGACATAAACAAAGCGTTCATCACACTCCATATGGGTATCGGACACTTCAGGGAAGTGGATGTCGAGGATCTTTCAAAGCACAAGATGGACTCTGAGAGACTCATAATAACAGAGGAAGCCGCCAACCTGATCAACAGCACAAAGAAAGCAGGACACAAGGTTCTTGCAGTAGGTATCACCGTCATCCGCGGTCTTGAAACCTACACGACAACCAACGACGAGGTCAATGCATATGACGGATGGACCAACAAGTTCATCTTCCCGCCTCACAGGTTTGCAGTTCCGAATGCGATCGTATCCAACTTCCACCGTCCCGGTTCTACAATGCTCATGTCGGTAGCGGCATTCGGAGGATACGAGAATGTCATGAAGGCTTACAAGACCGCGCTCGAGCAGGACTACAAGTTCGGTCCATACGGAGATGCGCTGCTTATCATCTGATGAAGGATTAGTTTTGTTAAAAAAAGAGAAATAATTTAAAGAAAAAGAAAAAATCCTTTAAAGAAAAAGAAAAATCGGTTCTCAGAGCTGTCTGGGAACCGATTTTCGTTATACCTTGGCGGCATGAACGATTTTGAGGAAAAGGTGTGTCTATGTGCACTTGGCAAGATCTTCGGATTCGAGCCAAAGACAGGAACAGCACTTATAAGGCACCTCGGAAGTGCACGCGAGGTTTTCAGGACAGGAAAGGAACAACTGACGGATTTGCTCGGTCCGTTTTCGAAGCATACCGCCAGCATACGGAAGGCTGCAGTATACGAAGCCGAGGACGAGTTGAAAAGGCTGGAAAGACAAGGTATTGACTTTGTCGGATGGGGGCAGGAAGGTTACCCCGGACTTCTTGAAGAATGCCCGGACGCCCCGCTGGGCCTGTACATCAAAAGCTCAACTCCTGCGACAGAACTATGGAAACCGTCGGCGAGCATATCCATCGTCGGCACGAGGGACGTCTCCCAATATGGCAAGGAGTGGTGCCGGAAGACCGTGGCAGAATTGGCCTCATCAGAAGACAAGCCGGTCATAATCAGCGGACTGGCACTTGGAACAGATATCTGTGCACATAAGGCAGCGATAGAGTTCGGGCTTCCTACCATTGCCGTGATGGCAACCGGACCGGACGACGTATACCCTTACCGTCACAGTGCATTCGCTGATATGCTGTGCAAGACACCCGGATGCGCCCTGGTCACGGATTATCCTCCCGGAACGCCTCCGCTACCCATACATTTCTTGAGAAGAAACAGGATCATTGCAGGACTCAGCAAAGCCACGATCCTCATCGAATCCAAGCTGAAGGGAGGAGGAATGATGACCGCCCGTCTGGCCTTCTCATATGACAGGGATGTATACGCTCTTCCCGGGAGAGTGGACGACATAAGGTCACAAGGATGCAATAGCCTGATCAGCAGCAAGATAGCAGAGCCCATGACCGACATACGCAGCCTGGTCGGCAATCTAGGGTTCAGCAAGGCGGCTCCGGGCAGGACGGTCTCCTGGTCAGAAATCATAGAAAGCGCCTACAAGGACCAGACAGACCCCGGGCATATGTCCATGATGAAAGACATCATGGCAATCATACAGGAAGAACGCGGCATAACCATAGAGGAACTGGCCCAGAGAATGGGAATCGGTTACGCCACGGCATCAAATCTCATAACGATTCTCGAGATGGATGGCTTCATCTCCACGGATCTGCTGCAGAGATGCAGCATCAGGATCAAGAAAAATTGAATCTTTAACGAAAATGCTTAAATTTGCAGGATAGGCTGCAAATGGAAGCTGATATGTTCACAGACACACATACACACCTGTACGACGAAGCGTTCTCCGGCGAGGAGGACCTTGCCGTCGAAAGAGCTGTAGCTGCAGGTGTCTCCAAGATGATCCTGCCTGACATTGATTCCAAGACGCGGCAGGAGATGTTCACCCTGGCAGACAGACATGAAGGAACTCTTTTCCCATGTCTCGGACTCCATCCGACCTCCGTCGACGGAAACTGGCAGGAAGAGATGTCCCTGCTGGAGAAACATATCGACAGGAAGATATGGGCGATAGGCGAAATAGGCATGGACTGCTACTGGTCCCGGGACTTCGTCAAGGAACAGGAAGAAGTGTTCCGCACCCAGCTGGAAATGGCTGCAAGGATGAACCTGCCGGTCATCATCCATTCCCGGGAATCCACCGAACTGATAATCAACGTATTGAAAGACTGCAGACATCTGGGTCTGCGGGGAGTGTTCCACGCCTTCAGCGGCAGCATAGAGACATACCGGGAGCTTCAGAAACTTGGAGACTGGTACATCGGAGCAGGAGGGGTCCTCACATACAAGAAGGCATCGATAGCAGAAACAGTCAGAAGCATTCCTCTTGACAGGATCCTGCTGGAAACCGACTCACCGTATCTCACTCCCGTACCATTCCGTGGCAAACGCAATGAAAGCAGCTACGTCCCACACATAGCCGCACGTCTGGCCGACCTCTTGGAAGAGGACATGGAAACCATTGCAACGACAACAACCTCAAACGCACAAAAACTTTTCGCCATATGAAGAAGTCCGCAATTCTCCTGATCTACACAGGAGGTACCATAGGAATGAAGGAAGATCCCGAGCTCCAGGCTCTCATCCCCTTCGATTTCAGCCAGATTCTCGAGGAGGTCCCCGAACTCAGGAAATTCGCATACAGGATTGACTCATACACCTTTTCTCCTTTGATCGACTCATCTGACGTAGAGCCGTCATTATGGGCATCTCTCGCGGAACTCATTGAGAATAAATATGATGAGTACGACGGATTCGTGATCCTGCACGGAACTGACACGATGGCCTACTCCGCCTCTGCATTGAGCTTCATGATCGAAGGGCTTACCAAGCCGGTCATCTTCACAGGCAGTCAGCTCCCCATCGGCAGTCCGAGGACGGACGGAAAGGAAAACCTGATATCATCTGTTGAAATAGCGGCTGCAAAAGACGAGAACGGAAACGCACTCGTACCCGAAGTCTGCATCTGCTTCGACAGCATACTCATGAGAGGCTGCCGCACCAGCAAGATGAATGCAGACAACTTCAGGGCATTCCGCTCGGAGAACTACCCTCCTCTAGCCGAGGCCGGCATCAGCATCAGATACCACGACCAGATAATCCTGAAACCGTCAGACTGGGATGCCATGCCTATTTTCAGGAAATGCCTTGACACACGTGTATCCATACTCAAGATGCACCCTGGCATAACCCCGCAGATAGTCAGGGAAATCCTTTGCAGCCGTGACACCAGGGCAGTAATCATCGAGACCTATGGAGCAGGCAACGCCCCAACGAAAGAGTGGTTCCTCGACATAGTCAGAGAAGCCGATGCAATGGGCAAGATAATACTGAATGTCACACAGTGTATTGCCGGCAGCGTGAACATGGACATATACGCGACAGGAAAATGCCTCAAGGATGCCGGAGTAATCAGCGGATATGACAGTACTACAGAGAGCGCACTGGCCAAGCTGTTCTACCTCATGGGAGTCTTCCCTGACAACGCAACGGTAAAAGATCTCCTCAAACTGAACCTGAGGGGAGAAATATCAAAATAAATATTGCTGATTGAAAATTTATTGCTAAATTGCACCGGATTTTAGGATAGGTGTATACTGTCCTGACCGGAATTGGAAATATTAACTAAAAACAATTCAATAACTTAATTAATCAAAACACACAAAAACAATTATGAAAAAAATTTTCATGTTTTTGGCAGTAATGGGCGTTATGGCCTTTTCTGCACAGAACGCAGCAGCTCAGGACGAGCAGCCTGCTGACACTACAGCAACTGAGGTAGTAGCTGAGACTACTGAGGCTACTGACGCACTTCCTGAGGAGGTTCCTATGCACCAGGCCCTCAAGACAAAGTTCATTGAAGGTGGTGCAGGCTTCATGGCACTCGTAATCGCCTGCCTTATCCTCGGTCTCGCTCTCTGTATCGAGCGTATCCTTTACCTCTCATTCTCAAAGACCAACACCAAGAAGCTTCTCGCCAAGATCGAGGAGGCTCTCCAGAATGGTGGCGTTGAGGCTGCAACAGAGGTTTGCCGCAACACTCGCGGTCCTGTAGCATCTATCTTCACTCAGGCATTCCTTCGTCTTGCTGACGGTCAGAGCCTTGAGGAGGTTGAGAAGTCAGTGGTTTCTTATGGCGGAGTTGCTGCAAGCCAGATGGAGCAGAACCTTTCATGGATCTCTCTCTTCATCGCTATCGCTCCTTCACTCGGATTCTTGGGTACAGTTATCGGTATGATCCAGGCATTCGACGCCATCATGGTTGCAGGTGACATGTCTCCAGCAGTCGTAGCAGGTGGTATGAAGGTCGCTTTGATTACTACAGTCGGCGGTTTGATCGTTGCCGTTATCCTTCAGATCTTCTACAACTACATCCTTTCACAGGTTGAGTCTCTCACAATCGACATGGAGGACGCAACTATCTCATTGATGGATATCTTGGTAAAGTATCAGGGAAAATAACAATTGACTTTTCTTTAAAATGAAATACACAAAAATATTAAAATGGGTCCTGGCGGTATTGTTCGCAGTGGGCGTTGTGTTCAGCTTCTACGGCTTCCTCGTAGGATTTGAGACCAACGGAAACGCTCCTGTCGACAACATGCTCTACTGTGCCTATGGATTCGCACTTGTCGCAATCCTCTCCGTTCTTTTCGGTGTGGTTGTGATTGGTGGAATCAACGATCCGAAGAGCCTGCTCAAGCTCCTCATCGGTCTCGTTGCAGTGGTTGCAGTGGTTGCAGTTGCATATGTACTTGCTCCAGGAACACCAGCCGTAGGATATCTCGGCGACCCTGTTTCAGACGCAACACTTAAAATGACCGACACATTCCTCAACCTTACATACTTCCTCTTCGGAGGCGCTATCCTTGCGCTTATCGTAGGATGGATTGTCGGTGCAACTCGTAAATAATTGACACCATGGGTAAGAAAACACCAGAAATCAATTCAAGTTCAACGGCGGATATGGCATTCCTTCTGCTCTGCTTCTTCATGATGACCACCACCATGGATCAGGACAAGGGTCTGCAGCGTCGTCTCCCTCCTATGCCTGACCCAAATCAGAAGGTAGAGGATCAGAAGGTTAATCGCCGCAACATCATCATTGTGAAGATTAACTCAGCCGATAGACTTCTTGCTGGTACTGAACCTATGCACGTCAGCCAACTCAAAGACAAGATCAAAGAGTTCCTCACAAACCCTGCAGACGATCCGAATCTTCCAGAGAAGGAAGAAATCGAAATCGAAGGATTCGGCCCTTGTATGGTTTCCAAGGGAGTCATCTCACTCCAGAATGACCGTGGTACCAGCTACCAGGCATACATGGCAGTTCAGAACGAGCTCGTAAAGGCCGTTAACGAACTCCGTGACGAGTGGGCGATGACAAACTTCGGAAAGCTTTACATCAAGTGCGACGAAGACGAGCAGAACATTGTAAGAAAGGCAGTTCCTCAGAACATTTCAGAGGCAGAGCCTAAGGATGTTTCCAAGAAATAATAGGAGAATAGCAATATGTCAAGATTCAAGAATAAAGAGAAAAGGACAGTACCACAGCCACCTTCAGGCTCTCTGTCTGATATCGTCTTCATGCTGTTGTTCTTCTTCATGGTGACAACCACAATGCGTGAGACTGAGAACAAAGTCATTGTAAAGCTTCCGGAAGCTTCCGAGATCGCTAAGTTGGAAAGAAAGGACCTTTCTTCTTACATCAACATCGGTACCCCTATCAGAAGCCTTCAGGCTCAGTATGGTAACGATTCACGTATCCAGCTCAATGACTCATTCAAGACAGTAAACGAGATCCGCGACTTCATCGCTGCAGAGCGTGACGCGATGTCTGAGGCTGACAGGTCATTTATGACAGTAGTAATCAAGGCTGATGAGAGCACCCGTATGGGTATCGTTACAGACGTCAAGCAGGAGCTTCGTAAGTGCTCTGCGCTCAAGATCATGTACACAGCCAGAAAGCCGGCAGAAGAGTAATTTATTATCACTTTCATAAAGAAAGCAGTCCTCATGGACTGCTTTTTTTATTGCCTCAAATGGAGAACATTGGAGAAAAATAGATAAATTTGTAGGATTGTACGAATAATCATATAAACAATAATACAATGAAAAAAATATTCCTTATCATTGCAGTCATCGCAACTGCCGTGGCACTGACCGGGTGCACAAGCGGATCCGAGAAAGAAAATCATAAAGCAAAATACATCTTCCTGTTCATCGGAGATGGCATGGGCGCCACACATGTGGCTGTAACAGAGTCATATCTGTCCCATAAGGCAGGGAAACTTGGCGGGGAAGAGCTGCAGATAAGTCAGTTCCCATACTACGGAACTGCCACGACGCATTCTGCAAACAGACATATCACATGTTCTTCTGCCGCAGGAACTGCCATTGCATGCGGTGAGAAGGCGAACAACGGTACAGTCGGCATAAACAAGGACAGCGTCGAGATCGAGAGCGTCGCATATGCCCTGAAGAAAGACGGATACAGAATCGGCATCATGTCCACGGTTCCTATCAACCACGCCACTCCGGCATCTTTCTATGCACATAGCTTCAACAGGGGAAACTATTACGAAATAAGCAGCCAGATTCCTGCAAGCGGATTTGATTTCTTTGCAGGAGCCGGATTCCTTGACCATAAGGACAAGGCAGGCGATAAGGAAGCCACTGATGCATATCTTGAAAAGAACGGATATGTTGTCAGCTACGGCATCGAGGAATTCAAGGCAGAGTCAGAGGGAGCAGAGAAGGTGGTATTCTGCCAGGCAAGCAACAGAAACGAAAGCGCTGACAACTATGTCAGCGACGGAGTAGAAGAAGAGGACGCGACTATGGCGCAGATGCTTGAGCTTGCGCTTGATTTCCTTGGCGATGAGCAGCCTTTCTTCATCATGGGAGAAGGCGGAGCAATCGACTGGGCGGCTCATGACAACAGGACAATGTCCATGGTAGAGAATGTCATAGATTTCGACAATGCAGTCAAGGTTGCATACAAGTTCTACCTGGAGCATCCGGACGAGACACTGATAGTAGTTACAGCAGATCACGAGACAGGAGGTCTGACCCTCGGATGCGGAAGCAGCACGATAAACTGGGAGAAGATGGAGAGCCAGTGGATCGAAAGCGGCAAGAAGAATGTCCTTGACCACAAGGCAAATGCTGAATTCAATAAAAGCTGCTCGATCGGATGGACTACCGGATCGCATACAGGAGGAGCTGTTCCGGTATTTGCTGTTGGTGTCGGAGCAGAAAAATTCTCAGGCAGAATCGACAACACAGACATTAAAGGCAAAATTTTAGGCAAATAGGGCTAAATCAATTATCTTTGCAAAGTTTGTAAAATCACTATATCACAATGGAAACAGTTATCAGAACCAAAGTCAAAGACCTGCTCAAGAGCGAGGCTGGAAGAGAGGTTCTTGCCAAAGGATGGGTAAGGACCAAGAGAGGAAACAAGAATGTGGCATTCATAGCACTCAATGACGGTTCTACAATAAATAATATTCAGATTGTAGTTGACAAGACCCCTGAGAACGAGGCGGTTCTTGCAAAGGTGACGACAGGCGCATGCATCGCAGTAAGAGGCATGCTCGTTGAGTCTGTAGGTGGCGGACAGAGCACCGAGATCCAGGCATCAGAGATCGAGATCTACGGAGAATGCGACCCTGTACGCTACCCTCTCCAGAAGAAAGACACTTCTTTCGAGTTCCTCAGAAGCGTCGCTCACCTTCGTCCAAGGACAAATACATTCGGAGCGATCTACCGCATCAGGAGCAAGATGGCTTATGCTATCCATCAGTTCTTCAATGAGAAGGGATTCGTATACATCCACACCCCGCTCATCACAGCATCTGACTGCGAGGGCGCAGGACAGATGTTCCGCGTGACTACTCTCGACATGGAGAACCTCCCACGCAACAAGAAGGGCGGCATCGACTACTCGAAGGATTTCTTCGGAAAGGAGACCAGCCTCACAGTGAGCGGACAGCTCGAGGGTGAGCTCGGAGCGATGGCTCTCGGTGACATCTATACATTCGGACCTACATTCCGCGCTGAGAACTCTAACACTCCTCGTCACCTTGCAGAGTTCTGGATGATCGAGCCTGAGATGGCATTCTATGACATCAAGGACAACATGGACCTCGCTGAGGAGTTCATCAAGTATCTCGTGAAATATGCACTTGAAAACTGCTACGACGACATCAAGTTCCTCAATGACAGATATGACAACGAGCTTCTCGAGCGTCTCGAAGGAGTCGCTGACACAGAGTTCGTACGCCTCACCTACACTGAAGGTGTCAAGATTCTCGAGGCAGCCGGCGTAGAGTGGGAATATCCTATAAGCTGGGGCACAGATCTCCAGAGCGAGCATGAGAGATACCTCGTGGAGAAGCATTTCAAGAAGCCTGTGATCCTTACCGACTATCCGAAGGACATCAAGGCATTCTATATGAAGCAGAACGAGGACGGAAAGACTGTCCGTGCGATGGACGTCCTCTTCCCTAAGATCGGCGAGATCATCGGAGGTTCAGAGCGTGAGGCATCCCTCCAGAAGCTTGAGGCACGCATCGAGGAGACCGGCATGAGCCGCAAGGGTCTCGAGTGGTACCTCGACACACGCCGCTTCGGATCGGCCCCTCACAGCGGATTCGGTCTCGGATTCGAGCGACTGCTCCTCTTCGTTACCGGCATGTCCAACATCCGTGACGTTATCCCATTCCCTCGCACTCCAAAGAACGCAGAATACTAGAAACGTCATCCCCGGTCTTACCGGGGATCTCAATCAACCAAGAATACCATGTTGATAATAGGCATAGCCGGAGGCTCCGGTTCAGGTAAGACGACAGTAGTCAAGGCCATCACAGAACAGCTCAAGGAAAATGTGGTGGTAATTCCTCAGGATTCATACTATAAGGATCTGAGCCACTTTACAGAAGAGCAGAAAAGGGTGCACAATTTCGATCACCCGGATTCCATTGACTTCGATCTTCTCAGAGAGCAGCTTCAGGAATTGAAGGAGGGTAAGGTAGTGGAGCAGCCGGTATATTCCTATATCACCTGCGGACGTTCGAAAGACGAGACGGTAACAGTGACTCCAGCCGACGTCATAATAGTTGAAGGTATCCTCATCTTCACCGACCCTAAGCTCCGTAACCTGATGGATATCAAGATATTCGTCGACGCGGATGACGACGACAGGCTGATGAGAGTCATGGCCAGGGATATCGTGGAAAGAGGCAAGACGGTTGAATGGGTGATCGAACGTTATTCAAACACCGTGAAGCCGATGTACCTTCAGTTCATTGAACCAAGCAAGAGATACGCAGACCTCATCATTCCGCAGGGAGGGCACAACAAGGTTGCAATCGACATAATTTCCGCTACAATCCAGAAACATCTTGAGTAGAAGAGGCGAAAATAATGCAGGAATACTTATCACCGTGATATTTCATCTCACGGTGATTATTGTCTTGCTGCTATATCAGATAGATGCCACCGTAAGAAGAGAGGAATCCTTTGTCATAGACTTCTCGAAGCAGGAGGAGATTGAAAGGCAGCAGAAGGAGATGGAGGAACTGGAGAAGGAACTTTCCAAGCTCGAGGCCATAAGACAGAGACTGGAGGAAAAGATTTCCGGTACATCGACACCAAGCGTCAGGAACATAGCCGTAGACCGCGGGGCCTTCCTTAAGGATGACAGAGGAACTGATGCCGAACAGCTGTACAAAGATGCGGAAAGACTGGCGCAGGATCTCAAGAACGGCCAGAGCAACGCTATCGAAGAAGATGCCAGAGGTGAGACCGTCGATCTAGGCAGGAAAGGTTCCTCATCAGAGAAGACATCAGAGAAGGTATACAGCGGTCCTTCGGTTCTGTCATACAGGCTTGATGGACGCAAGGCAAGCTATCTTCCCATCCCGGCATACAAGGGATATTCCGGAGGAGACGTAACCGTTACCATCATAGTCAATCCGCAAGGCAAAGTGATTGAAGCTCATGTGGTTGAAGAAATATCTTCGACAAACCGTCTTCTCAGGAAGTTTGCTTTGGAGGCCGCATTGAAATCAAGGTTTTCACAATCATCTGCAGCCCCGGCCAGACAGACCGGAGAAATAGTATACAGATTTATCGCACAATGATCCGGTGCGTATTACAATAGTTCGAAGAGGGCCTGCACCACCGTGCGGGCCTGAATTGCATCTATCTCATGCTGATAGTCGCGATATGCAGCAGCAAACTCATCCTTAAACTCTGCTTTGAGAGGTTCCGCCGGTGGAGAATCCATTTTGAGCGGGTTGATCGGGCTGCCGTTCTTCCATACTCTGAAGTCAAGGTGCGGACCTGTCGAGCGGCCTGTCGAGCCGACATATCCTATCACGTCACCCTGCCTTACCCTCTGTCCGACTTTAAGACCTTTGCCATATTTTGAAAGATGCAGATATGCGGTAGAATAGACCGAGTTGTGTCTTATCCTTACTGTATTTCCTCCCGCACCCTCATATTTCATGCTTGTGATCACGCCATCTCCGATAGTCATCACCGGAGTTCCCTTAGGAGCCGCATAGTCAACTCCGGTATGGGGCTGGACCTTACGTGTCACCGGATGCCTGCGTGCATATGAAAAGCCTGAACTGATTCTGGAATATTTAAGAGGAGCCTTCAGGAAAGCCTTTCTCATGCTCTCCCCTTTCTCATTCCACCATATGTTACCTCCATCCTTCTGATCAAACAGGATAGCAGGGAAATCTTCTCCATTGTGCGAGAATACTGCATATCTGACAGTGTCCACCGCTATCACATTTCCGTCGCATAACTTTTCCTGATAAAGGACCCTGAAACGATCCCCCTTCTGCAATCCGAAGAAATCAACCGTCCATGCATAAATATCTGAGAGACTGAGGATAAGCAGCGGAGAGACAGCTGCCGCGAGCATGTCATTCCATAGAGAGGAACTGATGGTCACATCAGCATATCTGTCTCTGAACTCCACCGGCTTCACATATACCCATGCATCAAATGGAGAAGTGCAGTCGAAGACCACACAGCTCATTCTGTCCCTGTCATAAACCAGATATTCTAGCTTGTCTTCAGTCGAATAATATGCCTTGTACGACTGTCCCACGCGAAGAGTCTTCACATCGAAAACAGTATCACATGCCTGAGTAAGATTATACGCATCCTGAGCATTCATGCCCAGAGATCCCAACAGGGTCGAGAAAAACTGCCCGGACTTCACGACCCCCTCTTTTACAGTCAGGGAATCCTGGTCAAACCCCATCGGTCCCACATTGACAAGTGTGTCTGTATCAGCAACATGAGCATCCGCATCATTTGATTTTCCACGCTTTCCGCATGATACGGAAACAGCAAGTACCATGGCTGTCAGGACAGTCAAAATCAGATATCTGTGTTTCATAAACGGCTCTGTAATTCTTTATCTGATGCAAAAGTACACTAAAATTATATAGTCCGAAAGTCTTGTTGAAAAAAATGTGGAAAATTTTGGAAGAAAATGGAAGAAAATGGAAAATTATACATACCTTTGTGTCGATTAGCGTGAAAAGTAATTATGGTCAGATTCATCGGCGAATATAATGTCAAGGTAGACGACAAGGGAAGACTTATTTTCCCTGCCGCCTTCAAAGGCATCATGCCCGCCGAAGGTGACATGAGATTCGTCATCAGGAAGGAAAACTTCAGTGACTGCCTCGAAATGTACACCTATTCGGAGTGGGAACGCCAGTCGGAGAAGGTCCTCTCAAGACTCAACCCGGCTTTCAACGAAAAGCACGCTAAATTCTGGAGAGCATACATGCATAATTGCGCCATAGTGGAGCCTGATGCAAAACTTGGCCGCATCTCCATCCCAAAGAAACTTCTTGAAATGATCGGCGTGACTAAGGAAGTCGTCTTCTCCGGCAACGATTACAAGATCGAGATCTGGGCCAAGGAAAATTACGAGTCCAGCATCATTTCCAACGAAGATTTCATTTCTATAGCCGGTTCATTGTCAGAAACAATCTAGACACGGAGGACCGGGAATGTCAGAATATCATACTTCAGTTTTATTAGACGAGAGCGTATCCGCACTTGTAGACTCCGCTGATGGTGTCTACGCTGACGCTACATTCGGAGGAGGCGGGCACACGTCCGAAATACTTTCACGCTTATCAATCAATGGGCGTGTGCTCGCTTTCGATCGAGACTCTGATGCAATAGCAAACAAGCCCGACGACTCTCGCCTGACGCTCATCAGGAGTGATTTCCGATGGATTCACAACCATGTGCTGCATCAGGGATATAAAGGCGGAATAGACGGAGTACTTGCAGACCTCGGAGTGTCATCACACCAATTCGACACAGCTGAAAGAGGCTTTTCATTCCGTTATGAAGCCCCGCTGGACATGAGGATGAACCAGGAAGCCACGACGACCGCCGCAGACATCGTCAACTCATACAGCTACGAGGATCTCGAAAAGATACTCAGACTATACGGAGAAGTCGACAACAGCAGGAAGATTGCCCAGCTCATCTGCAAGGCACGCGAATCTGCACCGATTGCCACAACGAGTGACCTCGGCAAGGCCATCGAAAACGCACTGCCGAAATTTGCAGAGCACAAGTTCCTGGCAAAGGTTTATCAGGCACTGAGGATTGAAGTGAACCAGGAGATGAAATCGCTCGAGAAGTTCCTGACCGGAGCTGCCAGATCCCTGAAACCGGGAGGAAAGCTGGTTGTCATAACCTACCACTCCCTCGAGGACAGGATGGTCAAGAACTTCATCAAGGCCGGAAACATCGAGGGCAAGGTCGAGAAAGATTTCTATGGAAATGCAAGCGCGCCGCTGAAGGCGGTCAACAGGAAGCCTATACTTCCTGAGGAGAGCGAGATTGCAGCCAACACCAGGGCACGAAGTGCCAAACTTAGAATCGCAGAAAAGATTTGACAGACATGAACAAGGAAGGTACACAGGAAAAAATGACAATGAAGACTGTCATCAGATCCATCCTGAGCGGAGACATCTTGTTGCTCCTAAGGGTGGACCGCCTGCTTCCGTACATCATGTTCCTGTTCATGCTCGGTCTTATAAACATCTTCCTCAACTATAAGATCGAACAGACAATGGTGAAGGTCGAGGCCAACAAGGCTATCCTTGAAGACTACAAGGTCTACCACGCTCAGAAGACTTATGAGTTCGTGAAGCTCGGAAGGATCAGCACCGTTGAAAAGATGCTTGAGGAAGGAGGTTCCAAGGTTACGGCACCTGTAAAGCCGGCAGAAAGAATAAATGTAGAATAAAGGAAGTCCATGGCAAAGACGGGAAACATAGAAGAAAAGGAAAAACGCAGACCCAGCAGGGTTCTGATGTTCTTTCATATATTCTTCCTCCTGATTTCGATCATAGTCATCGGAAGGATATTCTACATCCAGTGGATATGGGAGCCGAACCAGAAGTTCATCAGGCATTTCCAGCCGTCAAAGCAGATGGAGATCATAGAGCCTAGACGCGGCTCCATCATCGACCACAACGGAAAGCTTCTGGCCATATCGACTCCGCTATATAACATATACATGGACTGCTACGTCCAGAAGGAGGCGAATGACAGCAACAAGAAGAGCGGTCTGAAGGACGAGAAGGAATGGATGGAGAAAGCCGAGCTGCTTTCAAAAGGACTGGCAGAAGTCCTCAGGGAAGAAGGCAGGGACTCCGCCTACTATATGCAGAGGATAAAGCATGGCCGCGCCAACAAGAGAAAGTATGTCAGCATGGCATCGAAGATTGACCACGGCAAGCTGCTTGAACTGAAGGAACTGCCTCTCTTCAACGAACCAGCACACAAAGGCGGACTTATCGTAGTGGAAGAAGACAAAAGACTGTATCCGTATGGAAGTCTCGCAAGACGTGTCATCGGATATGTAAAGAACAACGACGACACCAGTGCAATACACATAGGCATAGAAGGAAAGTTCCATTATATGCTGCACGGCAAGGAAGGCCAGGCGTGGGAACGCCGCACTGACAAGTTCAAATGGATAAAGGACGTAGACAGCACCTCGACTGCAGCAGAAGACGGATGTGACGTACGTACCACCATCGACATAAACATCCAGGACATTGCCGACAAGGCCCTCAGGAAGAACATGTCAAGGTCTGAAGTGATCGAAAGCGGATGTGTAGTCATAATGGATGTGGAGACAGGAGCCGTGCGTGCTATGGTAAACCTGCACAAGGACAGCCTGGGACGCTTCTGCGAAAGCTTCAATATGGCAGCAGGACGCCCAGGAGAGCCCGGATCGGTATTCAAGGCTGTCACGCTTACAACGCTTCTTGAAGACGGGAAGGTCACCTTGGACAAAGAGATTCCGACCAACCACGGAATAATGAGCGAATACAGCATCAGGGAGGTTCCGCAGGACGACTACATACTGACATACGAAAGGAATACAGGAAGAAACATGGTATCTGTACTGTATGGATTCCAGATATCTTCCAACTATGTGTTCCGCCGTCTTGTGAAAGACATTTACGGTGACAGACCGGAGGAGTTCACCAGCAGGCTTCACTCATATAACATGGGTGCAAACTTTGACTTCGAGCTGACCGAAAGAGGAAGCGGCAAGCCAAGCATACCGGATCCTCACGAAAAGAGCTGGCGCGAAACCCATCTGGTTTCTTCAGCAATCGGATACTCGGTGAAGGTAACGCCACTGCAGGTGGCAACCTTCTACAATGCCATAGCAAATGACGGAAAGATGATGAAGCCATACATCGTGGAGAGCACCGAGAAGGATGGCATGGTCGAGCAGGAATACGGTCCTACCCTACTGAACTCCATCTGTTCAAAAGCTACGGCAGACACCCTGACAAGGGCATTGACACAGGTTACGCTCGAGGGTACCGCAAAGAAGCTGAGGAATGCCAAGTGCACGGTTGCCGGAAAGACGGGTACAGCAAGAATGTACCTTCTCCCGGAGGAAAGGCCTGGAAGCAGCAATCCATATGAGGATGCGCAGGGCAGAAAGAAGCATCAGGGAACATTTGTCGGATTTTTTCCGGCCGACAATCCGAAATACACGGCGATAGTGGTGACATATACCCACAAGCTCGGCATGGGAGTGAACGCATACGGCGGAGATGTCCCTGCAGGCACATTCAAGGATATAGTGGATGAGCTATGGGCATACGAGACAGAGTGGAGCGAAGATATCGAGGCGGAAGGCAGGGTTCCTGAAATGGAATCAAGGAACATACACATAGACCGCAGTGCCGGAGCACCGGTTCCTGATGTAAGGGGATACGGACTCAAGGATGCGATATACGCAGTGGAAAACAGTGGCTACAAATGCGAATACAGCGGCACCGGCCACGTTGCGAGCCAGACACTGGTAAAAGGAAACGGTAAAGGAACTATTAGACTGGTACTCAAATGAGACTTGACAAGATATTAAGGAACAGCGGCGCAGTCATCGTCAAAGGCGACAGCGCAGTAGAGATCGATGCCATATGCAATGACTCCCGAAAGGTAGTCAGAGGATCTGTCTTCGTCGCGGTCAAAGGCTTTGCGACAGACGGGCACGAATACATATCGAGAGCCATCGGTCTCGGAGCGCGTGCCATCGTCTATGAAGATGAGCAGGCGGCAAAGTTCCAGCTAGCTTCAACCGACACCGAGGGCATCACGCTGATAAAAACGGAATCGTCAAGACACTCATTGGCAGTGATGGCATCCAACTTCTATGGCAATCCGTCTGAAAAGCTGACGCTTGTCGGCATTACCGGAACGAATGGAAAGACTACCACCGTGACTCTGCTCTACAGAATGTTCATGGCTCTGGGATACAACTGCGGTCTGCTGTCCACCATAGCCAATTATGTCGGTACAAAGGGACAGGAAGCGGTAAACACCACATCGGATCCGCTGACAATCAACTCACTGCTCAAGGAAATGGTGAATGCCGGTTGCGAATACTGCTTCATGGAAGTTAGTTCGATCGGCGTAGAACAGGAAAGGGTTTCAGGTCTCAGATTCAAGGCAGGAATCTTCTCCAACCTGACTCACGACCATCTGGACTACCACAAGACATTCGCAGAATACCTCAGATGCAAGAAGCTGTTCTTCGACACATTGCCTGCTGACGCATATGCAATAACAAACATAGACGACAGGAACGGAATGGTGATGCTGCAGAACACAAAGGCACAGACCGTGACATATTCCTGCAGAAGCATTGCTGACCACACATGCAGGGTCATGGAACAGAGCTTTGACGGAATGTTGCTGAAATTTGACGGAAGAGAGTGCTGGAGCAGACTGATAGGAATGCATAACGCCTACAATCTTCTGGCAATCTACACGACCGCCGTTACTCTCGGTGCTGACCCCGAAGAAGTTCTCACCGCCATCAGCACCCTGATGCCTGCACCGGGAAGGCTGGAGAATCTGAAGGGACCTAAGGACACATCGATCATCATTGATTACGCACATACGCCGGATGCCCTGGAGAACGTCCTCAAGACACTCAGGGAAATTGCTCCGGACAGAGAAATCATCTGCCTCTTCGGCTGCGGCGGAGACCGCGACAAGACCAAGAGGCCTGAAATGGGACTGATCGCACAGAAGTATGCGGACAAGATAGTCGTAACCTCAGACAACAGCAGAAGCGAAAACACTGCGGACATCATGGCCGACATCAGATCCGGAATGGATACCAGCGGAAAGGCACGGTCTCTCTTCATAGAAGACAGGGAACAGGCAATCAGGACAGCCGTGATGATCGCATCCGAGGGAGCCACCATACTCCTCGCAGGAAAGGGACATGAAACCTACCAGATAATAGGAAAAGAAAAAGTTCATTTTGACGAAAAAGAGATAGTAAAAGCATTATGATATATCATCTGTTCGAACATCTGAAAGAGTTTGACATACCGGGACAGGGTCTGTTCCAGTATCTGTCATTCAGAGCCATAGCAGCGTTTACCACAGCGCTGCTCATATCCATATTTGCCGGAAAGAAGATCATCGCATGGCTTCAGAAGAAGCAGATCGGAGAAACAATACGCAATCTCGGTCTGGAAGGACAGATGCAGAAGAAAGGCACCCCTACGATGGGTGGAATCATCATCTTCATATCTGTCATCATACCCGTGCTTTGCTTTGCGGACCTGACCAACATCTACACGATCCTGCTGCTTGTCAGCACTGTATGGTTCTTCCTCATAGGATTTGCAGATGACTATATCAAAGTCTTCAAGAAGAACAAGGAAGGCATGAGCGAAAAAGGAAAGCTGATCGCTCAGGGTATGATGGCGCTGGCAATCGGACTCGCAGTATGCTTCAGCGACCAGATAACGGTCAGGGAAGATGTACAGACATCCGAGAGCATCGGAATATCGGCAGACAGCACAGGCATCGCCGAGGTACAGATGGAGAAGCAGGACATCATCAAGAGCACAAAGACCACCATCCCGTTTGTCAAGAGCCATGAGTTCGACTACAAGTACCTCTCGCCATTCAAAGGCACATTGGGCTGGTACTGCAAATGGGCGATATACGTGCTGATGATCATCATCGTGATCACCGCATGTTCAAACGGCGTGAACCTCACAGATGGAATGGACGGTCTTGCTGCCGGCACATCCGCTATAGTCGGAGTCGTGCTTGGAATATTCGCATGGCTTGGAGGCAATATCGTGAATTCGGATTACCTCAACATAATGTACATCCCGGGCAGCGGAGAACTTGCGGTATTCATGTCGGCACTGGTAGGAGCTCTCATCGGATTCCTGTGGTACAACACATATCCTGCACAGGTGTTCATGGGTGACACCGGCAGCCTGATGCTCGGAGGTATAATAGGAGTGACTGCGGTCCTTATCAGAAAGGAACTGCTCATACCTATACTCTGCGGTGTATTCTTCGCAGAAAGCGTATCGGTTCTCATGCAGAGGTTCTACTTCAAATACACAAAGAAGAGATATGGTGAAGGAAGAAGGATATTCAAGATGGCCCCTCTCCACCACCATTACCAGAAGGAAGGCATACCAGCATTGATCAAGAGTCCGGCAAAGGCACTTCCTGAAGCAAAGATAGTCACAAGGTTCTGGATTGTGGGGATGATCCTCGCAGTCATCACAATAGCGTTACTTAAGGTCAGATAGAATATGTCAAGAGTAGTCGTATTAGGCGGAGGTGAGAGCGGTGTAGGCTCTGCAGTCCTCGCAAAGGTAAAAGGTTTCGACGTCTTCCTCTCCGATATGGGCAAGATATCGGAGAAATACACTGCTGTGCTCGACGAGTGGAACATTCCATACGAGCAGGGCAAGCATTCCGAAGAACTCATCATGAACGCGGACGAGGTCATCAAGAGTCCGGGCATACCGGCTACAGCCCCTATGGTGAAGAAGATCATGGAGGGTGGAATCGGTGTGATCTCAGAGATAGAGTTTGCAGGAAGATATGACTCTGCAAAGAAGGTATGCATCACGGGAAGCAACGGAAAGACTACCACCACATCACTTATCTATCACCTGCTCAAGAACGCAGGCATGAACGTAGGACTTGGTGGAAACATCGGCAAAAGCTACGCATACCAGGTAGCTACAGAGCATCACGACATCTATGTACTGGAACTCAGCAGCTTCCAGCTTGACAATGTCTATGATTTCAAGGCAGACATAGCCATCATAACAAACATCACTCCTGACCACCTTGACAGATACGACTACAAGATGGAGAACTATGTAAGGTCGAAGTTCCGCATCACACGCAACATGTCAAGTGACGACTGCTTCATCTTCTGCTCTGACGATGAGATCACCATCAGGCATCTCGACCAGATCATGATGAAGGCCCAGAAGCTTCCGTTCTCACAGAAGGAGGAGGTAAAGCAGGGAGCATTCGTCAAGGAAGACAAGATGATTGTCCGCTATAAGGACGAAGAATGCGACATGTACCTTCAGGAGCTTGCTCTCGGAGGAAAGCATAATGTATACAACTCGATGGCAGCCGCAATCGCAGCCAAGGTCATGGACATCGACAACGAGGCGATCCGTAACGGTCTGGCCACCTTCCAGGCAGTAGAGCACAGACTTGAAAAGGTTCTCAGCATCAGAGACGTACTTTACATCAACGATTCCAAAGCCACGAACGTGGACTCGGCATGGTATGCTCTTGAATGTCAGACAAGACCTGTCGTATGGATCGTAGGAGGAACAGACAAAGGAAACGACTACTCAAGCCTGATCCCTCTCGCAAAGGAAAAGGTGAAGGCAATGATATGCATGGGACTTGACAACAAGAAGTTCCATGAATCATTCGAAGGTGTCGTATCTGAAATACATGACGTAACATCAGCCAAGGATGCTGTAAAGCTTGCAAGCCAGCTGGCACAGAGCGGAGATGTCGTACTCCTCTCTCCTTGCTGCGCAAGTTTCGACCTGTTCAAGAACTACGAAGACAGGGGAAGACAGTTCAAGGAAGCCGTAAGGAATCTATAGAATATGGAGAGCAGCGACAGAGATAACAGCAGAATCAACAGCATATGGCAAAGGATGCTGAATCTGGAAGGAGACAAGGTGATACTCATCATCATTCTCCTTCTGATACTCATTTCTTTCCTGGCCATATTCTCATCGACGCCTCTGCTGCCTGCACAGAGCAGCAGACTTGCCACGATGAAGGATCACGGAATCGTGGTATTCCTCGGTATCGCTGTAATGTTTATCCTATACCATTTCAACATAAAATGGATAAAGAAACTGTCACAATGGGGCTTCCTGCTTTCGTTCGTCATGCTCGTCATGCTCCTCTGCAGGATAGACTTGGGATTCATCAAGACGCAGACAATCAACGGAGCACTCAGAAACTTCATTGTAGCAGGATACCAGATACACGTCTTTGAAGTAGTGAAGGTGGCAATGGTGCTGTATCTGTCCTGGGCGATGACAGCAATAGACGAGGACAAAGCGGCAATGAAAGAAGGTCGGAAGAGCGACACATTGAGCTTCGCAAACTGGCTGGGCACTCATCCTTCACTTGCTTTCCTGAAGAAGACGCTCTGGAAAAGGATATTGTATGTCTATCTGCCATCCATAATCATATGTCTGCTCATCTTCCCCGGCAGCGGATCCAGTGCGATTTTCGTGGGAGCCATCATGATAGCCGCAATGTTCATCGGAGGCGTTCCGTTCAAGGAACTCGCAATTGCCGGACTTATCGGAGTGGCAGGTCTGGGAAGCATGCTAGCCATATATAAGATAAGCGACGGACAGTTGATGAAGAGAGCTGGAACCATCATCAGCCGAATGAAGGTAGAATACGACATGGACAGGCTTGAAGGACTCAGCGGGGACAAGTTCTACAATATGCTTGACACACTGAGGCAACCTGTTTCAGCCAAGATAGCGGTTCACGAAGGAAGACTGCTTGGGAAAGGCATCGGAAACAGCACACAGAAATACAAGGTAGAGAACATCTACGGAGACTACATGTACAGCTTCATCATCGAGGAATATGGAATGGCCGGAGGAATATTGGTCCTCATCCTGTACATAAGTCTGCTCGCAAGAAGCGTGATAATCTCAAGGATGAGTGACGATCATTTCGCAAGACTGGCCGTAGGATCTCTTGCCATACTGATCACAGGACAGGCATTCATGCATATAATGGTGAATGTAGACATCGGTCCGATGACAGGACAGACCCTGCCTCTGATCAGTCACGGAGCCAGCGCCTTCCTGGTATTCTGCGTAGCATTCGGAATAATACTGTGCATAAGCCGAAAGGCAAGAAAGAAGATCCAGAGTGCAGAGGAACTGACCGAAAACTCAAGAAACGACATCGAGGCGAACATGGTAGCAGCCGAAAAGGTTAAGGAATAGGAGATTTGATATGAAATATAGGAAAATACGCGCTATCATCAGTGGCGGCGGCACTGGAGGACACATATTCCCGGCATTGTCGATTGCCGGCAAGCTGAAGGAGCTGAATCCGGAGACCGAGATTCTCTTTGTGGGAGCAGAGGGAAGAATGGAGATGGAGAAGGTCCCTGCAGCCGGATACAAGATTGTCGGACTGCCTATAACCGGACTCCGCAGAAGCCTGTCCCTTGCTAACCTCGCCCTCCCCTTCAAGGTAGTCAAGAGCGTTAGCATGGCCAAAAAGCTCATAAAGGAGTTCAAGCCGGACATCGCGATAGGAGTAGGAGGATATGCCAGCGCACCGCTCCTTTGGGCAGCGGGCAGGATGGGAGTTCCGACCCTGATCCAGGAGCAGAACGGATTCGCCGGACTGACCAACAAGATTCTCGGCAAGAAAGCAGGATGCATCTGCGTTGCATACGAAGGAATGGAAAGATTCTTCCCGGCCGACAAGATCGTGCTCAGCGGCAATCCTATACGTAAGGAAATCGTGCCGGCTGACGAAAAGATGCGCGAAGAAGCCTGCAGATTCTACGGCCTGAAACCCGACACCAGACATCTTCTCATCGTAGGTGGAAGCCTCGGAAGCGGCACGCTGAACAACGCAATGAAGAAATGGATAAGCGAAGGCTGTCCTGGAGGAGAAGGAATCGAGGTCATATGGCAGTGCGGCAAATATTACAAGCCGTCTGTCGATGAGTTCATGAAAGACAGAAACCTTGAAGCGATACAATATTCAGACTTCATAAAGAGGATGGATCTGGCATATGCCGCAGCGGATGTGATAATCTCCCGTTCAGGCGCCAGCTCGATCTCAGAAATGTGCGCTGCCCATAAGGCCGCCATATTCGTACCATCTCCGAACGTGACGGAGGACCACCAGACGCATAATGCGATGGCACTGGTAAGAAAGGATGCCGGCATGATAGTGAAGGACAGCGAGGCGGATGAAAAGCTCATGGCTACCGCATGCAGCCTGCTGAACGACAAGGAAAAGATAGCGCAGATCGAAAGAAACGTGGCGACCCTGGCAAAGACAGACGCCGCAATGACCATTGCAGAAGAAGTATATAAGATAGTTGGGAATGAAGACATACAGTAACATATATTTCATCGGAATCGGCGGAATCGGCATGAGCGCCATAGCCAGGTATTACAATGCCAAAGGTTACAAGGTAAGCGGATATGACAGGACTCCGTCACCTTTGACAAAGGCACTTGAGAGCGAAGGCATAGAGATACATTATGAGGACGATACTGCTTATATCCCTAAGGATACTGACAACACCCTCGTAGTATATACGCCAGCCATTCCGAAGAACATGGGAGAACTTGTATTCGTCCAGGAGAACGGATACAGGGTCATCAAACGTTCACGTATGCTTGGAGAGATCGCACAGGGACAAAGATGCATGGCTGTGGCAGGAACCCATGGCAAGACAACGACCAGTACCCTTGTAAGCCATCTTTTCACCGACAGCGGAGAAGGTTGCTCTGCATTCCTTGGAGGAATATCGAAGAACTATGACAGCAACCTGCTGATCAACGAAAACAACGTCATCGTAGCTGAAGCTGACGAATTCGACAGGTCATTCCTGCAACTGTTTCCGGAAATTGCGGTAATAACCTCGATGGACCCTGACCATCTTGACATCTATGGGGACGAAGCCCACATAAGGGAAGCATTCAAGGCTTTCGCATCACAGGTCAGCGGAACAGTCATCGTGAAGTACGGTCTAGACATAACTTCAGAAGATACAAAGGCGAAGATTGCCACATATGCTTATGACAACCCTTCCGCAGACTTCTATGCAGAACCTCTTGAAGGAGAGCATTTCAACCTTCACTACCCCGGTGGCGTGATCGAGGACTGCGTCGTAGGCATACCGGGATGGGTAAACATCGAGAACGGAACAGGAGCCGCAGCCATAGCCCTCACATACGGCATAGACCCGCTCAAGATAAAGAAGGCTCTTGCAAGCTTCTCAGGCGTCAAAAGAAGATTCGACAAGCAGCTTGAAAAGGACGGCATAATCTACATTGACGATTATGCCCACCACCCGAACGAGATATCTGCAGCAATAAGCTCGATCAAGGGAAGATATCCGGACCATAAGTTCACAGCTATCTTCCAGCCGCACCTCTACACAAGGACAAGAGACTTCGCGGAGGAGTTCGCCATTGCACTCAGTCAGGTAGACAGACTGATTCTCCTGGATATCTATCCGGCAAGAGAAGAGCCTATACCGGGAGTTACATCCGAAATCATATTCAAGGACGTGACAGCTCCTGAAAAGAACCTGATGAAGAAAGAAGAACTGATCGGATTCGTCGAAGGCCTCGAACTTACCGGCAAGGATGTATTCATAACCTTGGGAGCCGGGGACATAGACAGACTTACAGGTCCTCTTGCCGAGATACTTAAGAAGAAGACAGACAGATAACACATGCCAAGAATTGTCAGACATATCATCAACATAAGCTTTGCCGTCCTGCTGACGGCAGCGCTTGTGGCGTCCTATATGCTCGGAGCATCTCACAGAAAGCCCATTACATGCA
Organism: Bacteroidales bacterium; assembly: GCA_015060255.1. Classification (GTDB taxonomy): domain Bacteria; phylum Bacteroidota; class Bacteroidia; order Bacteroidales; family UBA932; genus Cryptobacteroides. The sequence continues at coordinate 14,774 of SUYV01000003.1, read as the reverse complement.
AAGGATTATCGATATGCATTCCAGACAGTGCGGCAAACCAGTTCATCAGACCTGATGAGGTAAGGAAGATACTTGACAGCGAATACAGCGGATACATAGGACTGCCTATAGATGAAATAGATCTGACGAAGATAGAAAGCATACTGGACGGCAAGAGTGCCATATATAAAAGCGAGGCATATGCGACAAAGGACAGCATGCTGAATGTGACCATCACGCAAAGAAAGCCGATTGTAAGATTCCAGAAAGGCAGCAAGGGATTCTATGCAGATGAAACCGGCTACCTTTTCCCATTGCAGAGCACATACGCATCACATGTGCAGATTGTAGACGGAGCCATTCCACTCAACAACGAAGAATGGCTGGAGCGCATGATCCGTCTTGTAAGACATATAGACGACAGCAAGGTCTGGAAAGACAAGATCGTACAGATCACGGTGGAAGAAGACGGCAATCTGACTCTTGTGCCGAGAGACGGGAAGGAGAAGTTCATCTTCGGACATCCGACCGACATCGAAAGCAAGTTCAAGAAGATGGAACTCTACTATAAAGCCATAAAGCCGTCCAAGACAGACAAGGATTACAGATGGGTGGACATCAGGTTTGACGGACAGATTGTCTGCAGAGAGGAAAAATAAAGAAGAAGTGTAAGGAGAAACATATATGAGTGAACATACAGAGAAACACATTGTAGCGATAGATCTTGGTACATCCAAGATGGCCCTGATTGTTGCAAAGGTCAACGGGAGCAACGTCGAGATAGTCTATTACAAAGAGACCCAGTCTGCCGGAATCAACTACAGCAGCGTCTGGAACATATCCCAGGCGAAAGAGCCGCTGTGCCGTCTTATCAGGGATGCGGAAGAGTCCCTCAACATCAAGATCAACCAGGTGGTCATCGGAATGCCGAAGTACCCTATCCGTCAGGAGTCAAACAGCGGAAAGGTCATGGACAGAGGGGAAGATACCGAGATCACAGCTGAAGATGTAGACAATCTCAAGAGATTTGCCGAAGAGACTTATCCTCTGGAGGATCCTCAGAAAGAGGCCATCTATGGTGCAGTGGCGCAGTCTTTCTCTGACGGAGAATATTTCCAGCTCATCGAAAGCGATATCGTAGGCATGATAAGCGACGTACTCGAGGGACATTTCAAGATATTCATAGGAAGAAAGAAGGACCTCAAGAACGCCGACACACTCCTTACAAAAACAGGTATCTCTGCAAGGAAGAAATACTTCACGGCAGAAACCACTGCCAAGGCAATCCTCACAGAAACCGAGATGGAGAACGGAGTCGCCCTCGTGGACTTCGGAGGCGGATGTACATCAGTGACCGTATACCATGACAAGATAATGCGTCACTACGCATCCATTCCTTTTGGAGGCAGGAACATCACTCACGACATCAAGGCGGAAGTGGAGATTACCGAGAGGCTTGCAGAGAACATCAAGCTGGCCTTCGGAGCATGCATGCCGGACAAACTTCAGAGTCTCAGCGAAAAAGTTCTGCACATCAAAGGTTCCGGTGCTGAGCAGGACAAGCAGGTTACAGTAAAATATCTGTCGGAGGTCATCACAGCAAGAGTCGAGGAAATCCTTCATGCAATACTTTACGAAATAAATGAAAGCGGACTCGCGGAGCACCTCAGAAGCGGCATTGTCGTGACAGGAGGATGTGCGCAGATTCCGAATCTCGGTCTGTTGATAAGCGATATGTCCGGATACAAGGTAAGGACCGGATACCCTCTGCAGGAGTTCTCCAGCCAGGGAATTGACGGTATCAACGACACCACCGCCACCACGGCTATCGGTCTTATAAAGGCTGCTCTGGAAGAAGATGCCATGAACTGCGTGACAGGTGTGCCGGACATCCATACAGAGGTGGAATATGTTCCGGAAACAGCCACAGCGCAGGAACCGGAAGAAGAGAGTGTTGCAGAGCCGATGCATGAAACAGAAGCAGAACCGCAGCCGGAACCTGTACCAGCAGAGCCAAAGGAGGACAGCGCGTTCATCAAGCGCATAAAGATTCTATGGGGAAAGGCTCAGAGCAAGATCGAAGACTTTACCGACAAGGCTGACGATATGATAGATGACATATCGAGGTAACACAAAAAGACGAAAAAATTGATACTATGACATATCTGGACGTTACAGAACTCGAGGTTACCCCAACAGACTGGATACCCGAGAATTCAATCATAAAGGTAATCGGAGTCGGCGGTGGCGGATGCAACGCCGTGAACTATATGTATAACAGAAGGATCGAGGGATGTACCTTCATTGTATGCAACACCGATTCACAGTCCCTCAAGAAAAGTCCCGTTCCGATCAAGATTCAGCTTGGTTCGGGACTTGGCGCCGGCTGCAACCCTACTGAGGGTCGCAATGCCGCACTCAACTCACAGCAGGAGATCGAAGAGAAAGTGCTCAACACAAAGACTGACATGCTCTTCATCACTGCGGGCATGGGAGGCGGCACTGGCACAGGCGCAGCTCCGGTGATTGCCGCAATGGCCAAGAACAAAGGCATCCTCACTGTAGGAGTTGTTACAATCCCATTCAAGAATGAAGGTAACGAGTCCATGTCAAAGGCCATAGACGGCATCTATGAACTGCAGAAGAACGTAGACAGCCTCCTCATCATCAACAACGAGAAGATCTACAGCCATTACGGCGGTCTGCTCATCCAGGAGGCCTTCCCTAAGACTGACGAAGTGCTTGCAACAGCTGTGCAGGGAATTACCGAAATCATCAACAAGCCAGGATATGTCAACGTGGACTTCAAGGATGTAAAGGCGATGATGACCGGAAGCGGCATGGCGCTTATGGGCTGCGGAAGCGGCAAGGGAAAGAACAGGATTGCCGATGCTGTCAATGGTGCCCTTGCATCTCCCCTCCTCAATGACTTTGACATCCAGACTGCAAAGAATGTTCTGATAAACATTACCGCAGGTTACAATGAGGAAGGACTTCTGATGGATGATCTCGCGGAAATCGACAGGCTTATGACAGAACATCTCGGGGAGGAAGCCAACAGATTCAAGCGAGGCATAGTCTATGAAATGGACAAGGAGTTCGGCGACAAGGTGAACATCACCGTCATCGCCACAGGATTCGAAATGATGCGTCTGAACGAGATCACCGACGTAAAGCTCGGCAACATCATCGTAATAGACAGCAACTTCACATACAGCAAGGACACTGCATATGCAGGCGAAGGCATAGTCCTGCCGGAGGTAAGAAGTCAGAAGATAGGCTTCAACACCACCAGCATCAAGAAGACAATGGATTTCGGATCGAATGGCAAGCCGGTTCTCATCGTAGGGGAAGGAGATGACAAAAGCACACTGGAGAACCTTACAGCCATCAAGAGGAAAAACAGATCAGACAAAACAGAATAAACATATGACAAGGAAAACAAGAGTAAGGTTTGCACCTTCACCTACAGGTCCTCTCCATATGGGAGGAGTAAGGACAGCTCTTTACAACTATCTCTTTGCAAAGCAGCACGGAGGAGATTTCATCATCCGCATCGAGGACACCGACTCGCAGAGATTCGTTCCCGGAGCGGAGAAATACATCATCGAGGCGCTCAACTGGTGCGGCATCATTCCTGACGAAGGAGTGGATGCAGACGGCAATGTAGTAGAGACCGCTTCAGAGCGTCATCCGCATGCCCCATACAGACAGAGCCAGAGAAAGCCTATCTATCGTCAGTATGCCGAGCAGCTCGTGGCCGACGGATTTGCATACTATGCATTCGATACAGCCGAAGAGCTCGGAGCCAAGCGCGCCGAGATGGAGGCTGCGGGACAGACATTCATATATGGCCAGACAACACGCATGGGCCTGCGCAATTCGCTTTCAATGCCGGAGGCAGAGTGGAAGGCGCTTCTTGAGGAGCGCACAGACTGGACCATCCGCTTCAAGATGCCTGAGAACAGAGTCGTGAAGATGGATGACCTCATCCGCGGACACGTAGAGGTGAACACTTCGACTCTTGATGACAAGGTGCTCTGGAAGAGGGCTGACGAGCTCCCTACATACCACCTTGCAAACATCGTGGACGACCACCTCATGGAGATCACAGAGGTTATCCGTGGAGAAGAGTGGCTTCCTTCGCTTCCTCTCCACTACCTGCTCTACGAGGCATTCGGCTGGACAGAGACACAGCCTCGCTTCGCCCACCTGTCGCTTCTCCTGAAGCCGGACGGAAAAGGCAAGCTCAGCAAGCGCGACGGAGACCGCCTCGGATTCCCTGTGTTCCCGCTCAAGTGGGTCAATGCAGAGGGAGAGGTGTCACGCGGTTACCGCGAGGACGGATATTTCCCTGAGGCATTCGTAAACCTCCTTGCAATGCTCGGATGGAATCCGGGAACAGAGCAGGAGCTCTTCTCACTCGAGGAGCTCATCGGAGCTTTCTCGCTCGAGAGAGTCATCAAGTCTGGCGCACGCTTCAATGCAGACAAGGCAAAATGGTATAACAAGGAATATCTCCGCACAAAGAGCGTGGAGGAGCTTACATCGCTCTATATTCCGATACTCGAGTCACATGGCCTTCAGATCGTAGACTGCCCGGCATGCGCGCTGACTGCAGGTTCAGAGATGACAGTTACAGGTGCGGACTTCGAAAATAAGATCTTCTCACGCCAGTATGTGGAGAGAATCGTGGCATTGATCCAAGAAAGAGCCACATTCGTGGCAGACTTCTGGGACATAGCTCCATACCTCTTCGTGGCACCTGCTGAATTCGTGGAGAAGGATGCTGCAAAATTCTGGAAGGAAGAGAACTATACTCTTGCTCTCCAGGTTGCTGACTTCATCCTCCGATTTGAGGGAGAGTTCACAAAGGAAGCACTCGAAGGACCGCTCGAGGAGTTCATACGCGGCAACGAATGGCCTATGGGCAAGGTGATGAACTGCCTCAGACTCGCAATGGTCGGCGGCTCGAACGGCCTGGGAATCGCAGACATCGTGACCCTCATAGGAAAGAAAGAATTCGCAAAACGAATCGAATACATAAAGAGCAAGCTCTGCTAAACAAAGAGGCTGGTTTCGAAACCAGCCTCTTTCAGTTATTATCATAGAACTCAATGATCGTATTCATGATGTTGAGAGTGGCCACTGATGGCTGCAGGGCTGTCTGAAGAGGTATTTCCGGGGGTGTTATAGGGCAGATTGCTGTGAATGACGGATGGGACTGGATTTCTGCCGTGCCGCATATTGCCAGCACCGTTATGCCTTGTGCTCCGGCACGCCGGGCCACAGCATATGGCAGTTTTCCTGTCATGGTCTGGGAATCAATTCTACCCTCACCCGTGATGACAAGGTCTGCATCCTTGATGATCTCATCAAACCCTATGGCTTCCAGGACCATCTCTGCTCCCCTCCGAAGTCCGGCATTCAGGAATGCCTTGAAGGCTCCTCCCAGGCCTCCTGCCGCACCTGCTCCGGGCATATCTGCCACCTGAATTCCCATTTCACGAGCTATCAGATCCGCCATATTCCTCAACCCGTCGTCCAGACGGATGAGCATTTCAGGTGTGGCGCCCTTCTGAGGACCATATACATACGCCGCGCCTTTCGGTCCGTGAAAAGGCGAGTCGACATCGCATGCTACAATAAACTCAGACTCATTGACTTCCGGTCTTAGGTCCGACATATCTATGGTGACAACTCGAGACATAGACTCACCACAGCCCCTCAACTCATTTCCTTCCTGGTCAAGAAAACGGCACCCTAGAGCCTCCAGCATGCCCATTCCGGCATCATTCGTCGCACTGCCTCCTATTCCTATCAGGAATCTGCGGCATCCGCGGTCCAAGGCATCGGCAATCATCTGTCCTGTGCCATAGGTCGAAGTCTTCATCGGATTCCTCTCTTCGGGTCTCAGCAGCGGCAGGCCGCTTGCCGATGACATTTCCATGACTGCCGTCACTTCATCATTCAGAATGGCATATTCCGCCATACACGGCCTTCCAAGCGGGTCTAGGACCTCAACGGAAACGCGACGGCCTCCCATAGTCTCAATCAGAGCATCGACGGTCCCCTCGCCCCCGTCGGCGACCGCAAGCCTGACCACCTGACAATCGGAACAGCACATATGGATACCTGCCTCCACCGCCTCAGCGACATGCATCGAGGTAAGACAGCCCTTGAAAGAGTCAGAGGCGACAACGACTTTATGAAATTTTCCCGACATCCTTGCAAATATACTCTTTTTACATTTTTATTTTTGACGCCATACCACTAAATTTGCATAATCATCGTATTAAACACAACTTTAGAAAATATGAAAATAGGTATCTGTAACGACCACGCCGGCGTGGAGTACAAGAACAGACTGGTTGAGTATCTCACCGGCAAAGGCTACGAGATGGTGAACTTCGGCACCGACACAACTGCAAGCATGGACTATCCGGATGTCGCTCATCCCATGGCATCTGCTGTAGAGAACGGAGAAGTTGACCTCGGCATCGCATTCTGCGGCACGGGCAACGGTATCGGAATGACACTCAACAAGCACCAGGGCATCCGCGCAGGACTCTGCTGGTCAGTGGAGATCGGCAAGCTCATCAAGCAGCACAACAACGCGAACGTGCTCGTGATGCCGGCCCGTTTCATTCCGTTCGAGACCGTGATCGAGATCACTGACGCATGGCTCGGCGAGACTTTCGAGGGCGGACGTCACCAGAACCGCATCGACAAGATACCTTGTAAATAATTCATTTTGGAAGCATTGATATTAAGTCCGGAGTCAGCACCGCTCACCAGAAGCATCGACGACTATCCGGAAGGGATAATAATCCCGATAGACAAGCCATACAGATGGACTTCGGCGGACGTGATCAGAAAGGTCAAGTTCGCCGCGATCCGTCATTTCGGCAAGAAGAATCTCAAGGTAGGGCATGCCGGCACGCTGGACCCGCTGGCCACTGGCGTGCTGCTGGTGTGCATCGGCAAGGCGACGAAGCTTGCGGAGGAACTGCAGTCGCATGACAAGGAGTATGTGGCCGGCATCACTTTCGGAGCCACCACACCGTCATATGACCTGGAGAAGGAGATCGACAGGTTCTTCCCGCATGAGCATATAACAGCTGAGGCTGTAGCTGAGGCGCTTCCGGCATTCATCGGAGAGCAGGACCAGATCGCTCCCCTCTTCTCTGCCAAGTCTGTTGACGGAGTGCGTGCATATGAGCTGGCGCGCAAACTGTACAAGTCAGACGGTTCCCTGGACGAGGCAGCACGCGAACTGATAAGGGTGTCGCGCATCAACATCACGGAACTGGAAGTATTGGCATTCTATGGAAGCTGTCGTAACAGCACTATTCAGGACAACCCCTCCCACTTCGCGTTGCTCGTGGGCCCCACCCCCTGCGGCCAGGGGGGTAGCACGGTCCTGAATAGTGCTGTTACGACAGCATCAAGCAGGATCAATGTCACTGACAATTCTGCTTTGGGACTGCCTCGGGCCGTGGTCAGGATGGCCTGCAGCAAGGGCACTTACGTGCGTGCCTTCGCGCGCGACCTGGGCGAGGCGCTAGGCTCGGGAGCCCATCTCGACTCGCTCCAGCGCAGCCGCAGCGGCATCTTCCGCGTAGAAAACGCCCTGACCGTCGACCAGACAATAAGCATGTTCACCAAATGAGCAACAGCATAGGAACATATTCATACCGGAATATCTGGAAGGTGGCTTACCCTATCCTGATAAGCCTGGTGATGGAGCAGATGATCGGACTGACTGACACCGCCTTCCTCGGAAGGGTCGGTGAGGTCGAGCTCGGCGCTTCCGCCATCGCCATCGTGTATTATATGGTCCTGTTCATGATCGGATTCGGATTCAGCATCGGGGCCCAGATCATCATTGGCAGAAGAAACGGCGAAGGCAACTACAAGGAGACAGGAAAGGTTTTCTGGAACGGTCTGTATTTCGTCCTTGCACTGTCCGGAGTCCTGATACTTCTATCCGAACTGTTCTCCCCTTGGCTCATGAGGAAGATTGTGTCTTCCGATGCCATTTATGCAGCATCACTGAGCTATGTCAGATGGAGACTGCCGGGCATGGTCTTCGCCTTCATCACGGCGATGTTCCGTGCATTCTATGTCGGAACCACACAGACCAAGACATTGACCTTCAACTCCATAGTAATGGTGGCATCCAATGTGTTCTTCAACTGGGTGCTCATATTCGGACACTTCGGAATCCCTGCGCTCGGCATCACTGGAGCCGCGATAGGATCCAGTCTAGCGGAACTCGTGTCGCTCATATTCTTCGTCGTATATACACGCACGAGCTGCGACAGGCAGAAATATGGCCTTGACAAGCCTGCGAAGGCGGAAATGGCAGAACTTGAATCCATGATGCCGGTATGCACATGGACCATGATCCAGCATACCATATCCATATCCACCTGGTTCATATTCTTCCTCTTCATAGAGCATCTCGGGGAGAGGGCTTTGGCCATATCCAACATCACCCGCAGCGTCTCGGGACTGATCTGGATGGTCCTCCAGGCATTCTCATCGACCTGCAGCACCTTGGTAAGCAATATAATCGGAGAGGGACATCAGGACAAGGTGATGTCGCTTATCAAACGCATACTGAAACTTTCATACGCAATCGTCAGCGCAATCGTACTGCTTTTCTGCCTGTTCCCTGAAGCCATAGCACGCATATACACAGACATCCCAGACCTCGTCACCGCATCGGTACCTGCACTGATAGTGATGTGCTCGTCATACTTCATCAACGTTGCAGGCCAGGTCCTCTTCCTGGCCGTATCGGGCACCGGCAGCACCCGCACAGCCTTCAAGCTGGAGCTGGTGGCGCTCGTCGTATACATGTTCTATTGCTGGATCATCATAGGCCACTTGAAGATGGACGTCGCCATATGCTGGACCGCAGAGCACGTATACGCCTTCATGCTTATGCTATGCAGCGGCATATACCTCCGCAGCGGCCGCTGGAAGAACCGTCAGATCTAGATGACGCGGTATTGCTTGATGGCACGGGTCATTGTGTAGTCGAGCGGGTAGCGGGCTTTGGATGCGGCCGCTTTGCGGGCGAGATCCGAAGCGATGGCGTGGTCCGACGGCGGCACCGAAGCGGCAGAGTCGAGCAGGTGCATGAGGTTATCCGTCAGGACATGCTCCAGAAGGAGGTGGAAGGCATGACCGTGGTCCTGATGGCGCAGGTGGCAGAGTTCATGCAGGAGAATATAGTCCTGGAGCACCTTCGGCAGGCGGACTATGTTGAGATTCAGGTTTATGTTTCCCTTGGAAGAGCAGCTGCCCCAGTTGCTGGCATTGTGCTTTATGGTCACCTTATTATATATGAATCCATATCGGGCGGCGAGCCCGGCAAGGCGCGGCGGCAACTCGGCCTTGGCCTGCCGGCGCAGGGCCTCGATCTCGCCGGGAGCCGCCGGACGTACGTCCTTCAGGCGCTCCTTCTGACGCGCCATAGTCTCCAGGATCCACTCGCGGCGAGCCTCGAAAAACAGCCTTGCAGCCGCGTAGGGCACGATATACGGCACCGACACGCTCACTCCCTTGACAGGGTGCACGCGTATGCTGATGCTCCTGCTCCGGAGACTTTTCCGGAACACGACCTCCCCGATTTCAGGATCCATCAATATCTTCCCTACATGACGAGCCATACGAAAAACTGTATATTTTTGCCAAATTTAGCAAAAATATACAGTTAATACGATGTCCGGACAACTTCCCGCTTACTGACCGGAAGAGTATGGCTCAATCATCGATGCATATGCGCTCCATAATGACTTGTAGTCTTCCACAGAACCGACAGGAACATATATCCTGCAATCGGAGTGAGCCTTGTCAAATGTTCCGTTGCCGAGGGCAGGAGGAGAATCAGGAGCAAGATATACGCTTGTCAGAAGTGGATTATATGCAAATGCCCAGCCTTTGATTTCTGTTACTGATGCCGGTATCGTCACCTCCGTCAACTTATCGCAATACTCAAAGGAATTGCTTCCTATAAGCGTAAGGGACTCAGGAAGAAGAATTTCCTCAAGAGCAGGACAATCATAGCAGAAATAATCCGGAATTGAAGTTACTCGGGTGCCGGAAACATCCATTCCTGTCAGTCTGTCGCAACTGTAGAAAGCATTACGTCCCAAGGTCTCAAGAGTGGAAGGAAACATCACCTCCAGCAAGGCGTCACACTCACGGAAAGCATAGTTGCCGATAGCCTCCAGCGCTGACGGAAAGCTGACTGCCTGAAGACTTGCGCAATTACTGAAACAGTAGTCAGGCAGAGCCGTGATGCCTTCAGGAATATCGATGCTTGAAATTCCGCTGTCGCTGAAAGCATTCGCTCCCATTGTCTTGAGATTGGCAGGAAGTGTTATTCCTCTCAAGGCCTTGCAGTTCGAGAAAGTGTAAGTGCCGAACTTTTCGATATCGTCGTGAAGCCCGACTTCCTCAAGGCTGCTGCAGGAATCGAACATCATATTGCCAAGCTCCTTGACACCCGACGGTATGGTGACCGACTTCAGATTTGTGCAGGAACGGAATATCGCACTGCCTGTCATCGAAACGAGGTTCGCAGGCAATGTGATGTATTCGAGAGATGAACATCCGTAGAAGACATTGCTGTTAATCGCCGTGATGTCGTCATGCAGAATCACCTCTTCAAGGGAAGAGCAGGAAGAGAAAAGATAATTCTCCAATGTGGTCACTCCGGAAGGTATCTTAATGCTCTTCAGAGCCTTGCAGGCGTTGAATGTATCATGACCAAGGGTCTTGAGAGCGGCAGGAAGGTTCAAGGTCTCCAGTTTGCTGCATTGTGCAAAAAGCGACTCTCCCATGCTGGTAATATTGTCGTGAAGCGCTACGGACATAAGATTCGAACAGCCATAAAACAGTCTCGACGGCAGTTCGGTCACTCCTTCCGGAATGTTTGCCGATTCCAGCGCCTTACAACCGTTGAACGCAGCACCGGTTATCTTTTCGAGGCTTTGCGGCAACAGCACATTCTTTAGGGATGTACAGCCTGAAAAGGCCCCGCCAAGAGTCTTGAGTCCCTCTGAAAAGGTAACGTCCGTCAATGCAGTACAATTATAGAATGTGTTATCTTTCAGCACTTCCACCTTTGGCGGTATATTAACGCTTGCCAGCGACTTGCAGGAATAGAACGCCTTATCCGCAATCGTGGTCAGGCTCTGCGGCAGGACAATATCCCTGATTGCAGCATTGTAGAATGCTTCCTGACCTATCTCAAGCAGTCCTTCCGGCAGATTGATCTCAGTCAGAGAGGTACAGCCGTAAAAAGCACTGTATTCTATCTGAGTCACAGCACCGTCGATCTTTACCGATGTGAGCTTGGAGCAGGAACCACACAGAGATGTCGGCACTACAGTCACATCCTTCGGTATTTCGAGGGAAACCAGAGCACTACAGCTGTTGAAGGCACCTGCTCCCAAACTCGTCAGACTTTCCGGCAATGTTATCTCCGTAAAAAGCTTACATGAACGGAATGCACTTTCTCCGATTGTCTCCAATCCCTCCGGAAGCTCTGGTTCAGACAAGGAAGAACACAAGTAGAAGGCATATTTGTCAATATGTTTCAGGCCGGCAGGAAGAGTGACTTTGGCGAGATTGCTACACTGATAGAAGATATTCTCCGGCAGAGTCGTAATCTTGTCGGGAATGATTATTTCTGCCAATGCAGTGCAGCCACGGAAAGCATTGCGTCCTATTTCTGCAATACAGTCAGGAAGCATTACACTTTCAATGGTGGACTTTCCATAAAACGCATCCGCTCCGATGACGGAAAGTTCCTGATCAAAAGTCATCACCCATCGTCCGTTGTCCTCATCGAACTCGTTCGACACGAGTTGCGCACTGCCGAAAACTGCAGAACCTGTACCGGGAACAACTTGAGCATCATCTGTCGTGGTGTACCATATCTGGTTTGCCGGAACAGAACACTTTGTCATAAGGGCTGCCATCGGCTGAGGAGTGTTGCGCTCCACCTTTATCTCTTTTGACGTAGTCTTTTCGAAGACCTTTCCTTGAGGGTCGGTAACGGTAATGCCCAGACCTTCCGAGAAAGTGGTTTCCGGAACCACGAACCAGAAGATTGTAGGATTTTCAGGGTCTTTGCTCAACGCCACGCCTTCGTCACACAGCAATGCGATGGTCTCGGAAGCATCCTCATTCATGACCACGCGCGGCGCCTCTCCGAACACGGCAGTCACATTTGCTTTTCCGGCTATCTTCTCGCCGTTCCTGCCTTTCAGTGTAACCTTCGATACGACCACATCCTCCTCTGAATAGAGCTTCAGCTTGAGATAACCGCATAAGTTTCTGAAATTCAACACATCATCATCGGCATCCTCAGTCACAGCCACCATAGTGTTCGCTTGGAGACCGAACGAGTCTTCCATATAATGCTGGACAGCAGGAAGTTCTACTGTAAGCATGCCGGTCGAAGCATCAATGCAGTGAGTCTCATCATAAGGATATACGGCATAGCTAAGTCCGATAGCCTCAGGACCTTCTGCAGCAGATATGACTTCAAACTGAGCGCGACCTGTTTCAGTTATACCGGCCAGGCGGAACATGCTGTTTCCTGAATTAAGGTTGAAAACAGTTATGCAGTCACCGTCAGTCCATTCCAATGCCTGACCTTCTTCCACATGGACTCTTGTCTGCATATCTCCGAATGAGGCATGAAACATGGTCCTGCCCTGCAAATGAACATCCTGAACAGGGCTGTCCATTTCCTGCCTGGTACATCCTGACATAAGCAGGAATGAGAAAACAATGAAAAAGAACAATCGTTTCATAAGTTTCGCCATTTAAAGATTTCACACCCAGTCTTCATCTGGTTTATCCGGGTTAATGTCTTCTAGTCCTGACCCTGTCAGAAATGGTTGTTCTGTCTCCATTGGAAAGATTTCAACAGCGGGATTTTCATAAACCTGATCTACTCTCATAATCATTCTGCTTATAGTTTCTATAAATACAAATGCAAAGAAAAGCAACAAAGGCAAGAAACCTGCGTTTCCTGCCTTGAAATGAGTATGATGTACGGAAGTTTGGACTTGATCATGCATTTTTGGATGCACTTTCAAGCCACACAGCAGGAGTCACGCCTTCCACTTTCTTAAAGACAAGGAAGAATGTCGAGCGTGAACGGAATCCGCATTTATCATATATGCTGTCGATATTGTACCCCTTCGAATCCAGCTCCAGCAAAAGTGTTTTCGCCTCCTCGACACGCATGCGGTTTATAAACTCGAAGAAATTGATATTGAGATATCCGTTTATAGCACGGGAAAGTGTCCTCGGTGCAATTCCGGCACCTTTTGCGAACACATACAGCGAGATGTCGGGACGAAGATAAGCCTTGCTCTCCTTGAGATAGGCAGATGCCCGATCGCAGACTTCCTTCATTTCCTCCATCGACATGGACGCTTCCATCGCCGGAGTTTTATCAAGCGGTTCAACCGGACTCATTGGCATCGACGGATGAGTGAGCGAACACCATACAAGATAAGTCATACTGACCACATTGATTATCTGGATGAGCCAGGCATCCGTACGAGGCCAGATGAAATAACACACCTCCACTATCACGAAAAGTATAAAGAAAAGATACTGGAATCTATACATCCATCGCTTCTGCAGCCATTCTGCATCCGAGGCCGTAGCTGCTATTCTTTTCCGGACTCTGGAGAGATAGATGAATATTGCAGGATAATATATCAACATCTGGAGCATGACCAGACACGCATTGAAAGTCCCCAGCCATGTATCCTGTCCTGTCATCTCATATTCAATGACCTCCATACGTTGCTGGCTGCCTATTGACAATATCAGGATAAGACAAGCCAGGAACGGAAGGAAATGTATGCATTTTCTGATGTCCCATCGATAACCGGAGTCATAATTGATTCGGACCAGAATCCAGAGAAGAGGCATAAGCGTCGTATTCACAGAGAACGCGACGGGCATGACAACATGAGCAAAGCCATGCCACGAAAGCATACGGCTCATATTATAAAGGTATACCGGAACTGTAGGAACGAATGTTACCAATGCAGCATATCCGTTCATCCCCTTGAATCGGGATGAGGCCAGAAGCAGTATGGTGAACAATGTCAATATCGCTATGCTTGCGGCATTGACAGCAAGAATAAACTGCGAGTAATCCATGGTTTCATTTCTTTTCCAGAGTCAGTCTATAAGAGTACTCGTAGCGTCCGAACCAGAAACCGTCTTTGCGCAAAGGGTTGTCGAGGGTGATGTCAAACTCAGCACTGTTGCTCGAATACATGAACGATGACTTGAGTCTGAGGCCGTTCTCATAGACTTCCACGACCCTAAAGTTGAAGTCGGGAAACTCCAGATTGCCCCATCTGTCTTTAACGGGAGAGAAAAGGGTCACACCCGGCTTCAGATTCTTTATGTCATCGACATCGCACTCAAATGTATTTTTGATATCAATATCCTCACCTGTCACTTCATTCTCAGATGATGCACATGTCCAGAGGACTAACTTGTAACAATTCTTATTCATAGCCTTGGGTTTAAATTTCTCAAATATAATCATTGGACGGAATAAAAGCAATTAATTTTCACAAGGGTTTGTTTTCTTGGTTTTTATGCTTATCTTTGCGCCCGCTTTGGGTCTACCTGACAGTGGCCCGTAAAGTTTTGATGTTTAACCCTTAATCTTTTAAAGCTATGGCAGAATACCTTATGCCTGAGAAGAAACAGGAGCTTTTCGCGAAGTA
>SUYV01000054.1 GCA_015060255.1 Bacteroidales bacterium | reverse complement strand
TTAAGGTCATTTACCCATGCGTCACCCCATGCACACTTTGCAGCGTCTGCGGTAACCTCCTGAGTTGACCAGAATGCACGGATGAACTCCGATGCACCGCCGTCAGCAACCTGAAGGTCCTGAGTGTTGTTTGATACGAGCTGGAAGTAGATCTTGGTAAGACCCTGCACATAGCCTGCCTCGTCAGCGCCGTAAGCGGTCTCCGAAGTCACGTCGGTCTCATTCAACGGAATGGTGTTGAGGTCTCCGACGCAGGCTGTAAGCATTGCAGCAGCTGCCACTGCGGAAAATATATTCTTAAGTTTCATTGTCATTTTCCTCCTCATTAGAAGTTAACGTTAAGACGAACTGAGAAAGTACGAGGTCTTGGCCAGAATGTTCTGTCAACACCGTCAGTGCTGTTGATCTCAGGATCGATTCCAGAGTACTTTGTAAGGACGAATACATTCTGGCATGATGCAGCTACGCGGATGTTGCCACCCCACTTGCCGAGATCCTTGAATGTATAACCGAGGTTGATGTCGTCCATACGGAAGAATGAAGCATCCTCAAGATAGAAGTCAGAGAAGAACTGGTAGTCACCGCTGATCTGGGTGAAGCCTGTTCTCTTGACAGCAGTTGCGAAGTTAGGAAGGTTACCAGCGTTCACATCAAAGTATGCTGTAGAGTTGTTTGATGCGAAGTCGTTGAATACCTTGTAACCGAACGAACCGTGGCCGTTGAAACCGAAGTCCCAGTTCTTGTATGAGAGCTTCACGTTGAGACCATAGTAGAAGTCAGGGTTAGGATCGCCTGCGCAGTACTTGTCGTCATTGTTGATCACGCCGTCCTCATTGAGGTCAACGAATGCGTTCTGGATAGGCATGCCCTCTGAATCATAGAGCTGCTTGAACACCCAGTATGAATATGGAGCGTAACCTACCTGGTGACGACCTACATAAGAACCTGTACCGTGTGAGATACCTGAAGTCTGGATGTAGTAGCTGTCGTCGTCAGTTGCGTTGAGCTTGGTGAACTTGGTATCCTGGAAAGTACCGTTAACACCGATAGAGAGATGCCAGTCGTTAGTCTGTACAGGGATGAAGTTCAAAGCGAACTCGATACCCTTGTTCTGCATCGAACCTACGTTTGTAAGAACGGTGTTACCGAAGTTTGAACCCATTGGAGTGAGGACGCTGTTGAGGAGGTCATCAGTGTTGCGGAGGTAAGCGTCAACGTTACCTGTGATGCGGTCACCGAGGAATCCGAAGTCAACACCGACGTTGTAAGTAGTGGTTGTCTCCCACTTGATGTTAGGGTCGTAAGCTCCTGGAGTCCACATGAACTGGAAGCCGTTAGAACCCATGAAGTACTGCTGGTAAACGTCAGTAGAGAGGCCGTAACGTGAAAGGTGAGCGTACTCGCCGATACCGTCCTGCTGACCTGTCATACCTGCAGAGAGACGAAGCTTCAACTGTGAAACCGGCTTCACATCCTTAAGGAAGCCCTCCTCCTTGATGTTCCATGCGAATGCTCCTGAAGGGAAGAGACCCCAGCGAGTGTCAGGAGAGAAGCGTGAAGAACCGTCGTTACGGAGTGAGAATGTGAAGAGATACTTCGAAGCGATAGAATAGTTGATACGTCCGTAGAATGACACGAGGAAGCTCTCCCATCTCCATGTAGGATAACGTCCTTCTGCTGTCTCGCCCTCGTTGAGCTTGACCTCATCAGTCACGTTGAAGTAAGAAACCTCGCGGTTTGAACCGTAGAAGTGCTGCCAAGAGTAACCTGCCATCACGTCGAGGTTGTGGATGCCCCATGTCTCGTTGTAGTTTGCATAAGCCTCGAGAGCCGAGCTGCGGCGGAGCTGCCACTCCTTAGAATACTGACCGATACCGCGGTTCTCAGTGTCAGACCAAGCCTGGTATGAACCTACTACTGAACCGTTCTTGTTGTTGTAGTCTGAAACGTCAGTTGAAGCAGTCACGTTGAAACGGAGTGACTCAAGACCGTGAACCTTGTAGTCGATGCCCGCGCTCGCGATCAGACGGCGTGAAGTACCGAAGCTGATGCGGTCGTAGAGCTGTGACATAGGACCTACACCGAGGAGGGTGTTAGGAGCGAAGTTCTCGCCACGGCCTGTACCATAGTTGAAGTAACCGTTACAAGTAGTCATATCTACTGTACCGTCCTCGTTACGGAAATATGGATCCTGAGTAGGGTTGAAGAAGGCTGCATTGCCTACTACACCGCTGTCAGCATACTTCGAGTAAGTGTAGACACCCTTTGCGTTGAGGTTGAGGGTGAGGTGCTTGTCGAAGAAGTTTGGAGAAAGGCTGAAGTCGAGGGTTCCCTTGTCATAAGTCGAACCTACGAGTGTACCGGCCTGGTCAGTGTAACCGAGAGATGCGCGATAAGGCATGCGATCGTTCACGTTACCGCTCACGCTTACGTTATGGTCGTGAGTGATCGCGGTCTTGAAGATGATGTCCTGATAGTCGACATTCTGGTCCTTGCTCAGACGTGCGGCGATTGCCTTGCCTGCAGGAGTTGAAGTGTCGCCCATGAGGTTCTCACCCTCCCAGTAGATTCCGTAAGTGTCCTTGATGAAGCCACGGAATTCGTCTGGAGACATAACCTGGAGCTTTCTTGAGTTCTGCTGAACGCTCACGCTACCGCTGTAAGAAACCTGAGGACGGTTGCCCTTACCCTTCTTGGTTGTGATGAGGATGACACCGTTTGATGCACGTGAACCGTAGATCGCAGCTGAAGATGCGTCCTTGAGGACAGTGAATGAGTCGATGTCGTTAGGGTTGATCATATCGAGAGGGTTCGACATACCGAAACCACCTTCACGAGCGATCGGAACACCGTCGATTACGATGAGAGGATCGTTAGATGCGTTGAGGGAAGCGGCACCACGGATACGGATTGTAGAGCCTGAACCAGGACCACCGTCACCAGGGGTGATGAGAAGTCCAGGAACCTTACCCTTGAGCATGTCCTGGGTCGAAACCATAGCACCGCGGTTGAGCTCCTCGCTCTTGATTGCGGTGATAGAGCCTGTCATGTCTTCCTTCTTCACGGTACCATAACCGATGACCACAACCTCATCGAGGAACTGGGTGTCCTCTGCGAGAGTCACAGTCTGAGGAAGCTGAGAAGCAACGAAAGTCTGTGTTGCGTAACCGATGCAGCTTACTTCCACAACGGCATTCGCGCTGGAAACAGTAAGGACATAGTCGCCGTCGAGACCGGTCGAAGTACCGTTGGTGGTACCCTGCTCGATGACAGTGGCACCGATAACAGGACCGATTGCGTCAACAACTACTCCTTTCACCTCGTATCCGCCCTGGGCGAATACAGACACACCCATCAGGCATGAAAGCACGAAGGATGCGCATAGTGTCTTGATTCTGTTCATAAGAATTTTGTTTGGTTAGTAGATTGTTTGTATTGTTGAACTTATTGAAATGATCTTTAAGCTTTCTTTACAAGGCGTACTGCAAGCGCTCCGAGCACGAGCAGGACGGCAGCCACGAGGAACATGCTCACCTGAGCGCCTCCGACGAGCTTGAGGACGAGTCCGCCGCAAGCCGCTGCAGCGATCTGCGGAAGGCAGATCGTACCGTTGAAGAGGCCGAGGTATGTGCCGATATGGTCACCTGAGAGTGAGTTGGTGAGGAGTGTGAAAGGCACAGCAAGCATTGCAGCCCATGCAGCTCCGATGAGGAGGAATGACACTACGAGAGCATACTGGTTGTGGATGAAGAACACCGATGCAAAACCGACAGCTCCGATGAGGAGGCTGACAACATATGCAACCTTGATATCCTTGAACTTAGGGATCACGAGAGCCCAGAGCATCGAGCCCACAGCCTGCACTGCAAAGAGGACACCCACCCAGTTTCCTGCTGACTGATAGCCCTCTGAAGCCACGTCTGTGGTGCCCCAGCAGGTGTCAGCGATAGCACCGTTGGTGTAAGTCCACATGTAGAGGAACGCTGCCCAGCAGAAGAACTGAACGACACCCACTGTCCAGAATGTCTTTGGGGCATTCTTGAGGAGGGTGAACATTCCAGGAGCCTTCTTTTCCTTCTTCTCTGGGTCTATGCCATGGAACTCGGCATATTCCTTCGGAGGCATCTCCTTCACCTTGAATGTGGTGAAGAGAACGCAGAGGATAAGGATGGCTGCACCGATGTAGAATGCATACTTCACTGTGTCAGGAACCTGTCCCTCAGGAGCGACATTCGCGATGCCCAGCCATGCGAAGATGAACGGGAAGAGGTAACCCACGAGGCTTCCGGCGTTGCAGAGGAAGCTCTGGATAGAGTATGCCTGGCCCTTCTGCTCCTCGTTCACCATGTCTCCCACGAGCATCTTGAACGGCTGCATCGCAACGTTGATCGATGTGTCGAGAAGCATGAGAGAGATGAGTCCGAAGACCATTGCTCCGCTCACTGCGAGGCCGAAGTTTCCTGCATTAGGAAGCATGCACATCACGAGGATGGCGATGATCGAACCGAGGAAGAGGTACGGGATACGTCTTCCGAGACGGGTCCATGTCCTGTCGCTGTATTTTCCGACGAGAGGCTGCACGATCAGTCCCATGAGCGGCGGAAGAATCCAGAAGAAGCTCAGGTCATGAGGGTCTGCGCCAAGCGTTGCAAAAATACGGCTGATATTGGCGTTCTGAAGGGAATATGCGATCTGAACCCCGAAAAATCCGAAGCTGATATTCCACATCTGCCAGAAAGTAAGTTTTGTTTTTTGCATTTTATAGCGATTTTGGTTACAAATTTTCAGTGTTATAAATGTTTGCTAAAATAATCATTATATATAAGACGCGCGACATCCTCTTGACGAATTGTGTGAAGAATCTGATGAATGGTCGGTTTTCCGAGATGAAAGTGAGCCAAAAATTGGAGAATCGGAGCATTTTTCTTACTTTTGGTCTGTTAAATGATAGAATATGCCGGTCATCAAGAACATAAGTCAGTCCTGGATCATCCACATCTTCGCGCTGCTGCACGCAGCGGTCGCGCTGATCTGCCGCATCGCAGGAGTCGGCGACGAGCTGCTGCTTACAGTGCTGACGATGGCGATGTCTCTGCTGATATGCTACAAGAAGCAGGTGAGCATCGAATTCACGGCAGCCGTCATCATTGTCGGAAACATCATCGGATACCTCATGGGTACGCTCGGAGCGAGCATTTTCGAGCTCATATTCCAGTCACCATATGTTGTACACGCGCTCTCGACGGCAGTCACCACCGAGGTTCTCGGATGGAGCATAGTGGCCATCACAAAGATATTAAGGCAGAGCAATTCAGAAGGTCACACACTTTCTACTTCATACATCCGATGGATTCTCCTCGCTGCCGGAGGCATCTTCGTGATCCGAATCCTCATAGTGCTCTTCTTCTCACGCGGATCTTTGGAGACAGACTACATCCTCGACATGACCGGAAAGGTCCTTTCGAACACCGTCGGACTCATAATCCTCGCCTGCCTCAACATCCTGTATGTCAGGTTCGCACGGCATATCCACGAGCGCACTCCGATTTGGGGCAACGCACTGATATTCATAGGCTTCATGGTGATTGCATCCCTCATTGAGGCGCTGATTGTCGGTCTGGGCATACCGTTCAACATAAAGCAGGGCGGCAGCGAAAACCTTGGCATTCTGCTGACCGTCTCAATCCTGGCTCAGATCACAGTATACTGCATAGTATATATAATAAACTACGCCCTCACCTCACGCGACGAGATGAACAGGCAGAGAGAGGCGGCCAACATGGCCCAGTACAGGTACCTCAAGCTCAAGAGGCAGGTCAATCCGCACTTCCTGTTCAACTCCCTCAACATCCTGGACTGTCTCGTGTGCGAGGAGAAGACCGAGCAGGCAAGCACATACATACACAAGCTCGCAGGCATATACAGATATATGCTCAAGAGCGAGGACGAGGACCTCGTGCAGCTTCACGAAGAACTCGTTTTCGTCGGTCTGTATGTAGACCTGCTGAAAGTGAGATTCCCTGAAGGCTTCGAGGTGGAGATCGACGTGCCGGAAGACATGATGGCAAGGTTTGTGCTCCCGTGCTCGCTCCAGCTGCTTATAGAAAACGCGACAAAGCACAACGCAGTCAGCTCCGACAATCCTCTTACAATCAGGATTGAGGCTGAAGGCAACCGGATTACAGTCAGCAACAACATAATTCCGAAGGTGACGACAAGTCCGTCAACAGGCCTCGGACAGAAATATATAAGGCAGCAGTACCTGGATCTTTCCGGAAAGGAGATCGATATCCGGAAGACCGAGGATACTTATTGTGTAACCTTACCGCTTTTGTAATTTATGACTATGAAGGTCCTTATTGTAGAAGACGAAATAATGGCTCAGAAGAGTCTTATCCGGGCTCTTGCCCAGCATTTCCCTGACATGGAGGTTGTAGGAACGACCACATCCGTAAAAGGTACTGTAGCATGGCTCGGCATACCGGAGAACAAGGTTGACATCATTTTCATGGATGTTGAGCTTTCCGATGGTGTCTGTTTCGAAATATTCCGTAAGACCGATGTGAAGGCAAAGGTAATCATGACTACGGCTTACGACAGTTATGCCCTCAAGGCATTTGAAGCCGGAAGCGTGGATTACCTCCTGAAACCTATTGAGCCTGCTGCCCTCAAAAGAGCGGTTGCCAGATGCAGAATGAGCGGAGGTTATCTGGATGCTGAAGCACTTATGAAAGCAATAGGAGACAGATTCGCACCTCAGAAGGAATACAAGGAAAGGTATATCATCAGATTCAATGATAGAATAATCCCTCTTCTGACGTCAAACATTGCATATGTCTATTCTGAGGAGAAGAACAATTACCTTGTGACCTTCGATGAGCATAAATACATCATCGATTCGTCTCTGGACGTAATAAGCGAGGAACTTAATCCTGAATCATTCTTCCGCATTTCCCGTGGCTGCATCATTTCCAACAAGGCCATTGCAAGCATCATAAAGCAAAACGGGCGTCTGAGGATAATGGCTTCTCCTGAGCCTTCCTTCGAGATGACCGTCAGCCGCTCCCGTGTGGACGACTTCCTGGAATGGCTGGAGAAATAGACATACAATAAAACATCCGGGGCTGTACACCCGGCGATCCTCCCCACTTCGTGGGTCCTCTCCCTTTTCGGGAGCCAATGTCGCCTTGTTGTACAGCCCCGGATGTTTTATATGGAACTATTTACGTCCGCTTGAAGCAATCATTTCAGAGAGAGTCGCATTGAACTCCTTGGCTGCAGCGAGCTGCTCCAGGGTCAGGTGCATGCGGTAGCGCCAGTAGTGACGCGAGTTTGCAGGCACGTTGATGCGCTCGTCGTTAGGATTGAGGCGGCGGAGCGCTCCGTCCATCGAGAGCCAGTCCTGAAGCGGAAGCACTGTGAGCATTGCCGGAGACCAGAGGTGCTGGTCGAGGATCTGGCGGCAGATCCAAGGTTCGCAGAAATATGGGGCGTCACCCTGGTTTCCGAGAATCATATGCCAGAACTGTTCAGTCACCTGACGGTCTTCCTCCCACCATGCGCGGATAGGGTTCATGTCGTGGGTAGAAGTCGTACATACTGACAGATATGGATAATTTGCAGGATGTGCGAATGTCTCCTCTACCGACTTTGGCATACGCTGGATCTCGAGAGAGAGGATCCTGAGGTCAGACATCACCTGAGGCACTGTTGCCGGAATCATTCCGAGGTCCTCACCACATGCGAGCATTCCTGTAGAATCAAGGAGAGCCGGGAGCTTTTCCATAGCCTTGTCCTTCCAGAACTCATTGTTGCGACGATAGAAGAACTCGTCATAGAGGCGGTCGAATGCTGCACGGCGGTATGCATCAAGCCACTGATAACCCTGTGTAGACTTTGCTCCGATCTTCAGATGATAGTGACCGGTCTTGCGCGGATCCTCCATGAAGAGGTCGAAGTTGGTCACGTCGAAGCCCTGTGACGCAAGCTCGTGAGCAGGATAAGGGAGAGCAGGGTTGAAGTAGCCGTTAAGGCCGCTCTTTGTCCAGAGAGGAATCTCCCAGATGCGGAAGAAGCCGAGGATATGGTCAATGCGGAATGCGTCGAAATACTCCGACATCTTCGCCAGGCGTGACTTCCACCATGCGAAGTCGTCCTCTGCCATCTTCTCCCAGTTGTATGTAGGAAAGCCCCAGTTCTGACCGTCTGCCGAGAATGCATCAGGTGGTGCTCCCGCCTGTGAATCCATATGGAAGAGCTCCGGATAGAGCCATGCGTCAACGCTGGTGCGGCTGATGCCGATAGGAAGGTCACCCTTGAAGATCACGCCACGAGAGTGGGCATACTTGCACACCTCAGAAAGCTGAAGGTCAAGGTGATACTGGACGAAGCACCAGAAGTCGATCTCGGCCTTGTGCTCCTCGCAGAATGCTGCAACCTTCTTCTTGTTGTATTTTGCATATCCCTTCCACTGCGAGAAGTCCGGAGTGCCGTTAAGGTCACGGAGGACGCAGAATGCAGCGTATGGGAGAAGCCAGTGAGCATTGTTCTCGACGAATGCCTGATAGCCTTTTGTTGCTGAGAGCTTCTTGAATGTCTTGTCGAATGCCTTGTGCAGGAGTTCGAGCTTGGCGTTGTTCACGCGCTCATAGTCGATCTGCTCAAGAGCATTGAGCTCGGCCTGGAGGGTCTTGTATGCCTCATCTTCCTTCACTCCCACTGCAGGAAGGTGCAGGAACTGAGGGTGAAGCGCGAAGGTCGAGTTAGGGTTGTACGGATATGAATCCTCCCATGTGTGAAGCATTGTGGTATCATTGATCGGGAGAAGCTGGAGAACGCTCTGACCTGTCTCTGCAGCCCAGTCCACCATCTTCTTGAGATCATAGAACTCACCTACTCCGAAGTCATCCTCGCTGCGGAGAGAGAACACAGGGATCGCCGTGCCGGCTCCTCTCCATGCCCTTCCCTCGAAGTTCACCTTGAGGTCTGCCTCAACCACGAGCTCATCCTTCTGAGGAAGCGCCGCGAACCATCTGTTCTCGCCGCTCTCCCAAGCCAGAGGCTCGAGCGAGTTCTTGTCTGCAATCACGATCTTGTATGCGAACGGCTCGGTCACATTGAGAGCGAGTGTCCATATAGGGAAGTTCGAGCCGTCGAAAGGAACAACCTTTGTCCAGTCCTTGAGAGCCTTGCCGCTGCCTGCCAGGGCGAGGACCTCGTTAGGTCTGAGCACAGGTGCAGCCACCTGGATGAGCACATTGGCACCCTTTGGAGCCTTCTTTGCCTTCTCGGCAGGTCTGCCGAAGATAGCTGATGTGAATGCTGATGAATAGAATGGAGAGTCCTCAGGACGGTCGATCCACCTGTCATAGACAGTGAGTTCCTTAGGCTCCACGCCTTCCGGAAGGACGAGCGTATGCTTCTTCCACTCTGTGCGGACTGTGAGTCCGTCGCGGACCACCTCGTAGCTGTATTCAGCGGCCTTCTCAATGTTTACACGGGCGATTTCGCCCTCCCAGAGGCCCTCTGAAGTATACGTCAGCTGGTAACGCTTTCCTCCGATACAGAGGACGATCATCTCGCCCCAGTTTGTTCTGTATTCGATACTTACGTGTAACTTCATATGTTTTATGTTATTAGTTTTTTATTTCTTCATCTTTTTCCAGTTCAGTACCGGGAGGACGAAGGATATTATGGATGCTGCTGCCCAGAACCATGAAACAGGGGTGAAGTTGTAGGTATCCACTCCGTCGACCACCTGGGTGTAGCCCTGAATGAGGTATCCGCTTATTATGTCCTGCAGGCCGGCCGCTATGTAGCTTGATATTCCCACCACGCCGAGCGCTGCTCCCGTAGCCTTCCTAGGCACTATATCTACCGCCATCAGTCCTGCAACTATGCAATAGAGCACACCGACCGACAGACTGAACAAAGATACATAAAAGATGTTCATGACAAAGCCGCCTCCGACGAACAGAAAGAGAAAGAGGGACAGACTGCTCAAAATTCCGGATAGAATGGCAGGCTTGACCCTGTCACTCTTGAAGATAGTGTCGGACAGCCATCCGGCGAGCACTGTTCCCAGCACTCCGAAGATGGCCGAGAAAGCTATCACCTGAGATGCCTCCTCAAGGCTGAATCCATGCTGCTTCTGCAGGAAGAGCACTCCCCAGCCGGCTATGGCATATTTCGTTATGTATATGAATGCGCTCGAAAGGGCGATGACCCATATTCCCGGATGCTTCAGAATCATCTTCTGAAGTTCTCGGGTAGGGGTCTTGTCGGCCTTGGTGACCTCCTCTCCGGAAAGCACCTGCACTGACGGAAGTCCCTTGCTCTCAGGAGTATCCGACACGAAAAGGAGTATCAGTGCCGTGCCTATGAGACCTGCCAGGGCAGCGGCTATGAAGCCTGCCTGCCAGCCCAGCCATCCGACCACAAGAGCCAGGACATTATACGATATGAACTCTCCGATATATGGACTCGTACTGAAAAGACTGTAGTAAGAACCTCTCTTGGACTGAGGAAACCATCGCGACAGGCTTATGACTCCCGGAGCCGAGCCCATGGACTGCATCCAGCCGTTGACTCCCCACAGCACGGCGAATCCGATGAATATTACCATGGAAGGGATCATGCTTTGGAAAAGACCCAGGACACCGAGCACCAGATTGGCTATGGCCGAGATGAAAAGACCGGTCGCCATGAAACGGCGGATGTTGCAGTAGTCGGCGATGAAGCCGTTCATGAACTTGCCCACCGCATAGACGAAAAGCAGTGCTGATCCCACCAGACCGAGTTCGCCGGCAGTCAGCACGCCCTCATCTATGAGCGGCTGCTTGACTACATTGATACTCATCCTGCACACATAATACAGACTGTATGCAATCGTTGCCCCCCAGAACGTCTTGCTCCTGAGTGACTTATAAGTAGAGTCAACCTGCTCGGGCGGTACAGTCGCCTTTGAAGGCTTGCTTATTCTATAAAACGAAAACAGGCTCATATCGTTGCCAAAATCATACAAAGTTATAAAACATTGCAGAAATCGCAAACGCGATACTTCACAGAAAGGTAGACAGTACGGGCAAGGAGGTGTGCGAAGTATGCGGCCATGAGGATGTGCATGGCCATACGGCCGTAGACGGAGGCATCAAGGGTTGAGCCGAGCCAGCGGAGGAGAAGGATGCCGATGGTCCAGAGGCCGGCGAAGCAGACCGTCGCCCAGAGCATCGAGTTACGCATCTCCTTTGATGCGGTGGCGCCTACGTATATGCCGTCCCAGGTGAAGGCGGCGCAGCCGGCCACCGGCATGAGCAGAAGCCATGGGAGATATTCCCTTGAGGCCTCTACGACAGTCAGATCGGAAGTCATCATACGGAGCATAGGGACACCGGCGAACTGATATATACCCATGAATATCACGGCAATGGACATGCTCCAGATGAAGGTCCATTTCACCGTCTGACGGAGCATCTGACCATCGCGTGCACCGATATATCGGCCGGTGAGGGCCTCGCCTGCGTATGCGAATCCGTCGGTGAAATATGAGAATATCATCAGAAGCTTCATCATTATCGAGCTCACTGCAAGGAGCAGGTCACCGTATCTTGCCGATATGACCGTGAATCCTATGTATATTGCTATGAAACAGAGCGAACGTATGAAGAGGTCCGTGTTCATGCTGAAGAAGCGGCGGGTCTCACCTCCGGCAAATATGGTCTTCATACTCGCACGGTCCAGATGAGACAGAGTGTTGCGGACATATTTGAACAGAAGAAGAAGCAATGCGACAAGCAGTCCGGAATACTGAGCTACGACCGTACCCACAGCTACTCCGCTGAAGCCCATTCCATCATAATGCCATCCTCCGACGCTGAAGCCCAATGCCAGGACTATGCTCATGAGGATGTTCATTCCGTTGACAGTGAAGTCAGTGAGCATCGGGCTCACGCTGTCCTGCATGCCTATGAACCAGCCTTTGAAGGCCATCAGACTCAATGTAGCCGGAGCGGCCCATATACGGATATGGAAATATTGTGAAGCAAGGGCACGTACTTCAGGTGTGCTGTCCACTACCAGGAACGCTGCCTTGACGAACAGCCATTGTATTGCTATCAGGATCACGGCGCTGGCCATAGCGATGCCCAGGGCGCGCAGCAGCACCTTCGAGCACTCCCTGCGGTCGCCGCGGCCGAATGCCTGCGCAGCAAGTCCGCCTGTGCCGATACGAAGGAAACCGAAGTTCCAGTAAAGCAGATCGAAGAGCATCGAGCCTATGGCGATGCCGCCGATCATTGTCGCCGCACTTGCATCAAGATGTCCGGCAACAGCTATGTCGACCATGCCGACAATCGGCACGGTGATATTGGCCAGAATGCTCGGTATCGCCAGTTTCAGTATGTCCCTGTTGATTTCTTTCATCGATATTTACCCTCCTCATCCAGCATGCCGAGGTAAGACGAATACCTGTCATAGCTGATCTCACCGGCCTCTACGGCCTCTTTCACGGCACAGCCCGGCTCGTGAGTATGGGTACATGGAGTGAAGCGGCAGTCCTGCGCCACCTTGAGCATTTCAGGGAAATATAGAGCTATCTCCTCCTTCTTCAGGTCCACGAGTCCGAAGCCGCGAAGGCCCGGAGTGTCGACGATGAAACCGCCGGAAGTCAGTGAGTACATCTCATAGAATGTAGTCGTATGCTTGCCCTGGAGATGGACATCGGAAATCTCTCCGACCTTTGGTTCAAGTGACGGATCGAGGGCCTTTATGAGCGACGACTTGCCGACTCCCGATACGCCCGAAAACAGCGACACATGACCCCTGCATGCCTCCCTGAGCTCTTCCACTCCGTCTCCGGTCAGCGCCGACACCTCAAGCACGGTGTACCCTGCCCCTTCATAGATTTCATGGAAAGCCTCGAGCATTTCCTTATGTGACTCGCGATATAAGTCAACCTTGTTCAGGACTATGGTCACAGGAACATTATATACCTCGCAGGTCACCAGAAGCCTGTCAAGGAACGGCAGCTTGATTTCAGGATAATCAATGGTAGCGATTATGAACGCACGGTCAAGGTTGGCCGCTATGATATGCGACTGGCGTGACAGATTTGTGGACTTGCGTATGATATAGTTTCTGCGCGGCTCCACAGATGTGATCACAGCTGTGTTCTCCGAGGTCACATACGCAGCAAGTTCCTGCTCAGCAACACCTTCCGGCACCTCTGCCTCGAAATTCACCACATCCCCCACAGCAACAGGGTTTGTAGCCGTACTTCCTTTCAGCCTGATCTTTCCCCTCAACACGGCAGGAAACATGTCCCACTCCGGCAGACGGGACAGCAGATAATGGCTTCCCGTATGCTTCACAACTGTAGCTTGTCCTTTTATGATCATTGTCCGTGACGTTCTTTGATATTCGATGCAAAGATAAAGAATTTCCGTTTTTATCATTACCTTTGTAGGATATAGACAGCAATATTATGATTCAGGAAAACCTTATCGACTCAGCCATCAGGGAATTGTTCGACAATCTGACCTTCACACAGGAGCCACGCGGGCTCTATGACCCGTTGAGATACATGATGGAGATCGGCGGAAAGCGCATACGCCCGCGTCTCTGCCTTACGGCATACGCCCTCTACAAGGACTCATTCTGCGAGGAGGTCCTCTCGCCCGCTGCCGCAATGGAAGTCTTCCACAGCTTCACGCTGATCCATGACGACATCATGGACAAGGCAGACGTAAGACGCGGAGTGCCGACGGTGTACCGCAAGTGGGACGAGAATACGGCGATCCTTTCCGGCGACGTAATGTCCATCGAGAGTTACAAGCTGATTGCAAAAGCACCGGCCGAAATTGTTCCAAAGGCACTTGAGCTGTTCTCGAAGACTGCTGCCGAAGTATGTGAGGGACAGCAATATGACATGGAATTCGAAGACATGGAATTCGTGCCTATGGACGATTATCTGAAGATGATCGGGCTGAAGACAGCAGTCCTGATCGCCTGCTCGGCCAAGATGGGAGCACTCGTTGCAGGAGCATCGGAGCATGAGGCTGAACTTCTGTATAAATATGGATACGACCT
>SUYV01000053.1 GCA_015060255.1 Bacteroidales bacterium | reverse complement strand
TATCTTTGCGCCCGCTTTGGGTCTACCTGACAGTGGCCCGTAAAGTTTTGATGTTTAACCCTTAATCTTTTAAAGCTATGGCAGAATACCTTATGCCTGAGAAGAAACAGGAGCTTTTCGCGAAGTACGGAAAGTCTAATACTGACACTGGTTCTCCAGAGAGCCAGGTGGCATTATTTTCCTACCGTATCGCTCACCTTACCGAGCATCTTAAGAGCAACAAGAAGGACTACGCAACACGTCGTTCACTCCTTAAGCTTGTTGGTAAGCGTCGTCGTGTACTTGATTATCTCAAGTCTGTAGACATCGAGAGATACAGAGCAATCGTCAAGGAGCTTGGTCTCCGTCGATAAGCTACATCATAGTAGGAACCGACGAAGGGGGACGTGGCCACAACAGGGCCCAGCCCCCTTTTTTCACGCAAAGAAGTCTGAAGGCGCAGACAACAACCTGCGGCGCCCGAAGAGTGACAAACATATATATCGGGTCAGATATGATGACCATTTGATGAAACAGAATATTAATCCACTCCCATAGGGGGAGGCAGGTTGAAGAAGAAGTAATGAATATCGTAAAAAAGACAATCGAATTATCCGACGGAAGGATAATTGAAATCGAGACCGGAAAGCTCGCAAAGCAGGCTGACGGTTCAGTAGTAGTCAAGATGGGTGGCACAATGCTCCTCGCCACAGTAACTTGCGCTAAAGACGCAAAGGAGGACGTTGACTTCATGCCGCTCCAGGTAGATTACAAAGAGAAATATGCATCTGCAGGCCGTTTCCCAGGCGGATTCATGAAGAGAGAGGGAAAGGCTTCAGACTATGAAATCCTTATCGCACGTCTCGTGGACCGCGCCCTCAGACCACTTTTCCCTGAGGATTTCCACGCAGAAGTATTCGTAAACGTAAACCTCATCTCAGCTGAGAAGGACATCCAGCCGGATGCTCTCGCAGGTCTCGCTGCATCTTCAGCACTCGCTGTCAGCGACATTCCTTTCGAGGGACCTATCTCTGAGGTACGCGTTGCACGCATCGGCGGCGAGCTCAAGATCAACCCTAACTTCAGCGAGATGGCTGATGCGGACATCGACCTCATCGTTGCAGCTACATACGACAACATCATGATGGTCGAGGGTGAGATGAACGAGGTAAGCGAGCACGACATGCTCGAGGCCATCAAGTTCGCTCACGAGGAGATCAAGAAGCACTGCAAGGTGCAGATGGAACTCATGGAGGCTGTGGGCAAGACCGAGAAGAGGACTTACTGCCACGAGGAGAACGACGAGGATCTCCGCAAGGCTGTCGAGGCGTTCTGCTATGACAGATGCTACGCCATCGCAAAGTCAGGCTCTGCAAAGCACGAGCGTTCTGACGCATTCGAGGCACTCAAGGAAGAGTTCTACGAGACACTTCCTGAGGAGGAGCGCGAAGAGAAGCGCATGATGGTAGAGAGATACTATCACGCTGTAGAGAAGGCTGCAATGAGAAACATGATCCTCGACGAGGGTGTTCGTCTTGACGGACGTGACACAACTACAGTACGACCTATCTGGTGCGAGACTGACTACCTCCCTTGCGCACACGGATCAGCAATCTTCACCCGTGGTGAGACTCAGTCACTCTCGACTGTGACCCTCGGAACAAAGCTCGACATGAAGGAGCGCGACGAGGTTCTCATCCAGGACACAGACCAGTTCGTACTTCACTATAACTTCCCTCCATTCTCGACTGGCGAGGCTCGCCCTCAGAGAGGCGTAGGCCGCCGCGAGATCGGACACGGAAACCTTGCTTACAGGGCCCTCAAGCCTATGATCCCTATGGCTCCGGAGAATCCATACGCAGTCCGCGTGGTTTCAGACATCCTCGAGTCAAACGGTTCATCATCAATGGCTACAGTCTGCGCAGGCTGCCTCGCGTTGATGGATGCAGGTGTGAAGATCAAGAAGCCTGTTGCAGGCGTTGCAATGGGTCTCATCACAGACAAGGACAATCCTAACGAGCGCTATGCCATCCTTACCGACATCCTCGGTGACGAGGACCACCTCGGAGACATGGACTTCAAGGTGACCGGTACAAAGGACGGTATCACAGCAACTCAGATGGACATCAAGGTTGACGGACTTTCATACGACGTTCTCGAGAGAGCTCTCGAGCAGGCACGTCAGGGCCGTCTCCATATCATGGGCGAGATGATGAAGACCATCAGCGAGCCACGTGCAGAGTACAAGGAGTTCGTTCCACGCATGGTTCAGATCCGTGTTGCAGGCGAATTCATCGGCGCAATCATCGGAAAGGGCGGCGAGACTATCCAGAAGATCCAGCGCGAGACCGGCACAACAATCACCATCACTGAGGAGCAGGTCAACGGCGTTTCAGAGGGTGTTGTCGACATCTTCGGTCTTGACAAGGAGTCTATGGACAAGGCTCTCAACTGGATCAACGGCATCACTGCAGTTCCTGAAGTGGGCACAGTATATCACGGAAAGATCGTTTCTATCCTTGAGTTCGGTGCATTCGTAGAGATCCTCCCTGGTAAGGAAGGCCTCCTCCACGTGTCAGAGATCGCTTGGGAGAAGACCGAGAAGGTAGAGGACGTCCTCCACGTAGGTGACGAGGTTGACGTGAAGCTCCTCGAGATCGACGAGAAGACAGGCAAGATGAGACTCTCTCGCAAGGCACTCCTCGAGAAGCCAGAGGGATATGTAGAGCCAGAGCGCAAGCCACGCGGAGACCGCGGACCACGTCGTGATAACGACCGCCGTGACAACGGACGCGGCCCACGTCGTGACGACAGAGGCCCACGCCGCGACGACAGAGGCCCTAGAGGTCCTCGCCGCGACCGTCGTGACGCTCCGGTAGAAAACAACGAGCAGAACAACGAACCAGAGATGTTCTAATATCCTGAGACGGTGACGCGAAAACGTTACCGTCTCTCTTTTTATGAGAATACGCTATGAAAGTACTTCATTCCATACTGCTGGCCGTCTTTATCAGCCTCTTCCTGACCGGATGCGAAAAGCCAGAGGCTCCACAGCAGCCGCAAAAACCATCAGAACCTGAAAATCCGTCAGAGCCTTCGGAGCCGAAGGACAGGGAGTTCGTCATCTTGTTCACCAATGACTTCCACAGCCAGATAGAGCCGCTCAGCAAGGAGGAGACCTACAATGCCGACCGTGGAGGCATCAAGAGGATCAAGGCGCTGGTGGACAGCGTAAGGACGGCCGAGAAGGCGGTCCTGCTGGCCGACGCCGGCGACTTCGTGCAGGGCACATATTACTTCAGCCTGCTCAACGGCATGGTGGAGATGATGGCCATGGAAGAACTCGGATATGATGTACGCACGCTGGGCAATCACGAGTTCGACAAGAAGATGTCAGGCCTGGGAGACATGCTGGCGCTCAGTTCCGTGCCTGTCGTGGCCTCCAACTATGACTTCAGCAGCACCAGCCTTGCCGATTATGTAGGCAACTCGGTCATCCTGGAGGCAGGAGACGTGAAGGTGGGCTTCATAGGCCTGAATGTAAGGCTTGAAAACCTCGTGGACCCTAAGGCGTGCGAAGGCGTCGTGTGGCAGAATGCCATCAATGTGGCGGACGACGAAGCGAAGAAGCTCCGCGACCAGGGAGCAGACATGGTCATAGCCCTTTCCCATCTGGGGTATGAGAAGAACAGTGACCTTAAATATTATGACAGGGGCATAGTCATGAACACCCGTCACATAGACATGATCATCGGCGGGCACAGCCACACATTCCTCAACTATGCGGACTATGTCACCAACCTTGACGGCGACAAAGTGCCTGTCGTCCAGACCGGCAGCAAGGGAATTTGTCTCGGTTATGCTAAAATCAAGATATCCAAGGAAGGCAAGCTGTCTTTCAACTATAAGCTCATCCCTGTGAAGAGCCACCTGGACAGCAAGCTGGACAGGGCTTTCTCCGACATGATCGACGCCTATTCAGCCACAGCATCGGCAAAGATGGACGAAGTCATCGGAACATGCCCATCAGCCATCAGGAAAGGCAGTCCTGAGAGCCCGCTGGGCAATCTCACGGCCGACGCCCTGATCTGGATGGCAAAGGAGTATTACGATGTGGATGCAGATGTCAGCCTATACAACACCGGAGGAATCAGGGCGGAGATTTCCGCCGGCGACCTCACCATCGGAGACGTATATGCGGTATACCCTTTTGACAACGTGCTCTCTATCGCCACCATGAAGGGAAAAGATCTCAAGACCCTTTTCGACTATGTGGCATCCAGCGGAGGAATGCCGGTCAATGCCGGAGTCAGACTGGTCATCAGCGGCGACAAAGTGAAGTCCGTGACCGTAAACGGCAGGCAGATCGAGGATAACAAGGACTATAAGATAGCCACGATAGACTACCTCATGAACCTCGGCAGGTATGGTCTGCAGAACGCCACATCCAGAAACGACTCCCCTGACATCATCAGAGACTGCTTCGTTGACTACTTCCGCCACCTGGCAGCAGAAAACGGCGGCAAGATAATAGCGGCAAAAGATGGCAGGATCACCAAAAATCAATAGGAGCAGATAAAGTAATTGCACAATTATCAAAGTTTTTCTTATCTTTGCATATCTGACGTGTAAAGAAACATTAACCAAAATAAAATCAATTATGAAAAAAATCATTCTTGTAGCAGCAATGGTACTTGGTTTTGCAGTTGCTGCATCAGCTCAGCCAAGAGCACTCGGTCTTAAGCTCGGATGGGGCGCAGAGCTCTCTTACCAGCACGGATTCGGTTCTGACTTCCTCGAGGCAAACCTCGGTCTCAACCAGTTCAACTCTCTTGATGGTTCAGTAGTTTACAACTTTATGATTGCACAGCCTGCTTGGACTTCAAGAGGCGAGTGGGGCTTCTACGCAGGTCCTGGTGCTGCTGTCGGTATGAACATCATCGGTGAGAACTCATACTTCCATCTTGCAGCTGCCGGTATGGTAGGTCTTGAGTACACATTCTGGTTCCCACTCCAGCTTTCATTTGACCTCAGGCCAACTCTCGGATACGGATTCAACTATGGATTCCACTGGAGCGTAATGCCTGCACTCGGCGTTCGTTACAGATTCTAATATCCGACAGACACTTAGATTTATACGGCGATCAGGCAACTGGTCGCCGTTTTTGTGTATATTTGCAATATGAGAAAATTTATCATCTGTTTTATCGGTATAATCCTCAGTCTGGGATTATATGCACAGCCACGTGCGATGGGTGTCAGGGTCGGAGCCACAGGGCTTGACGCATCATATGAACACACCATCAACGGCACCCGCTTCATCGAAGGGGACCTTGGCCTGGATTTCGGATACAATGTGAACGGCAGACCTGGCGTAAGGGTCACGGGAACATACAATTTCATCTGGGCCCGCCCGAACTGGACCATCCAGGGCTCGTGGGCACTCTTTGCCGGTCCGGGAATCACAGTGGGATTCGTAGACGACATTGTGCCATATGAGATTGCAGGATCAATTTTCGGACATTATGATAACGGATTCATGATTGCCGCAGCAGGACATGTCGGACTTGAATACACCTTCGATTTCCCTCTCCAGCTGTGCATAGACCTCAGACCATGTTTCGGAATACATGTCAACGACGGCAAGTTCTATGACAAGGAGACAGGAATACGCGTCGATTATGGAGGTAAAGTCGGCTTCTATGACAATGGCCTGCTTGGATTTGCTCCGTCATTATCGGTACGCTACTGCTTCTGATGGGCATTTACAAATAATTCGTTATATTTGCAGATTGGGTAAAACAAAAGGATATGAGAGATTTATATATAACCAATTCGCTTTCGAGAAAGAAGGAGATATTCAAGCCTATCAATGAGGGACACGTCGGACTTTATGTCTGCGGTCCTACCGTTTACGGCGACGCGCACCTCGGTCACGCAAGACCGGGCGTGACATATGATGTGTTTGTGAAACTCCTTCGCCATCTTGGCTACAAGGTGCGCTATGTCCGCAACATCACCGATGTGGGACATCTCGAGCATGATGCTGACGAGGGAGAGGACAAGATCGCAAAGAAGGCTCGCCTGGAGCAGCTCGAGCCTATGGAAGTGGTGCAGAGGTGCACTCTCGCCTACCATGAGGCCATGAGGATGCTCAATGTGGCTCCGCCATCGATCGAGCCTCGCGCCTCAGGTCACATCATCGAGCAGATCGACCTTGTGAAGAAGATTCTCGATGCAGGATATGCATATGAGAGCAACGGATCAATCTATTTCGATGTGCTCAAGTATGATGCGGACCATAAATACGGCGTATTGTCCGGACGCACACTGGATGAGGTGAAGGAAGGCACACGCGACCTGGACGGACAGCAGGACAAGAGGGCTTCATACGACTTCGCTCTCTGGAAGAAGGCGTCGCCGGAGCACATCATGCGCTGGCCGTCACCTTGGAGCGACGGATTCCCAGGCTGGCATCTCGAGTGCTCTGCCATGAGCGAGAAGTATCTCGGCAAGGAGTTCGACGTGCATGGAGGCGGAATGGACCTGCTTTTCCCGCACCACGAGTGCGAGATCGCGCAGAACACCGCGTCACGCGGCTGCAGCGGTGTCCGCTACTGGATGCACAACAACATGATCACCATAGAGGGCAAGAAGATGGGCAAGTCTCTGGGCAACTTCATCACCCTTCCGGAACTGTTTGCCGGCAATCATCCGAAGCTTGACCAGGCTTATACTCCGATGACCGTGCGCTTCTTCATCCTTCAGGCACACTATCGCGGAACACTCGACTTCAGCAACGAGGCTCTGCAGGCAGCCGAAAAGGGTCTGAAGAGGATCCTGCAGGCAGCGAAGGACCTTCGCGCGCTGGCTGCGACTGCAGGTGTACAGGCCGCTCCGTCGCTTGCGTATGGAGAGTTCGTCTCAGCTGTCGCTCCTGACACTGTGACTGCTTCAAATGCTGAGGTCCGCGAGCTTGTGGAGAAGGTTTATGAGGCTCTCTGCGACGACCTCAACACCCCTATCGCACTGTCGCACATCTTCGACGCCGTGCGCATCATCAACACTGCCAAGGACAAGAAGGTCTCACTCGACGCTGCTGACTACAAGGCACTTGTGGATCTCTTTGACAATATTGTGTTCGGAGTTCTCGGACTTCGCGACGAGGACAACGAGGGCGGAAAGGCCACAGAGACCATCGACGGACTCGTGCAGATGGTGCTTGAGCAGAGGAAGGCTGCCAAGGCCGCCAAGGACTGGGCGACCAGCGACCGCATCCGCGACGAGCTCAAGGCACTCGGCATCCAGATCAAAGACACCAAAGACGGCACAGAGTGGACACTGATGTAGTCCCTTTTGATAATCTTACAGAGACCATGTCCCTGATACACTTTTGAAGGTCGTATCAGGGACATTTCTTTATGTATTTGTACTCGATACCCCAGAGGTGGTGGGTATCAGGGACGATGTGAGGTATTTTTGTCCTAGATACATTTAAATCTGCCTGCATCTAGGACGTTTTTGACCATTAGCGTACTAGATACCCGCTATTTGGAAGGCATATAGTGCGATATCGGGCTGGTTTGTACTAAATACCCGTACATATTGTGGCATCTGGGACGATTTCGGTTGATTTTGTACCAGATACTACACAATGGCAGAAATGAGTTCTGGCGAGAGATGTGTCAGCCGTGCTATCTGCTTGATACCGGCCTTGAAGTTACGATTAAGCATGAGACATAGCATGACGCGCTGCTCCATTGACAGCTGAGCCAAGGACTCTTTGCCGAACTCCTTCTGCAACAATGAAGGCAGCTCTGTCAAGATTTCCTGATCTGTCATGGAAACACTTTCTGCAGCGCCGAACAATATCTCGACATCAGTCTCAATCTTTCTCGCAAGTGCCATCATCAGTCGTGAAGGATGACGGAATATCTTTTCAACCATTTCCCGATCCACATAACACAACGGAAGAATCATACCTTCATCGTTGACCACATAATGATCCGGAAGATTCTGACGCGACTCCAGAAGTCTCCACCTCTTTCTAGCCGACATATCATTAAGCACCTTTCCTGCTGGTATCTTGTCACCGCAGAAGTAAACTGCAGCGGACGACCAACTGTAATGCAAAGGCATGATGGTGATGCCTGCCGCCAAAGGATTCCTCAACACGTATGCGATCACATTTTCCATGTATTCATTACTGGTAATCCTGTTGATCCGGATGTCCACATCCTTCATTCCCTTGACATCACCATTGTGACGCCACATTCTGATTGCACATTTTCGCTTGTACTCTTCCGAGAAACGCCGGCAGTCTCCCAAGGTACCATATAAGACAAAGTGGAAATGATTGCTCATCAGACAAAAGCACAATATTCTCAAATCAAATCCCAGCAAGGTGATTGCTACATCGTTCATCCCTGCAATAAAGTCTTCCCTGCTCTTGAAGATGTCATTTCTCTCAAGGCCTCGACTGCTGATGTGATAGTAACTTTTCTCCATTTTTCTTTTGAAGGTACGGATTACTCCTGATACTTGAAGAATTTTAGATAGCCGGGCATATCATCTTTTTCTTTTTTTAAAAATTATTTCTTTTTCTTTAAGAAATTCACCCGGAATGGCTTCTGAAGACAGGGATGACATGTGAGATTTTCACGTACAGAGCCGGTTGAAAGATGTAGCGAAGCAGATCAGAGAGTGCTGAGAAGAGATTCGCTGCTGGTTTTGCACATAATATTGCCCGGAAACTGCCGTGAAGTGCCTCTGGAGGAACTGAGACCGGTTTCTATGCTACTTGTGTTTCCGCTCTCCTATTGTGGTGGGTATCGGGGACGATGTGGGGCATTTTTGTACGGGATACCATGAAAGTGGTGGGTATCGGGGACGATGTGAAGGAGTTTTGTACGCAATACAGTTAAATTATGGGGTATCGGGGACGATGTGAAGGAGTTTTGTACGCAATACATTCAAATTGTGGGGTATCGGGAACGATGTGGGGCATTTTTGTACGGGATGCATGAGTGTTTTGTGGGGAGTGTCGGGGAAAAGAGTTATATTAGCGGTTGGTAATTGTGATTTAGTATGTATAAGTTCATTTCATGGAATGTTAATGGCCTGAGGGCTGTGTGCGGCAAGGGGTTTGCCGATATATTTACCGAACTGGATGCTGATTTCTTTTGTCTGCAGGAGACAAAGATGCAGGCCGGACAGCTGGATCTGGAATTTCTGGGATACAAGTCCTACTGGAACTACGCCGACAAGAAAGGATACTCGGGAACTGCCATATACACAAAGCATGATCCCGTATCAGTGACCTATGGAATGGGCATAGACGAGCACGACCACGAAGGTCGTGTGATCACATTGGAGATGGATGACTTCTTCCTCGTGTGCGTATACACACCTAATTCACAGGACGAGCTCAAGAGACTGGACTACAGGATGAAGTGGGAGGATGATTTCAGAGAATATTTGTGCGGTCTGGAAGCCAGAGAGTTCACCGGAGCCGATGGAGAGACATTCCACAAGGGAGTCATCGTATGTGGAGACCTCAATGTCGCCCATCAGGAGATTGACATCAAGAACCCATCGAGCAACCGTCGCAATGCAGGATTCACCGATGAAGAGCGCGGAAAGTTTACCGACCTCCTGAATGTCGGATTCATAGACACATTCCGCCACTTCTATCCGGAGCTCAAGGATGCGTATTCGTGGTGGTCATACCGTTTCCAGGCAAGACAGAGAAATGCAGGTTGGCGTATTGACTATTTCGTAGTCAGTGAAAGTCTGAAAGACCGTCTTAAAGACGCAAAGATACATAATGAGATTTTCGGCTCTGACCATTGCCCGGTAGAGTTGACAATCGAATAAAAGCGAACAGAAGCAAACAGGAGCCGCTCTCACGATCGACTCCTGTTTTAACTATAACCCTATTATTAACAACTAAACTAACCGATTTAGAGTTATTGCAAAGGGTATGCCAAACTTCTTCTGCAGGGGATTATTTCTTTAAGGCTTCGTATGCATATGAAACTGCTCCGAAGAAAATCTGCGTGACAGCCTGAGAAGTATGCGAAAGAGTTGCATATACGATACCCAGCTCCACAGGCACGCCATAGATCACGGAAAGCGCAGTACTTATGACAAAGTGGAATGCACCTATACCTCCCGGAACCGGAACCGCAAATCCGATACCTCCCACGAGAGAAAGGAAGAGCGCATCAATCAGGTCAAGGTCGGAAAGGAACGGAGCGGACCACACGGTACTTGCAGCCATCAGCCAGTAGGTCAGCCATATGAATGCCGTATAGGCGAAGAAAAGCCATTTCTTTTCCATTCTGAAGCAGCTGGAGAAACCCTGAAGAACACCCTTGACCACCTTCCATATTCCGGCGCAGAAACGATTGGTGTTCCTATAACGCCAGAAAGCATACAACGCTACCGCGGCACCCAGAACAAGCACGGCCACAATCCACCAGAGGCTGAAATCAAACTTCTGCGTCATCGGCACCCATATCTTCTCGACGAAGAAGCCGCCGAATCTCTTGAAACCACCTACCACAACCACGGCCAGGAGAAGCAGCATTACCAGAAGCTCCCAGCTTCTCTCCAGCACCACGGTACCGAGAACCTTGTCATAAGAAGCCTTCTTATGTTCCGGTTCCGAAGGATCCACAGGGGCAGAACGTCTTGTGACCACTCCACAACGGATGAACTCTCCTATACGCGGAAATATGAAATTGGAAATGTTGCCGATGTTGACACCATTGAATGTCGTTATCGCGGTGATGCCGTCATCTATAGGAAGAAGAAGCCTGCGCCAACGTATAGCCCTGAGCCAGAACGCAAAAGCGCCCGCAAACATCGACAGGACCACATAGCCCCAACGGCACTCCTTCAGCACTGCAAGGAATTCATCCCACTCCACATCCCTGAACGAAAACCAGAGCAACAGCCCCGCAAAAGCCGCGGACAGAACGTATCTGATTATCTTGTTTATCTTTTCTTTCATAATCAAGGCGCAAAGTTATCCAAAAGTTTATTAACTTTGTAGAAATATAATGTAAAAATACAGCTATGGCTTCTATTTTAGGAATCGGCAACGCATTGACTGACATTCTCGCAGTACTTCCGGACGACACATTCCTCAAGGAATTCCATCTCCCGAAAGGCAGCATGCAGCATGTCGATATGGAGACTGGCGACAAGATATGGAGAACTCTCAAGCCGATGGGCGTACAGCTCGTGGCAGGAGGCTCAGCAGCAAACACAATCACCGGCACAGCCATCTTCGGCATGGAATCGGGATTCATCGGAAAGGTTGGCGACGACGACCTCGGACACCTCTTCAAGAGCGACCAGGCCCAGTACGGAATCAAGTCGACGCTTCTCAAAGGCGTGCATTCGTCAGGCAGGGCAATGGTATTCATCACTGCACCGAACGCCGAAAGGACATTCGCAGTATATCTTGGAGCTGCTCTGGAGCTTGTTCCTGAAGACCTGAAGCTGGAATATTTCCAGGGTTACGACTATTTCCATATAGAGGGATATCTGGTGCAGAACCAGGCCACCATACGCAGGGCGGTAGAACTCGCGAAAGAGGCCGGATGCATCATTTCAATAGACATGGCGTCATACAACGTGGTTGAATCAAACGACGCCTTCCTACACGACATCGTAGAAAACTATGTAGACATCGTTTTCGCAAACGAGAGCGAAGCGAAGGCATTCACCAAGATGGAGCCGCGCGAAGCGCTTGACGACATAGCAAGCCGCTGCAAGATCGCCGTGGTCAAGGTCGGCAAGGAAGGATCGATGGTGAAGAGCGGGGACGAATACCACTACATCAAGGCATGGCCTGCCGCTCCGATCGATGCTACTGGAGCAGGAGACACATATGCAGCAGGATTCCTATATGCCCACAGCCTCGGAATGCCGCTGAAAGTCTGTGGCGAAATAGGCTCCATAATCGCCGCAAAGGTTGTAGAAGTCGTTGGAACTAAGATCGACATCCCACGCTGGAAGGCAGCAAAGAAGGAGATACGCGAACTCATAGCCGCCAACACACCGACAGAGTGATTTTTATGTTTGAATCGATAAAGAACATATTTCGAAAGAGGAGACTCGCCAAGTTCATCAGTACGGTCCCCACAGGCCTGATGCCCGTGGAGAAGATCTCTACCGTTAACGTAGTGATCGATGTCGAAGAACCCGGGTTTGACGAACTGAAGGAAGAAATTATGGCCTGGGGCCGCCAGACAGGGCTCAAGGTAAACATATACTTCTTCGACTTCAGAAAGCTCGACAAAGAGGAACTGCTTCTTACAAGCATCCAGACAACCATCATCAAGAAGGACCTCGACTGGATCGGAGTCCCGGAACTGAGCAAGGTTATCGGCCTGCTGGGAGAGACAAGCGACCTGTTCATCTCGATGATCAACAACGGAGACTTCCCTATCGACTTTTTGAGCAAATGCACTAAAGCCCGGTTCAAGATCGGACGATACGAATATGAAGGACATGCATACGACCTCGTCATTTCAGGAAACCAGACCGCAGACCTGCGCTCTGACTCCAAGAGGATCTTTGCAGCGATAAAAGAATTTCTAACCAAAATTCAATAAACACACACATCAAATTTATGCACACATTTCAAAAGTACTTAACCGTTGGCATCAAAGGAGCCTGTATGGGAGCGGCAGACGTCATTCCGGGAGTTTCCGGAGGCACGATCGCTTTCATCACAGGAATCTACGACGACTTCGTCGGATCGATCGCCTCAATCAACGCAGAAGCCATGCGCCTGCTCTTCAAAGGGCGGTTCAAAGACTTCTGGAAGCACATCAACGGAACATTCCTGTTGAGTCTCGTGCTTGGAATCGCAATCAGCGTGATTTCGCTCGCAGGACTCATGCAGATGCTCCTGTCCACTTACCCGATCCAGACCTGGGCATTCTTCTTCGGCCTCATCGTGGCCTCATCCATCTTTATCATCAGAGGGATATCAGGCTGGAAACTACGTGAAATCATACTGATCATCTTTGGAATAGGCCTGGGCATCGTCGTATGCACCCTATCCCCTACTCAGACACCTGACGGCCTGTGGTTCATCTTCCTCAGCGGCGCCATCGCCATCTGCGCGATGATCCTTCCCGGCATATCAGGAAGCTTCATCCTGCTCATACTGGGCAAATACCAGTACATAATGGGCTGCATATCAGACCTTGTGTCAGGCGTCGAGATCGGCAGGAACCTCGTTACACTATGCGTATTCCTGGCCGGAGCCGTTGTCGGTATCTTAAGCTTCAGCAAATTCCTCCACTGGCTTCTCGCCCGCTGGAACAAGGAAACCCTCATCGTACTGGCAGGATTCATCATCGGTTCGCTCGTCAAGGTGTGGCCGTGGAGCAACGCAGAAGCACTGGCGCAGGCAGATGCAGCCGGCGGCCTACTTGTGGGCTGGGCCGCATTGTCAGCATTCATCGGCTTCGCCCTCGTAACAGGAATCGAACTCATCGCAAAGCATCTTAGCAAAAAGTAGAAGAAACAATCATTGAATTGCTGTGTGCAAAAGAAGTCTTTAATATCAACTCTTAAAAGATTGTATTATGAGAACTTATTGCACATCAATAATCATAGGGATGATTGTAGCTATGTCTATGACATCCTGCATATATGACGCACCAGGCGACCGTTTCTATAGAACATTATGGGAATCATACGAATCTCCTGTCGGAGAGGTCACATTGGAATTCCTATGCAACGATGAAATAATGGTAACTTCCCCTTCGGCAGCCGGCTCATACGGGACCTACGAACACGACGGCACATCAGCAAGGTTCACAGGCCTCACACTGACCGACGATGAGAGAACAATCACCATCCACGAAGGACATCGGGACAACGACATCCTCTTCATATCGTGGGCTGAAACCGAAAGCGGAGAAACCGGCCAGACACAGATGCACAGACTTTCAGCATACAAATAGCTGTCAATGCATTTGCAATTCAGAAAAAAATCATTACCTTTGCACCCACTTTCCATGTGAGCCAGACTCCATCAACGGAGAAACAGCCTGCAAAGAAAGTGGGAATACGGATCGGTTCGGTAGCTCAGTTGGATAGAGCAACAGCCTTCTAAGCTGTGGGTCTTGGGTTCGAATCCCAACCGAATCACCAGAAA
>SUYV01000052.1 GCA_015060255.1 Bacteroidales bacterium | reverse complement strand
GTTTCAAAGGCTGGAAAGAACCAGCTCCGCATCGCTGAGACCGAGAAGTATGCTCACGTTACATTCTTCTTCAACGGCGGCGCAGAGTCTCTCTTCGAGAACGAGGACCGCATCCTCGTAAACTCTCCGAAGGTTGCAACATACGACCTTCAGCCTGAGATGAGCGCTCCTGAGGTTACAGAGAAGCTCGTAGAGGCGATCAACACAGGCAAGAACGACCTGATCATCCTCAACTTCGCAAACGGCGACATGATCGGCCACACAGGTGTATACGAGGCGATCCGCAAGGCGGTCACCGCAGTAGACACATGCGTCGAGAAGGTCGTAGAGGCTGCCAAGGCTCAGGGTTATGTGATCCTCATCACAGCTGACCACGGAAACGCAGACTACGCAGTGAACGAAGACGGCACACCTAACACAGCTCACTCGCTCAACGATGTTCCGTTCATCGTGGTGAACGCAGGCGACGCTGTAAAGGAAGTGAAGAACGGAAAGCTCGCTGACGTGGCTCCGACAATCCTCAAGCTGATGGGCATAGAGCAGCCTGCTGCAATGACCGGCGAGCCGCTCGTATAAGTCTCACAAAATCAACAATTTACACATTTAAGGGTCGGAGAAATCTCCGACCCTTATTGTTTCAAGACACTGCCATTCAGGAGTTTAAGAAATACACCCCGATATTATCCTCCTGAAGTCTATTTTACATCTATTGAGTTAAGCAGTTCGAGTTTACCGTCATCTATCAGCTTTATGATCAGTTCACCAAACAGCGTGTTCTGCCATGCAAACCAAGGTCTGGTGAAATCGTACGGATCATTTACATTGAAGGACTCGTGCATGAAGCCTGTACCCGCATCCGTCCTCATAAGCATCTCGATGCATTCCTTGATTTCAGCATCATCCTGCGAGGTGAAAGCTTTCATCATGATGCTCATAGGCCAAGCCATATCGTATCCGACATGAGGGCCACCGATACCTTCTCCTTCAGATCCTTTGAAAAAATATGGATTATCTTCACTCCAGACGAATCTGCGGGTATTCTGATACACTTTGTCATTCAAAGGCACATCACCAAGGTATGCCATCGCCAGAAGACTGGGAACATTGGCATCATCCATCATGAACCTGTTCCCAAATCCGTCGACCTCGAAGGCATATATCTTCCCATACTTGGGATGTCTGACTATAGCATGCTTCTTCAGAGCCTTCTCCACCTCATCGGCTAGTCCCAGACACTCTGATGCTGTTTCCTCGTCCTTATTGACCTCGGTCAGTATCTCTGCAGCCTTTCTCAATGAACTGACAGCAAAGAAGTTGGAAGGCACAAGAAAATCGAATGTCGTAGCGTCATCGGAAGGACGGAATGAAGACACTATGAGGCCGACCGGGTTTACCGGGTTTCCCCATCCAAGGCAACATTTAGTGTCCAGCTGACGGTCCGTCTTCCTGAGGAATCTGTACGGGCCAAGGTTATCTTTTCTCTGTTGTTCCTTCAAAGTCTTGAGAATGTTTCTGATTGCATCCTGCCATACTGTTCCGAACACAGAGTCATCACCGGTTGTCTTCCAATAATGATAGGCAAGCCTTATCGGATAGCACTGCGAGTCAATCTCCCATTTGCGTTCATGCACCTCAAGTTTCATTTCGGTCATATCACTCTGCCACTCTCCGCCGGTAGGTCCGTCATTAAAGGCATTTGCATACGGATCGATGTTGATGAGCTTGAACTGACGGTTGATCACTCCGGCGAGCATGTTGCGAAGATGTTCATCCTCGGGAGCAAGCTGGATATAAGGCCACACCTGCGCGCCCGAATCCCTGAGCCACATGGCATGTATGTCGCCTGTGTAGACGAAAGTGTCATACAATCCGTCCGAATCCTCACCTTTGAAGTGCACTGTCGTATCTAGAGTG
Source organism: Bacteroidales bacterium (assembly GCA_015060255.1). GTDB lineage: Bacteria > Bacteroidota > Bacteroidia > Bacteroidales > UBA932 > Cryptobacteroides. The sequence goes on along the minus strand of SUYV01000052.1, from coordinate 13,775 downwards.
TTCGGAAAACAGTTCCTGAACATCCATGCAAGCTTCGGGTTTGTAAGCAAAGATGTAACTTCATCAATCTTTGCCTCTACAGCTTCAGAGACAAAAAGTCTGTTTTCCTCCGCTGGTCTGCCTGTCTTATATTCCTGCCCCATGGCAACTGCCGTCAGGCATGATGCAAGGGCCAATATCATCAATCTTCGCATGATTTATCTTTGATTGGAGAATGAATATGGTCTGTCCTGCTGTGACACAGAACGATTCTTTGAAGGCTCGTCAGACATAGTGAAATCTATCACTGCCCCTTTCCTCAACAGGTCATGTTCAAGGTAAGTGCGGGTATATTTCCTGCCGTTCACCTTCATGCCTGACACATAGAAGTTTTCTCTCCCGTTATCCGGGGCATTGATAAGCAGAGTCTTGCCATCTGACATTGAAACCTCTGCTTTCTTGAAAAGCGGCGTACCAAGTATGTACTGGTCAGTTGCCGGGCATACGGGATAGAAGCCCAATGCCGAGAACACATACCAGGCTGATGTCTGACCGTTATCCTCATCTCCGCAATATCCGTCAGGGTGGCAGGTGTAGAACTTGTCCATGACTTCGCGGATACGCTGCTGCGTCTTCCAAGGCTGGCCGCTCCAGTTATAAAGGTAAAGCATGTGCTGTATAGGCTGGTTACCATGAGCATAGTTACCCATGTTCATGATCTGCATCTCACGTATCTCATGAATTGTAAAGCCGTAGTAGCTGTCGTCAAAATGAGGCGGTATGTCAAACACCTTGTCCAGATTTGCATTGAATGCATCATCCCCTCCCATAAGTGCGATAAGTCCTGCAGGATCGTGGAATACTGACCATGTATAGTGCAATGCGTTGCCTTCAGTGAAGTCACCACCCCATTTCAAAGGACTGAAATTATCGGAGAAGGCTCCATCAGCCTTTCGTCCGCTCATAAGAGATTCGTCATTGCGATAGAGATTGCGGTAATTCATAGCCCTTTCCTTGTACACTCCGATCTCTTCTTCCGGCTTGCCGAGCGCCTTGCCAAGTGTATATATACACCAGTCATCATATGCATATTCAAGAGTACGGGCTGCACTCTCATTTATTCCCACATCACATGGAACATAGCCGAGCCTGTTGTACCATTCCCAGCCAAGACGTCCAGTAGAAGGGACATGGGGATGGACTGCATCCGCTCCGTGCTTTACTGCCTCCCAAAGGGTCTCGATATCATATCCTCGGATTCCCTTCACATATGCATCTGCGACTACGGAAGCCGAGTTATTGCCGACCATGCATCCACGATGTCCCGGACTTGCCCATTCAGGCAGGAATCCGCTCTCCTTATATGCATTGACCAGACCCTCCTGCATCTTCTCGTTCATTTCCGGATATACAAGATTCAACAGAGGGAACAAGCAGCGGAAAGTGTCCCAAAAACCTGTGTCTGTAAAGAAATATCCCGGACAGACTTCGCCAGTGTGCGGGCTGTAATGCACCAGCTCTCCTTCTGACGTAGTTTCAGTCAGCGTGCGTGGGAAAAGGACTGAACGGTACAGGCATGAATAGAATGTGCGGATGTTGTCTATATTGTCATCCTCCACCTTGATTCTGCCCAAGACCTCATTCCAGCGTGCACGTCCCTCTGCCTTCAGTCGGTCAAAATCGCCGTCGCCGAGTTCTTCCATGTTGACAAGAGCCTGATCTACGCTTATGAAAGACGATGCAACCTTCAGGTTAACGCTCCTGTCCTCATCCAGTCTGAAGCCGACTATGGCTCCTGAATGGGCGGACTCGGACTCCATAGCCGAAGACTGGTCCACGCCATCACGGACAGTACGCACATAATCGAACGGAGCATCAGACTCTATCACGAACCAGTTCCTGAAATTTGAAGGGACACCTCCCGAATTTTTGGTAGTGTAACCTATAATCCTGTTCTCCTCCGGGATCACCTTGACATATGATCCATTGTCAAAAGCATCCACTACCAGATATGGACTCTCATCTTCCGGATATGTTATACGGAATGCTGCAGCCCTCTCGGTCGGAGTAAGTTCAACATACACATCATGATCGGCCAGATACACCCCATAATAGTACGGTCTGGCATCTTCGGCCTTGTGCGAGAACCAGCTGGCACGCTCGTCCTGACTGAACACGGCCTCACCTGTGACAGGCATGACAGCAAACTGTCCATAGTCATTTATCCATGGGGACGGCTGGTGGGTCTGTTTGAAGCCTCGGATCTTATCTGCCGTATAACAATAGGTCCATCCGTCACCCATCGTACCGGTCTGCGGTGTCCAGAAGTTCATTCCCCAAGGACGGGCTATCGCAGGATAAGTATTGCCGGTGGAAAGTGAATGCTTGGACATCGTACCCACAAGGACGCTGACATGATCCACAGGGTCAAGTTCTGAGGCTGCAGGCGCATGCGAACATGAAACGGCAGCCAGACAAGCTAAAACGAATATTATTTTTCTTTTCATCATATGTTTATGGGATATCAATCTCTACCGTTTCCGAGTAATTCCATCTCTTCGTGCCGCTTCCTGCCGGAGTATCATAGTTTATTCTTGCTGCAGCACGGATAAACACCTTCCTCCCTGACGGAATAGGATTCTTAGGGTTTGAAGTAATGGTGATGGTCTTTCCGAACGAGGTGTCAAATTCCTTTCCGGTATACTTGATCTCATTAGACCATCTCTCGTCCCTTGCCCTATATCCGCAAGAAGACGACTGGCTCACAAACAGCTGGATGTCTGTCATGTTAAGATAAGAATCGTCATAGTTTCCACTTCTGGACACCAAGGTCTTGAAATCCTCTTTAGACACTCCCCTTGTCACCTTGACACGTGCCGTGATCACGCCGTCAGAAACCATCGCCATCTCGTCAAGCTCGACTTTCAGGAATGGAGACACTTCAAATGTGAGGAACTTTTCTCCCTTCAGATGTATGTCCTGTGTCTGGTTGACTACAGGTATGCCATCCTTATCCTCCAGATAAATAGGAAGGAACGGACCGTCCACCCTGACATTATAGTCCGCTTCAAAAAGCTTGGTGTTCTGGAATGTTCCATCAGGACGGCAATAGAAATCCAGCGGGGTGACATTCCCCTCCCAAGATGTCTCAATCAGTCTGACCCTGATTCCTTCGGAACCCTGATCTGTCAGGACCGGCTCACCTGTGGCAACATCGACAACCTCACCACGCAGCGTTTCAGACGGGGCATCATAATTATCAAGCTGGAACAGCGAACATGAGGCTGCCAGCATCAGGCATAGAAGTATGGATATGTATTTTATTGTCTTCATCTTGAATTATCTGTTTGGTTGCTGATCTATATATGCACTCTTTGAAACCTCGCCGGACGGTATTGAGAAATAATAGTCAATGGTATTGAACTCAAACTCCTGAGGACGGACATTCACAAAGTGAGCATCAAAGAAATACTTGTCATTGACTGTTGAGTAGAACGGATACAATGCACGGAAGCGATACTTAGATCCGCTGCTGAATATGTTCTCATCCTTTTCCACTCCCCAGAACAGTTCCTTTGCTCCTTCGTGCTGGACTCTCCATCTGCGGAGGTCCCATTTGGTCTTGTGCTCAAAGGCAAGTTCCTTGCGGCGTTCGCGTCTTACTATGTTCCTGCTTGCCTCATCAGCAGCAAGAGGGACCGTAAGCAGGTCTGCTCCTGCCCTTTCTCTGATGGCATTTATGGCTTCCGTTGCAACAACAAGCATATCTTCACCTTGCACAGGGCTGCTTTCGCCCGCAAGAGACAGTTCAACTGCAGCCTCGGCAGCAGCAAGAAGAACGTCAGCATAACGCATCAGTATGAACGGCTGATCGGACTTGCCTTCACCGATATCCTCTATCGTCATGTCTTCAGACAGATATTTGCGCAGATGAAGGCCAGTTATCGTTGATTCATAGTATTCCTGCCATACACCGCAAGAACCGGTTGCAGACATTTCCTGACCGTCTACCTCCACCGTCTCTATTCCCGATGTCGGTTGAGATCCAAGGAAAAGTTTCTTGTCACCGCCTTTGTAATACTGAAGGTCAGCATACTTGCTCTGTGCTGCTCCGTAAGAATAATTGCCACCGAACAAGAGAGGAACATGGTCTTCAGATCCTCCGGTGAAGATGCCGGCACGGACTTCGATCACCTCCTTGCGGAATTCATCCATAGGGAATATCACATAGGCCCTGAGTCTCGGTTCGGCATTGACAAAAAGATCCATAGGAGAGTCGAAAAGCAGATATTCACCCTTGTCATTCGATGTGCCGGTCGTCAGCTTGAGCGTCCCATCCGGATGGTATTCAAGGCCATCGAAGAGCTCGACAAAATCGAGTGTCGGACAAGTTCCTCCTGCCAATGGAGAATGCCAGAGGAAAGGAGAGCTGTAAGCATCCAGACCATGCGCCAGAGTAGGATATTCATATTCACGGACAAGGATATTCTCTGGACTGGCAAGATCGGACCACATGTCAACCATATTTCTGTACTGAGCAGTCTTGTCTCCTGCTGCCCAAGCCTTCTTGTAAAGCGAGTATCCTCCTTCAGTCATCACTTCGCGGGCAGCCTTGTAAGCCTCTGCAAACCACTCTGCCGACAATTCCTGAGCATTGTCTCCAAATCCTATCACTCTATTGCCTGATTTGGATCCTATTCCGGTGAGGTTGCCGCTTACGGTGGAATTATACTTTGCTACAGATCCGGCATACAGCATGGCTTCCGCCTTAAACGCCAGCGCCACATACTTGTTTGCACAACCCCTGAGAGTACTTTTGGGCTGCATAAGTTCCGCCGCCTTATCAAAGTCGGCAAGAATCTGATTCCACGTATCCTCTTCAGATGCGCGGTACCTCTCCAGCTTGTCGCTTTCTGCAGGATACTGGATCACCTCGGTGACAAGCGGCACTCCTCCATAACGACGAGCCATCTGATAGTATGAGTATGCTCTTACAAAGTATGCCTGGCCGATATAATCATTATAAACAGCTTCGCTGGAATAATTATCCTTATAGGCAGGCAAACCTTCGATCAGCTTATTCGCATCCCTTATCAGTGAATATGATGAACCCCACCATGGGTCATCCTCTCCTCTGAATGCAGTTGTAACTCCATCTCGGTTCACAGCCTCTCCTGTTCCTTCAACTCCCAGACAGCCCAGCCATGAGCTTCGGCGAGGAAGTCCCCACTGCGCCATATACTTGAAATCTTCCCATGGCATCTGGCTATACATACGCGCCATATATATGGACAGTCCCGCTTCTGATGACATGAGATCTTCATCGGTCAGAGTGTTTTTAGGAGGCAGGTACATGTCCTGACAAGAGGCCAGGAACAAAAGGCCGGCAAGAACATATAATATTGATTTCTTCATGACTTTTACGGATTTTTATTGTTTAGAACGATAATGAAAGACCAATAGTATAAGTCTTGTTAAGAGGATACATTCGTCCCAGGTCGCTGTCCGGATGCTCCGGATCCACAAACTTGACAGCTGTTATCGTCAATGGATTATAAGCATTCGCATACACTCTCAGACTGAAGTTCTGAGCCTTCTTGAATTTAGGTATGGTATATCCGACCTCGATGCTTTTAAGTCTGAGGAACGCCGTGCTTACACGGTTGAATGATGAATTCTCGTCCGGATAATGTCCCGTAAATCCATAATAGCCCGGTATCCATTCTGTCTCAGGGTCATATATGTCCGCACCTGTTTCCGCCGGATGCCATCTGTCCAGATACTGCACCAGCGTTCCGCCTCCTGTGCTTCCCCAGATGTTGTAGAGCGGCTCGGAATATTTCATGGATCCGAGAGCTGATCCCTGCCACAGCATACTGAAATCCAACCCTTTCCAGGCAAGATTGAATGACAATGAATAGTTCATCCATGGAGTCTGGTCAAAGGCAATCGGATGAGCGTCATAGCCGTTGATTTCACCGTCACCGTTCCAGTCAAGATATTTATAGTCTCCCGGCAGAAGATTGTTCTCCTTGTAGATGTCATAGCTCCAGATATCTTCCCAACTCTCATATCGTCCTGCCGCCTCATATCCGAACTGGACTCCCTGATAGCGGTTGTTCAGATTGTCATTACGCCATTTCTCATAAGAGTTGCCATATCCTCCGTTCTGAGACCCCACAAGATGCTTCTGTCTTGTGACAGACATCATCGCCTTGACCTCATAAGAAAGTTCACCCGCCTTGTTCTTATGGTAGAGTTCCAGTTCAAGACCCAGATGGCTGTCGCTGTCAAGGTTTTCATAAGGGGCCGAGGCGCCCACTATTGTAGGCAGACCGACAGAGTTGCGGCTGAATATGCCCCTTCTGATTCGATGGAAATAGTCGAATGAGGCTCCAAGCTTGCCTCTCCATGCCTCAAAGTCGGCGCCTATGTTGAAAGTTGTTGAACGAAGCCATGTTATATTCTGATTAGGAAGGGATGACGGATCGACAGAATAAACGAAATTACCGTTGAACATGTATCCCGGCGCATATCCCTGATACCATCCCTTTCCGTCGTCTGGAGTTTCTCCTCCTCGGAATGTATAGCCTGAAATCCACTCGTAATTCATGCTGTTGTCATCTCCAAGCGCGCCATAGCTTGCACGTATCTTCAGCTGATTGATGAATGAAAGGGCTGACTCCTTGAAGAATGGCTCCTCTGAAATACGCCAGCCTGCTGAAACTGACGGGAAGAATCCCCATTGATGTCCAGGAGCGAATTTTGAGGATCCGTCATAACGGAACTGAGCCTCAAGAAGATATCTGTCCGCATAAGAATAGTTGAGACGACCTATGAGGGCCTGATACATCACCTCATAAAAGGCTCCCTTGTCTATTCCCACCTGCTGGTTTTCTCCAGACAAAGATGTAAAATATGGAGTGCCGAACGCAAGGTCTCCTGATGCATAATAATTGTCTGCATCGTGCTTCTGCATCTCGTAACCGATAAGTGCGCCGACCTTGTGCTTTTCAGCGAAGGTCCTGTCATAGTTGATGATGAATTGAGCAAGAGTCTGCTGCTGGTTGTATGATGCTCTGGTCAGATTATTCGGTGTACTTTCATTGTACACCTGTGAATCATACGACTGGGACTTTTCATTCCATGCATACAGATAATATTCCTTTCTGAATGACTCGTCCTGATTATATTTGAAATCATAACCGAGCAACGCCTTCGCGCTCAGACCTTTCAACACATCGGTCAGGGTACCGAAATCGTATTCCAATGATGCGGATGACTGGAAATATTTCTGATTATACAGATGATAACCGGAAATGTCCGAGGTCATCATGGCAACGGTGTTCTTCTGGAGGTCGAGACCGGCATAATTCAGCATTGTCTGCTCCTTATCTGCGAACGCAGGATTGACAACACCCTGAGACCAGTAATTTCTGATAATATCCACCGAACTTGAGTACGGTGTGTGACGCTGGTCGATCAGTCCGCTTATATTGAGGTTCAGCTTCATTCCATCTATCACCTCGGCTGTTATGTTTGAACGCAGATTGTATTTGTCATACCAAAGGTCACGTGACTTGAAGAATCCCTCCTGATAGAGATATCCGAAGCTCAGGTAATACTGTATCTTTTCCGTTCCTCCCGATATGCTCAGATCATGCTGTGTCTGAGGAGACATCCTGGCCATGATAAGGCTGTTCCAGTCAGAAGACATCTTCTTGCCGGACCTGTAATCTTCATAATCCTGTTCGGTAAATATCACCGAGCCGCCAATGACAGCATTCAGATTCTTCTCATTCCACAATGTCATTGCATCGTAGACATCAGTGAGTTCCGGCATCTTTGAAGGGGTCTGGAAAGTGAATGATCCGCTATAGTTTACCTTTGCCTTACCTTCTGAACCTTTCTTGGTCGTAACCAGAACGACTCCGTTACCTGCCCTGACACCATAGATTGCCGCTGAAGCATCCTTCAGTACAGACACATTATCAATATCCGAAGCATTCAACCTCTGGAACTCCTGCACCGACCTCGGGACACCATCGATGATTACAAGCGGAGAACCCATGCCTCGGATATCGAAGCTTGCACTGTAGGTTCCCGGCTCTGCACTCTTCTGCCATACGCGAAGACCCGGGATCTTTCCGGTAAGCATATTCTGCGGATTCTCCGACTTGGTTGAAAGAATATCTTCAGAACCGACACCTGAAACTGCTCCGATCACGGAGCCCTTCTTCTGGGTGCCATAGCCTACAACCACGACACTTTCAAGATAATTGCTATCTTCTGTCAGGACAACATTTATCTGAGTCCTGCCGCTTACCTTCTCCTGGACTGTCGCATATCCGATATAGGAGAATTCCAAAACGGCATCAGGGGAAACCTCGATGACATAATTGCCATCCAGATCAGTTGGGACTCCCTGGGACGTACCTTTGACCATCACACTGGCACCTATCACAGGCAGAGAATCAGAGTCGAGCACCATACCACGGACTGTGACTCTGTCCTGCGAGTATGCCGTCAGCGATGCCATCAGAAAGGAGATGGCAGCACAGGCTATCCTAAGACATGACTTTATATCTTTCATATATTAATATTCTGTTTTAAATCTGGCAAGAGCGGCATATTCTGCAGCAAATGCAAACATGAACATTCCTTCGACATTCTGCTTTGTCCGGTCTGAACCCCAACCTAAAAGAAGGTTGGTCGGAAGCATGCTCTCATACATATGCTTCTCCCACGAATAATCAAGATTATCCTGGAAACTCTGGAGAGGGGTCTCTGCATTCATATCATATGGATATGCATCGAGATAGCCGCGCATGAGCACACCATTGAACCAGTTGTTGAATCCGGTGACATCGTATGAATAAAGTCCCGGCTTTTCCTTATCAAGTTTTGCGAAATACTTGAAACTTGCAGATACCAGGTTCTGGAGGTCGCTGAGATATCTGCTGTCGCGGACCACCCGATAAAGATCAGCGGCACCGGAAAGCATTGTACCGCTGTTGTAGCTGTATGCCGGACCGACACGACTGCTGAGATTTGTATGTCTGCGGTACATCGTTCCGCCGACCTCCTCGTACACGACCTGGCCATGAGTATCATCTCCTCCCAACATATCATCATACACACCGTCCTGTCTCAAAAGCTTATTCCTCTGAAAGTCATACACCTTCTTGGCAAAATCGAGATAATAATCTGATTTTCTGACAGTTTTGGATGCACGGGAATTGTCCGGTCTTATATAGCCATAAGTAATGGTCTCCTCGCTGCCCTTATATATCTCGTACAGCCACACAAGAGGACTCACGAACGGTCCGTTGCTGCATGAATGTTTTGAAACATATCCCGGCCCCCAGGTTATGCCGCCATGTTCCTTTCCGGCAGCATCCAGCGTACAGTCCCATCCGTCAAGGACATACTGAGCGAGATATTCCGCCTCGTTGAGGTATTCTTTGTTTCCAGTCAGATGATACGATTCCAGGAGCTCCCTCACAAGCCACTGCTGGTCATCATATACATTCAGGATGCCGCTGACGTCAGCAGTTCCGGGAGCACCGGCACGATTGACAGCGTACACAGACCATTCCTTGGTCTGGGTATATGAAACAAGCCTGAAAGATCCTTTATAATATTGAAGACCGTCAAACAGCTTCTCCAGCAGCTGGACATACCTGACATGGTGCTGGTCATACAGCGCCGTATATCCGAGGTCACTTTGCGTCTTCAAGGCCTTCAGGATGGAATTCACAGCCTCAATGGCACTGGTATACATCCACACACTGGCTCTCTCCTGAGAGGAGACTTGAGTATATGGATTATAATATCTGGCCATAGACATGGACTCGTTGGAGAAATAGTTCCCCACCGCCGCATCCACCAGTTCCATGGAACGGAGAAGATTCTGATCTGCCTCGTTCCGAGAAGAGCCACCCTGCTCCGGACCGGATTCATTAGAGCAGGACAAAATGCAGAGGCATATCAGAAGGAGGGAAGCCAGAAACCGTACTTTATGTCTATTCATTTCAATTATCTATAAAACCGTTGCAGGGCAATGATGTCCTGCAACGGTATGACTGAATATGTAAATTAGTTGAGAGTAATGCTGTACATGCAGAGCTTATCCTCATTTCCTGAGTCTTCACCCTTAACAACACCGAGAGCGAGAACTACATTCTTTCCGTCGAATGCAGAAAGGTCATACTCGAATGTAGCATATTTTTCAGGATTACCCTGGCCGCCATCCTCATTGATGAACTTGAAGAGCTGACCACCTACGGCTTCTCCGAGATAATTCTCCACACCCTCACCAGGAGTGAATGTCGGTATGACAGGAGTTACTGTCATATCCTCAGTTATGGCTACAAGGCCGAAATAAGTAGGATTTGCAGAATTGAAGTTTCTTGCCTTGAGAGTAAGTTTGTCCGCACCGGCTGCGATTGCATACTTGGCATAGAAATAAGCTTCAGGCTTAGTAAGATCTACAGAAGCGTCATGTCTTGTCTTGATGACGAAGCCTTCGCTAGGGAATGGTTCCGGATCCTTCTTCACCGGCATAAATGACCACCAGTAACCTATATGGCCTGCATCCTTCCAAGACTGATAGGCATCTCTATAGTTATCGCGATTTCCGCCAACTTCACTTACTCCTGTTAATGATGTCTGAGCAATAGGCATAGTCGAGCGTACCATCTCCTGAGTGAGGTGCCATCCTTCAAGACCTGTAATCTCTGTTCCGGCAAGCCAGTTCCAGTCTCTTGTGGATTCAGGACCGAATGCAAGGCGGCGGAGAACAAGCTGCTTCCAGTAATCACCGGTTTCCATACGGAATGTTCCGATGGCTATTACTACTTCCTTACCCACATAAGCGCTCAGGTCAAAATCGATGTCAGTATAACTTTCACTTGCAAGAGTCTGCTTGTCGCCAACAAGAACGGCTGATGGATTTGGGTCTGAAAGGTCAACTACCATTACTCCCCAATGACAAGGAGCTTCTGCAGAAGCAGCGTGAGTTCTAGCCTTGATTGTGAGGATCTTATTATCTGCGGTAATCTGCTTGCTTCCATAGATGTATGAATCAAACATCTTGTCGTCGGCAGGGCGCTCCCAGTCGCCGTCCTCCTGGCGGTTTCTGATCTGGATTGTGGTTCCTTCATTCTGCTCTTCCCACCAGCCTACGAAGCCATGAAGAGTACACATGAAGTCTGTCGACCAGTCGAAGTGAGGATAATCATCACCATTGCGACCTCCGCGATATGCGTTATAGTACCATTTTTCTGCGTTCTTAAGTTCGTTGATGGTAAGTCCGCGAAGAATCTCAGATGCTCCCATACCGAAATCGGCAATCTGAGCCACACCGTCCACAAAGTCAGATGGTGCGATTGTCTTGGTCGCTGTCGGATAACCCTGTTTTGTAAATGTAAGAGTGTAGTCCTGGATAAGGAGGTCTTCGAAGAGATATGTACCGTCCTCTCCAGTAGTAACATTTCTTGTCTCACTGATGCTTACGAGCACGCCGGCAAGAGGAGTATTCTCAGCCTGGGCATCAAGGACTCTTCCGGAAATCTTTGCATTGGCAATCTGAAGTGTCACATTCACGGTTGCAACACCGTCAACAAACTTAGCTGCAGAGACAGATGTGCTCGCCTCAAGATATCCGGACTTTGTAAACTTGATGGTATGTCTGTCGATAGCGACATTCTCCACCTTGAATGTACCGTCCGCTGCAGTTGTCACTGTTCCTTCTACATCTGAGATTTCAACAGTTACACCCTCGACTGGATTTTCGAGATTATCAACTACAGTACCCTGAATCGTTCCTTTTGATTCTGGCTGTGGTGTAGGATCCTCCTGACATGCAGAAAGACCCGCAGTCATAGCACATACGGCGAAAAAGCCGGCTATGAGACTCGAGATTTTAGAGATTTTCATAAAAAATTGGTTAGTGATTGTTTGTGATTAATGGCACAAACATACACGCACCCGATTAATTTTAGGATTATTAATGGATTAACACTAAAATTAATTTTATTTTTACGACTTAACCCTATGATATCGTTATTCTATCAGGCTCTTGAAGTCATGCTCATATTCGGCATCATACATTGCATTGTATTCCTTGACAAATGCCGAATAACGAACCAGCGCATCTTCTGCCCGTTTAAGTCTGACAAGTGAATTGAGCTGACATATCAACGCCTGTTCGTTAAGAGAATCTGTATGGAAAATCACATCGGCAAGATCAAGGACATTGACATACTGTCTCCTTTCGTAGCACCTGATAAGCTCGGCGCTCAACATATTGATAAGCAGAGATTCTGTCTTTTCCTTGAAAGAGTCAAATACGGGATCTTCAATAAAAGGAAGGAACTTGCCTCTTGAGACTATAGGCATCACCTTCTCCATATCCGGATGCTCCTTCAAAGATTCTTTGCGGAATTCCATCCAGTCACAACTGAAACTATCGGAATACTGCAATTTGAAATGACCGTTCTCACACACGAGTGAAACTCCATCGAAGTTATCCAGAAGACGTCTCAAATGGTTTATTGCAACACCTCTGGAGTTCTTTACCTTATCTTCAGACTTATCAGGCCACATGATCTTGCTCAAACGGACTGATGATATTCCGTCGTCAAGGCTGTATTTGATTATAAGACAGAGCATCTTTCTCTGCTGATATGGGAACGGAACATCATTACCGTTCACATCCAAGGCAGAGAACCCTCCAAACAGACAAATCGAGTTCGGCTTCTGGTCTACCAGATAACGTTTTCTACCCAAGATGGCAAGGGTACCCCGGTCCTTGCCGCTACCGTGACGGGCCTTGCTGTAAATTATTGAAACAACTGCCAGAACCACAAGCAGAGAAACGAGCACTGACACCCACACATGAGACTTTCTGGATGCCGCCAGATATTCCGCATCTGTCAGCGGAGGGAATGACAACGCATAGACTCTCAGATGCGACTGCACATCGTCAGGAGACTCCATTACCGTAAGAATCAGCAGACGCAGATCCTGATCGAAATAGAGATTGGCATTGGTAGACATCTTGTCTGACCTGATAGGTATCTTATTGCACAGTTTGCTGTATGTCGCACTTTCAATGTCAAAGTAAAACAGCTGAAGATAAGAATTGGTATGGAACTCCGGATAACACATCGTATAGAAGCCACCATCATGCAGCACCATATTACGCACCGGTACCATATTCTCTTCCCTCCAGTCAAGAACAAGGTCCTTTCCCCATATTATCGCATTGACTCCTGTACTGAGATCAAGACGGTAGAGATCATAGAAATAATGTCTGCCGACTATCTGTTCCCCTGATTCGTTCCCCATACCGCCAAAGATATACAATGCATCTTCTGATGGGGAATATCCAAGTGAGGTGAAATATCTCGGATATATACGGTCTCCTGACGGTAATGTATCCTTTTGCCATTGGTAATCATTCAAGTCGCAAGAGTAAAAGTCACCATTGTATATCATGCTTCCGAAACCACCGAAGATAACAAATCTCTTTCTTTTTTCATCCAGATAAGAACTATGATGGTGAAACCTTATCGGCAAAGTACTGCAACTTTTCACCACCCAAGAATTATCATCCGGATCATATGCCGCCAAAGTCGACATAGCCGGCTCTCCATCCTCTACATAAGGTTCGTAGACATAAAGCAACGAATCAGCAGGATTGACGAAACTGGTTCCCAGGTAGGGATTGACAGGACTGCAAGACTCAAATTTCCGGGCTCGAGTCTCCTTGCTTATGAAATCATATATAT
>SUYV01000051.1:11806-16109 GCA_015060255.1 Bacteroidales bacterium | reverse complement strand
TGTGCAGCACCCTCGCTGTAGATCGGAGCATAATCCCCGCCGTAGCAATATATGTACGGGCTGCTTGTCGAATGAATCGCCTCTGCTGCAAAGGTCAGTGTCTTGCCGTCATCCGAAATGTTAAGTACGATGTCTTTTCTTTCGGTACCATATGATCCGCTCTTGCCCTGAAGTACGTTTGAGATGGTTACTGTGCGTGTCGCCTCGTCAATGAAGTATGGGCAGCTTGCGCCTATCATTTCCTTTTCTCTGCCGGTATCCATATATGTTATCTTGATCAGAGCGTAACCCTCCTTGTAGTTTCCGTTGTAGTCTGAATCAAATCTTACAACTACATGTCCTCCCTTGTATGGGTCTCCGCTCTCGACAAATATCCAGGCGGTCGTAGTCGAGTAGACCGGGTCAAGTGTTATGCCTGTCGCATCATCTATAATGGTAAATGTCAGAGTATTGGTGTTGATGTTGAACCTGATCTTGTTTCCTTCTCCGTCAGTGAATGTCACTACGCCGGCCTCTATGGTATAGGTACCTTCGGTTCCTGAATATATTGCAGTTCCGAATCCATCAAGAGTGAGTGTCTCCGACTTGTCAGAAGTGTACGTTCCTGCCTCTTTGCCGCAGTAAGTAAATACTGGAGCATTACCGCTCTGGTATGTATATTTGAAATGAGGCTTTCCGTTGATTGAAATGATTGCCTCGCAATCTTCAGCTATTGATGCACCTGTCTTGAATTCTGCTGTAGCGACCTTGATGGATTTTGTGTCCTTTTCCACAAAATACCAGGTCCTGCTGCCGTCGCAGCATGCTTCTACCAGGAATCGTGTAGCATATTCAGTATCAGTAGCGCAGGCGTAGCTGAAATCTTTCTTTCCTGCAAGGTAGTACTTCCTGTTGTCTGCCTTGTTGTCTATCAGGTCGTCTACGATGATGAAGGCAAAGTCTTCAGGCAGAAGCATGCCGGATAATGCGTAATCTCCTCTGCAGTTCTCCGGATCATATGAGATGTGCCCGTCTGTGATTGTGTATAGACCTGAGAAGTCATATGCATTCTCGTCGTTTGAGGTCACTAGATATGCTGCGCTCTCTCGGAGTTCTGCCTGCAATGAAGGGGTGTCAGATGTGAATATTCTGTTATCACCAAGATACATTTCATAACCATGGTATGTACCTGTGAACGGCTGTCCTGCGTATGTGTCCAGCTCTTTGCAGATGGTCTCGATAACAACATTTTCTCCAGGCATCTCAAATGCCCAGCAATCCTGATACAGGAAGTTGTCTTCTGCCAGTGACCAGAAGATGATATTGGTGTAGTCTGTACCGGTTTCCAGACCAGTAATCTTGCACTCTACATCATAGCCGATGTCCCATTTGTAAATGAAATGCACCAGTTTGCCTTCTACCTGAGAGCAGAATTCTTTCTCAGTACCCTGATGGTTGATGCAGTCAAGCATTACGATGACGCTATGCTCGTCCCATTTGCGTTCTATGATGCGATAGTCGTTCAAAAGATGTCCGGTGACAACGGCAGGACCTTCAGGCATCTCAAATGAATAGATATACTCTCCGAGGTCTGCTCCTTCGAGCTTACATTCAATGTTGCCGTTAACGGTGGCACCACTTACTATATCGTCAATATATAGCGCTGTGAATGCGACGGTTACGGTCTCTCCGGCCTTGGCGATTTCCTTATCAGCCTTGCCTTTGAAATAGCTGCTTTCCTCTACAGTCACGGTACTGCTGGTCTTGACCCTTATCGTTACATCTTTTTCAGGCATGGTAAAGGTGTATTCCGTGTCAGAGATTGCTGTCGCAGACTTCCTGTTGTACTGTACATCATCTATGAATACATTCTCTACCGGAGTGACGGTTACATTGACTTCTTCACCTGCCTTGGCTGTTTCCGGTACCTCGACAGTGTAGAAATCGCTCTCTTTCTCAAGAGTGATCTTGTATTCGTTCACTTCAGGAGTGACCTTGTTTTCATCTTCCTGCTTTTCTTTTTCGCAGGAGAGCAGTGAAAATGCTGTCAGCAGTATGCCGAATGCATAACAGATGTTTCTGTTCGTTTTACAATTCATAAGTCTTTCTTTTCTTTATAATAATGATTTTACAACTATTCCGATCTTCTTGTCGTCGTTCCATAACCATATGAGCCCGTCAGGGCTGGTCTTTTCGACTGTGAATGTGAGTCCGTTTAGTTTTCTTGTGTCATTGGATGTCGTGTACTCCAGATAAGCCGTCACGCTTTGCCCGACCGTTGAGGGAACTGCATCGCATTGCAGGATGACCCAATTGTTAAGTTTGTCATTGACAATCCTGAACTCATTCCTTTCGTCATTGTATCCCAACTGCCATGATTCTTCGTCATATATGATCTGGTCAGCCCCCTTGACGGTGAGGGAAATCTCATTTCTTGGGAGCAGGATATCTTCAACATGATATCTGTTGCATCCTGTTGATGCTGCCAGCATCAGAGCAATACCTATTATTATATATGCGCGAGCCATATCATTCTGCTATATCTATATGTTTTTCCAAAATGTCGACACCTCCGTTTTCCCAATATACAAAGGCTTTTAAAGTACCGCTTTGAGTGACTTCATAATATCCGTCTCCTGTCGACTCTATAGGTTTTCCGTTGAAACTCCATTCTATTGCTTCCGCTTTGCCTGCATTGTAAACCCTTAGAGGAAGTTCTGTTCCTATGTCGAAGGTTCCATTGCCGACTGCCGCCTTGCCGAGGTAGATATAGGGCCAGCTGACAGGGGCTGCCTTTGATGTCATGAATGATGTGCTTTTGGTCTCTCCACGTGCGATCTCATTCTCAAACCAGATCTTGACCGAATATGTCTTGTTTCCCGGTTCAAGTCCTTCCAATGTAATCGAATATTTGCCCGGCTCATATGGAGAAACTTTTGTTATCGTTGCTTCCTTGTCGGTTCTTCCCCAGCTGACTGTGGCTTCTCCTTCATAGGATTTGTTGCTGCTGCTGAATCTGATGATGGCTGCATCCATAAAAGCCTCAGTCTTGATTCCGGTTGCTACAGGAGGAGTGCCATCGCCGGACAACCCGATGACATTGAATAGTATGGCATCTCCGTCCCAGCATATGTTGGTTATGGCTATTGGACAACTCTTTCCGCTCCAGAATCTGAGTCCGGTAGTCGGAGTGATGGAATTTACCTCTCCGTAAGGGAAGAATATGCTCCTTATGTTTGATGTAGAATAGTAATATTCATCAGGCCTCAGGAAGTTGTCCTTTCTTGAATCGGCTTCAATCAGGTCCGCATATTGATGGGACGGGTCCACATTGACTGTGTTGTATGTAGTCCATCTGCGGATTGCCGTTCCATTTCTGTCTATGTGGTAAACCAGCATGCCTTTCCCTCCGATGTATTTGTCCCATCCTTCCTCAGACCGGCATTCGAGCAGATAGTATTCGTCCTCCTTGTCGGTGTCAAGCCTGTATACCTGACCATTGTAGTGAATAGGTTCCAGCCTGTATGTGCCGTTGCTTTCGATAAGTACCGGTTCTGAAATTCCAAGAAGCGTTCTCTCTACGGCATTGAGGTATGGCGGAGTGTTGTTGTTATTGTTCATGTTTCCTCCGTCCATGAGCGAGGTCGAAAGCCACATTCCTGCAGCCCAGCCACCGCTTTCCTCATAATCGGTGTCGTAGAAGTCCGGGAGTCCGAATGTATGGCTGTATTCGTGGCAGAAGGTACCTATGCCGGCAAGAACTTCGGTGTTCTCTCCAAGAATCGATATTTCTGCAGTACAGGCATATCTGTTGATTCTCTTTTCATTCAGAATCAGATCGATTCCGGCTCCATCGTAGACAAACCAGGCGTGAGACCATATGCAGTCTTCTCCGGCTCCTTCAGCCTCGTCACCTCCAGCAAAGAATACGAATATGTTGTCGACCTCTCCGTTATTGTCGTCATCATATATCGAGAAGTCTATTCCGCTCTCCGATGCCAGCCTGCATGCGTCAGCTATCATCTGAGCAGGATTCTTGTCATTGCCGTTGCTGTCATTGCTTCCATAATATGCTCTTCTGCTGCCCAGAGTGATGATTTCGCTGACATCAAATCTGAAATCAATCTTTCCGTCGAACTGTGCGTTGAAATATTCAATCGCACATCCGGTGGCTCCGTTCTTGTCGAAACCTTCTTTAGTCAGCAGGTCTACGAAGTCTTGTCTTGTATACTTGAAGGAAAAATCGGAGAACTGGGCCAGTATGACAAGTCCGTGCTTTTCTGTTATCTCTGAGGTGTCATTGTCCGTGTTCAGAAGCCTGGGG
>SUYV01000051.1:0-11706 GCA_015060255.1 Bacteroidales bacterium | reverse complement strand
AGTCAGCAGGTCTACGAAGTCTTGTCTTGTATACTTGAAGGAAAAATCGGAGAACTGGGCCAGTATGACAAGTCCGTGCTTTTCTGTTATCTCTGAGGTGTCATTGTCCGTGTTCAGAAGCCTGGGGGAAACCGCAACAGATCGAAGCTGTTCTCCTATACGATGTATCTTCCCGTATGGGATGTCCAGAGTTGTCGCTTCAATGATTCCGGGCATTCTTTCTCCCACCCTATAGCCTGTGCTGTGTCTTGAACCATCTTCGCTGAATTGTGCATAGCACCACCAGCCGTCCTCTTCCTGGATTATCGCATGCCCTGAGATTGTGGTCTTGATTCTTGCAAATTCATCTCCGCGGATGTAAGCCTGAAATGTGCTCCCGTCAGGCTGGCTGATGGTCAGTATGCCTGGTTTTGCTGGTCTGGCAATGCCTGTTATTGTCAGAAGGAGTAGTAAAATGGACAAAAGTGTCTTAAATTTCATCGCTTTCCGTTAAAACGTCGTATCTTTGCAAAGAATTGCAAATTTAGATATTTTTTATGAGATTAATGAGATTTTTAACCCTGTCAATTACTGTTTTTCTTTATTCCCATTCTCTATCTCATGCACAGCAACAGGTCGTCGATGCCATCAACAATTATGGCAATTTTGACCATTGGTGCGTCAGGGAAGTGAAGGAGTCCGGAATCATCGGAGGAAAAACCAAGCCTCTGTATGAATTCTACGGAAATCAGGATACGACATTTACAGGAAAGACGCCGTTCTCTGCTCCGGAAGGTTATATATGGAGGACAAACAATGTATTGGCCATTGTTGCAGGTGTCGTCAAGACCAATAATACTGTATTCCCTGAAAAAAGAGGAAATGGCTATTGCGCCAGAATTGAAACTCATATTGAGGAGGTCAAGGCACTGGGAATTGTCAATATGGACGTTACCTGCCAGGGAGCAATGCTTATCGGAGTACTTCCAGAGCCCATCACTACTACCAAGGATCCTATGTCAAAGGTTTTATACGGAGTTCCTTTCACAGGTTGTCCCAAGTCTGTCACTATGGACATCAAGGCTGATGTAGGCCATGAGGTGGTCAGGGGAACCGGATTCTCCAAGCTGAAGCCGCTTGGATATAATGATTCTGCAGAGATCACCGTCATTCTTCAGAAAAGATGGGAGGATGAGGATGGAAATGTCCATGCTCTCAGAGTCGGAACCGGCATCAGAAGAATTTCAGAGGATATCCCTGAGTGGATCAACGGATACGAGATAAAGATCGGGTATGGCGATATAACATCAGAACCATATTATCAGGAATATATGGGACTCAAGACCGATCCTGAAACCGCTTACCATGCTTTGAATTCAAAAGGAAAGAATGTTGTGATCCAGGAGGATGGCTGGGCTGAACCTGGTACCGAGCCTACTCATATGATGCTTCATGTCATATCAAGCTGTGGCAAAGCGTTCTATGGAGGAGTAGGAAATACTGTCTGGATTGACAATGTCAAAGTGAAAATGTAATTTTTTTATTTTTTTTGATTTTTGATGCAACATATTGAAAACTTAATGCATCTTTGTAGCAGGTTTAGGTTTTAGTACACGTTTAAGGGGCTGTAAAGCAGTGATGCTTGCAGCCCCTTATCTTATATTCCTGATTAATTTTTAGAACATGTTCCTTCTCTTGAAGATCCAGAAGATGACCAGTGTCGAAATGGTCATCAAGGCGAGCGCTATGACCCATGACCAGCATGAGGTCCCGATCCAGCCGAATCTTACGTTCATTCCGAAGAAGCTGGCGATGAGGGTCGGAGGCATGAGCATGAGGGAAACAAGGGTGAAAACCTTCATGATCTTGTTCTGATCGAGGCTGATGATACCCAATACTGTGTTCTGCAGATATTCCAGACGCTCGAAGCTGAAGTTGGTGTGGTTGATCAGTGACGAAATGTCCTTGAGGAGGACATTGAGTCTCTGATGGTATTCCTTCGGATATTTCGCACTCTTGAGGATGCTCGAGATAACCCTCTGCTTGTCGACAATGTTCTCACGGATGAGCATTGTGTTGTCCTGCAGCTGGTTGAGGTCAACGAGGAATTCCTCGCTGATGTCTTCTCCCAGGCTTACCTTCTTGTTGTACTGGTTGATTTCCTTTGACACGAGCTCCACCATGTCGGCATCAAGGTCGATACGCTGCTCCAGGATGCTCAGGAAGGCGATGTGGCCTGAATGATACATCTTAGGGAAGGCAAGGAGCCTGCGCTGAAGGTCCGTGAAGCTTCGCAGCGGACACTCGCGCAATGTCGTCAGGATGTTGTCTGTAAGTATGAATGATACAGTTTCCTCATTGTATTCCTCAGGACCCGGGATGAGGAAGCTGGTGTTGGCGAAGATAGCTTGCTCTGTCTCCGAGAAGCGTGATGAAATCTCGATCTCCTCCGCCTGTGCGCGGTTCTGGATAGTGGTTCCGAGAAACTGTTCGACAGACCTCTTCTCTTCGCCTGAAGGCGAGAAAAGGTCAATCCAGATAACATCATCGTATGGAATTGTTGCGAAGTCAGCTTCCGACTGGGAAACCATCATCTGTCCGTCTTTCTTGTAGAAGATCTCAATCATACCTCGTCCGTTTTAAGTTCCGGCCCAGTCGTCGGAACGAGTTCATATTACACGAAACAGGCCTGTGTCTGTAATACACAAGCCTACAAATGTATCAATTATAAATCAAAACTCCAAATTTAAGGCTTGAAGATCTGTCTATTGATGATTGAACGGCCTAGTGTGAGTTCGTCGGCATATTCCAGATCGTCTCCGAATCCAAGGCCTCTGGCCAAGGATGAGACCTTCACTTCATACCGGGAAATCTGTCGGTATATGTAGAATGCCGTAGTTTCTCCTTCGACGTCTCCGCTTAATGCCAGTATGATCTCGACCGGGGCCCCGTCAATGCCAGGAGCATCAGCTTCGAACATCCCCTCAGGGGATACAAGATCGGCCACCCTTTCTATGAGTTCCTTGATCGTGATGTCTGACGGACCTACGCCGTTGATAGGCGATATGATGCCTCCAAGTACATGATATACACCATGATACTGACCGGTATTCTCGATGCTCATCACGTCTCTTACGCTTTCCACTACACATATCGTCCTGTGGTCGCGCGAGCGGTCGGCGCATATAGAACAGATGTCCTCGTCGGATATCATCCTGCAGGTACGGCAGTATTTCACCTCGTCACGCAGATTCTTGACCGCGCTGGCGAAGTGGTGCACGTTCTCCTGTGGCTGCTTCAGCAGGTGCAGGGCGAGGCGCAGGGCGCTGCGGCGTCCTATGCCGGGCAGTGTGCTGATCGCGTCCACTGCCTCTTCGAGCAGTTTAGACGGGTAGTTTTCCTTAAATGCCATTCCTGTGGTAGTTTACGAGTTCGTCGATCGGTGACTTTATGAATTTCACGAATTCCAGCCCGTATGACGAACCTATGTTTCTGAGCATGTCTTCGCATGCGCATCCGAACGAGCCGACGATGCCTATGCGTCTTGCTGCAGCAGGGTCTGACGACCTGTCTGCATACCTTGAGAGCGCCCTCTTGACGAATGCTTCAAGACAGTCCTCAATCAGCATTCTTATGTGTCCGTTCTCCTTGTGCTTCAGTATGAACGGTGCGAGGGAGGCCATGAATGCCGATGCAGCCTGCTCCTTATATACTTTGCGTACTATCTGACTGTAGTCCAGTCCGAACTCCCTGTCAAAGTCCTCGTGGACCGCTGCAGGGATCATTCCCTTGACAAGGTCGGCGAGGAAAGCCCTTCCGAGGGCTACTCCGCTGCCTTCGTCTCCCAGGATATATCCGCCCGGGCGGATGTTCCATGTGATGCTGCCGTTTTCATACAGGCAGCTGTTGGAACCTGTGCCCATGATGCCGACCACTCCGCTGCCGTCGCCGAAAAGCGCCCTTGCCGCCGCGAGGATGTCGGAATGGAACTCGATCCGGGCGAATGGACACCACATCAGGAGGGCCTCCTCGACCGGTGCAGCTGATTCTGGTGACACGAGGCCTGCTCCATAGAAATGGATGCTTTCGATGCGTGCTCCATCTGGATTCAGCTGCGGGATGGCGGCGCGGACTATGTCTCTGGTATGCTCCAGGTCCAGGCAGGTCGGACTGAGCCCGGCCGTCTGCGCCTCCCGCACGCTTCTGTCGGGACATATCGCACGCCACGCTGTCTTCGTGGCTCCGCTTTCGACTATCAGAATCATATGATCACTCCTGATTTCTTCCAATGTCTGTATCCTATGAATGCGGCAAGTGTGTATGCTGCATAAAGGCCTGTCATCCACCACATCTCCTGGGTGATGCACAGGATGACGCTCAGTGTATTCGCCGCGATCCACAGCCACCACTGCTCAAGGTATGACCTTACGAGCCACCAGGTCGCTATGGCGCTCAAAACTGCCACAGAGGCGTCCAGAAGCGACATCGGATTTTCCTTGAATCCTGCTTCGGACAGGATGCTCATGCCCCATGTGAGGGCGAGGATTCCTGCTATGGCTATGATTCCGCTGACTGCCACCACAGGCCATGTCAGGCGGTTGAGGTGTATGCTTCCGCTGCTTTCCTCCGGCAGCCTGTCCTTGTCCTTACCCCATTGCCACAGCCCGATGAAGGCTGTGACGAGGTAATAGGTGTTCAACCCGAATGATGCATAAAGACCCTGCCGGAAGAATACCAGCATGGATGCCAGGCTTGTCATGATGCCCAGCACCCACATGAAGTTCTTCTGGCGGATCTCCAGGATGATGTATATCAGTCCTGTTATCAGGGTGAATATTTCAAGGATAGATTTCTCCACTGCGGTCGAAATGACAATTAGAGGACTTCGATCAGTTCTACGACGAACTTGAGGGTTGCGTATGGAGGGATTGCTCCAGGTGCCCCGTGCTCGCCGTATGCGAGGTCGTATGGGATGTAGAATTCATACTTCGAGCCCTCTGACATGAGCTGCACGCCCTCTGTCCATCCCTTGATCACCTGGTTGAGACCGAATGTCGCAGGAGCGTTGCGATCGTATGAACTGTCGAACTTCGCTCCGTTGAGGAATGTTCCCTCATAGTGGCACTTCACCTGTGAAGTAGCTGAAGGCTTCTTGCCTGTTCCCTCAGTGATCACCTTGTACTGGAGACCGCTTGGGAGCACTACGACTCCTTCCTTCTCTGCATTCGCCTTGAGGAACGCCTCGCCCTCCTCGCGGAGCGCTGCGCTCATAGCCTCTGCCTGAGCCTTCTGCTCAGCCTCGAGCTCTGCGAAATACTTGTCGAGAAGCTGGCCTGCCTCCTGGAATGAAACTGCAGGCTCTGCGCCTGTGAGAACTGCCTTCACACCTGCTGCGAAGTCGTCGAACTCGATTGTCTTTATGCCTGATGAAAGCATGTTGTGGGCTATGCTCATGCCCAATGCGTAGCTGTTCTTATCCATTTTGTTATGTGTTTTAAAATAAAAAGTGTGCAAAGATAATCATTTTCTCGGATGGTGCCTGATAATCTCGGACTGCCACCTGCTGGTGTCCACATGAGTGTATATCTCTGTCGTGGCGATGCTTTCATGACCGAGCATTTCCTGTACTGCCCGCAGGTCAGCCCCATGCTCTATCAGATGCGTTGCGAAGGAATGTCTGAATGTGTGAGGTGAAATTTCCTTCCTTATGCCAACTGTCAATGCAGCTTGCTTTATCATGTTGAAGATCGATATCCTGCTCAGCTGCTTCCCGAATCTGTTGAGGAATAGAATGTCCTCTCCGAATTCTTCCGGACGTGCTTCCAGATAGGTTTGGATAGCTTCGATGGCCATATCCCCGACCGGTACAAGACGTTCCTTGTTTCCTTTGCCTATGATTCTGATGAATCCCTCCTTGAAGAATATGTTGGATATCTTCAGGCTTGAAGCTTCTGAGACGCGCAGTCCGCAGCCGTAAAGCACTTCGAGTATGGCCCTGTTTCTAAGTCCTTGCCATGTTGTCGTGTCGACAGAATATATGATGGAGGCTATTTCTTGTTCTGACAATACTTCAGGAAGATATCGTCCCAATTTCGGGCTGTCGACCTTGTCGCATGGATTCTCCTTTATCATACCTTCAAGTATGAGCCAGTCGAAGAACGAACGGAGGGAGCTCAGGACTCTGGCCAGTGACCTCTCTGAAATCTTGTCGCGTGAAGCTGCATACTCTTCGATGTCGACGTATGAAACGTCTGCTATGTTTCCTTTATAATATTTGAGAAACTTGTCTACATCAGAACAGTACGATGCCACAGTGTTCTGTGACATCGCACGTTCTATACGAAGGTAGTAGTTGTATGCTTTTAACATTAAAGTGTCGAGTATTTCTTTCCGTACTCGAGCATCTGCCCGAGATAGCTGTCCTGATATACGATTTCGTAATCAACGACCTTGCAACCCTTCTTTACAGGGACGATCTCAGGATTGAGGAATCCGCCGTATGGCTTCAGACCCAGAGCTGCGTAGCGCTCGAGAACTTCTTTGTGGAGGGCAGGGTCGATGTCTACTGCATATTTCTCTACCAGAGCCTTACCTGCTTCATAGTCGCCTTCTGACTTGATTCTCTGGATCTCTGCGAGGAGCTCTGCGAAAAGGCCGCGGAGAGCTTCGTGGTCATTGACGACGAAATATGTCTTGCCGTCGCGGACCTTCTTCTCGATCACATTGTCCTTGAGACCCTTTTCATAACACCAGTCGGCGATAAGCTTTCTGTTCTGCATGTGAGCCTCCATGTTCTTCTTGCCGAACGCTACCCTTGTGAACTGAGTGAAGATGCCGTTGCGGATGTAGCTTGAGTATTGAGCCTTGTATGCCTCCATGTCAGGAAGGATGCCGAGCTCGACGAGCTTGGGATCTGCGAGGTAATAGAGACCGAAGAGGTCTGCGCGTGTCTCCTCGAGGGTAGAACTGAACTCCTTGAGAGCGTTTGGAGATGTCTCAGGGAGAAGTTTGCCGGAACCGTGTCCGAGGCACTCGTGAAGGTCTGTATGGAGGTCTCCTGTGATGCCGCCGTACTTCTTCTCCATCTCTATCTCCGCCTCATCCCATGCAAACTCTGAAAGAAGGCTCTTTGGAGACTCCTGGGCTGCCTTGCTGTATGCTGCAGTGAGGTTTGCAATGGTCACTGACTTTGAACCGTGCTCGCGGCGGATCCAGTCAGCATTCGGAAGGTTGATTCCGATAGGTGCTGCAGGGTAGCAGTCGCCGGCAAGAGTGGCAACGTTGATCACCTTTGCAGTCACACCCTTCACCTCGCTCTTCTTGAAACGGGAATCTACAGGTGAATTGTCTTCGAACCACTGTGCGTTCTCGCTGATGAGTTCTGTGCGACGCGATGCCTCCACATCCTTGAAATTGACAAGTGCTTCGAAGGTGGCCTTGCGTCCGAGAGGGTCATTGTAGTCCTCTACGAATCCGTTTACGAAGTCCACGGTGCCGAGAGTGTCGTTGACCCACTGGATGTTGTACTTGTCCCAGAGCTTGAGGTCTCCGCTCTTATAGTATTCGATAAGGTCGGCGATGTATGCCTTCTGGGTCTCGTTCTCTGCATATCTTGCAGCCTTTTTCAGTTCGGCGCAGATCTTTTTCAGCGCTTTGCCGTAGAGACCTCCAACCTTGTATACTTCCTCTTTCACGATACCGTCCTCGCCTTTTACGACACGGCTGTTGAGACCGTATGAAACCGGAGTCTTGTCTTCCGGATCAACCATTCCTGCATAAAGTTCCTCTACCTCGGCACGTGTTACATTCTCGTAGAAGTTCACTGCTGAAGCTGCGACGATGTCGTCTGCGTGCATGTCCTTTCTTGCCGGATATACAGATGGATCGTAGATGATGTATTCAAGTTCGGCATCGTCTTCCCCGACGGCATTCATGAGAGTGCTGAAATAATCCTGAGAACACTCAGGGAAGAACTTGTCTTCTGCGTAGTGGTGGTGTATGCCGTTGCTGAAGAATACTCTCTTTGCATATTCCTCGAACTTGGCCCATTCTTCGCAAGTGCGGTCGCCGGTATAGTTCTCGAGAATGTTCTCGAGGACCTTGCGTATCCTGAGATTGTGCCTGCAGTTCTGCATCCATATGATGTCGCGGCCGTATTTGGCTGCTTCAGCAAGATGGTAAACATATTTCTTCTGCTTCAAGGTGAGGTCGTCCCATCCCGGAACCTGATATCTCATGATCTTCAGGTCTGCGAACTCATCTACCAGGAACTTGAAGTCTCCGTCCTGAACGGGAACCTCTGTCTGTGCCGCTTTGTCTGCGCATGCGGTCATAGCTGCTGCCATGCCAACGATTGTAATCATTTTTACTATGAATTTCATATGATCTGTTGTTTTATCTGTATGCATTGTTTTCAACTTACAAATATACATCTTCTTTCCCGTATTTCCTCTAGTCGTTCCTGAGGAAGTCAATAAATCTTTTTATATTTGCATCTTATATGAAGCATGTGACGTCACATATCCTTTCAATTACCGTTGCGCTGATGGCTGCAACGGCTTCTTTGCTCTCCTGTGCCGACCCTTGGGAATATGGCGGAGGATATGGCTATGTGACTGAAGTGGAAGGAGAAAGTGAAAATCCCGGGGGACGTAGTCCGCAGGAACTCACACGTAGGGTGATGCTCCTTTATTCTGCAGGCTATACTGTAAATATTTCGTCATTTCTTTCTGATGACATAGAGGAACTGATGACCGGCTGGCTTCCTGAAGGCAAGTCTTTCGCAAAGGACGTCGTTCTTGTCTATACTCATCTGCCGGCCAGGTCAGGAGGGTTGAATGCTCCATCCAGTCCGATCCTGTTGAGACTGTATGAAGGGCCTGGCGGCAAAGTCGTTTCCGATACTTTGAAGGTCTATGCGCCGGGAACAGTCTCAGCCTCGGCATCCCAGCTGAATGAAGTCCTTTCGTATATCTATGATGAATATCCGGCCAGGGGATATGGCATGATAATGTCTTCTCACGGAAGCGGATATCTGCCGGAGGGTTTCTTGAATAAGCCGGATGATTATGTATATCGGCCTGACCTCAAGATGCAGAAAAGCTTTGGCGCTGATTATAACGGAAGCAGATATACGATGAGGGAGATAGAAATCCAGGATATGGCGGAGGCTATACCGATGCATCTGGACTATCTGCTTTTCGATGCCTGCTATATGGGCTGCGTCGAAGTGGCTTACGAACTGCGTGACAAATGCGATTTCATCGGTTTTTCTCAGGCGGAGGTGCTTGCGGAAGGCTTTTGTTATTCAAGCCTCACCGAGCATCTTTTGCTGAGTGATGAGCCTGATCCCGGAGCTGTCTGCCGCGAATTTTTTGAACAATATGACGTCCTTTCCGGAATAAACCGTTCGGCTACGGTGTCTATGGTGGATTGCAGACGGATGGAACCGTTGGCAGAGGTATGCCGTCGCTTGTTTGACGCATATCGTGATGAGATGAATGCGTTGGAAGGATGGAATGTCCAAGGGTATTATCGTTACGACAATCATTGGTTCTATGACCTTCAGGATATCCTTCTCAAATCCGGGATCTCGGAATCGGAAAAGGTTGAACTGCAGGACGCGTTGGATGAGTGTATCGTTTACAAAGCCAGTACTCCGGGTTTTATGATCGGAGCCGCCGGGTTTGATATAGATATATTCTCAGGATTCTCAATGTATCTTCCGGCAGACGGTCATCCGGAACTCGATAAATTCTACAGGACCCTTCAATGGAACGAAGCTACAGGTCTTGTTCAATAAAGTTTTGCAGTTCAAATATTTTGACTATCTTTGCAGCCCCATAAAAAGCGCTGACGCTTTTTGGTGCAATGGGGTCTGGCCTTGAGCCAGACTGAGTAACACATTTTAATTCTATCAAAACAATGAAGCACATTGAACTCAACGGCCAGGTACGTGAGGCTGGCAACAAGGCGGCAGTAAAGGCTGTACGCAGAGCAGGACTTGTTCCTTGCAACATCTACGGACTCGGTATGGAGAACATTCTCTTCACTATCGATGCAAAGGATCTCAAGACCATCACTCACACTCCAAACTCTTACATCATCGACCTTAAGCTTAGCGACGGAAGAAGCGGTTATGCGGTACTCCACGAGGTACAGTATCATCCGGTTTCTGACGAGGCTCTTCACGCTGACTTCCTCTTCGTTACTGAGGACAAGCCGGTTACTATCGAGGTTCCTGTAAAGGTTGTAGGACACTCAGAGGGTGTAAAGATGGGTGGTAAGCTCCTCGTTTCAAGCCGCAAGCTTCGCGTGAGCGCTATGATGGACAAGCTTCCTGATCTCCTTGAGGTTGATTCAACTCATCTCATGATCGGCAAGCAGATCGTTGCTGGCGACCTCAACTACGATGGCGTAACTATCGTATCACCAAAGGCTACAATCATCTGCTCAGTACGTCCTACCCGTGCTACACAGCAGGCTAAGATGGAGCAGGGCAGGTAATCTGAATTGGTATGAACTATTTGGTTGTCGGTTTAGGAAACATCGGCGCCGAATATGCCAACACCAGACACAACATTGGATTCATGGTATTGGACGCCTGGGCTCAGGCGTCCAATATTTCTTTTGAGTCCGGAAGGTATGGCAGCACGGCGACGGTTTCATTCAAAGGAAGGAAGTTCACACTTCTCAAGCCATCCACATATATGAATCTCAGCGGTAAGGCAGTACGTTATTGGATGAACGAACTGAAGGTTCCGGTTGAGAATCTGCTGGTCATATCTGACGATCTCAATATTCCATTCGGAACGTTGCGTCTGAGGAAGAACGGCAGTGCCGGGGGACATAATGGCCTTACCAATATCATTGAACTTATCGGTACACAGGACTATTGCAGGATCAGGGTAGGAATCGGTAATGATTTCGGAAGAGGCCAGCAGGTCGGATATGTGCTTGGCGAATTTGCTCCGGAAGAGAAGGAACAGGTCTCTGAAATATGCAAGAGGGTGATTGACGGTGTGAAGGCTTGGGCTACAATAGGTCCTGACAGAGCGATGAACACTATAAATACAAGGCAAAAATAGCATTTTAGTCGACCTTTTGATAAAGATTCTGTTCTTTTTTAGTGGAATTTGTTGCAAAAATTTGGATAATTAATTCGGAATCCATAACTTGCCAAAAGTTTTGATGCTAAGTGTTTAACGAACTATTTAAAAAAATCAAACAATGAAAGAGCTTGTAGATCAGATCAAGGCAGAGTACGAGGTTTTCGCAAAGAACGCTGAGGCTCAGGTAGAGAAAGGTAACAAGGCTGCTGGAGCACGTGCTCGCAAGGCTGCCCTCAACCTTATGAAGGCAATGAAGGAGTTTAGAAAGGTTTCAGTTGAAGCTGCTAAATAATTTCATCAACTCTACAAAAAGTTAAAACGGCTGTCCAAGGGACGGCCGTTTTTCGTCGATGACGAACCCTGGGTTCTCATCCCAGGGCACAAAAAAAGAAGTCTGAAGACTTCTTTCAGGGTGCCCAGTGGGATTCTCTCGCTGCGCTCGAGCGACGAGTCGATAACTTTCGCTGCGCTCAAGCGACTTCGTCGATGACGAACCCTGGGTTCTCATCCCAGGACACAAAAAAAAGAAGTCCGAAGACTTCTTTTAGGGTGCCCAGTGGGATTCGAACCCACGACATTCAGAACCACAATCTGACGCTCTAACCAACTGAACTAT
>SUYV01000050.1 GCA_015060255.1 Bacteroidales bacterium | reverse complement strand
GTCTTCTGGTCCAACCACCGCATAGCCTGCATAGAGCCCTACATAGACTTCTGCATAGACCCGGGGCAGACATTCGCCTTTTCCATGGAATACAAACTGTCTTGACTTTCACTCGACAGTTTACTGTCATTTCGACCTAACAAAGTGAGTGGAGAAATCTCTTTTTATTATATTTGTAGGATTAACCGCATAATCAATAATACCAAGATATGAAAAAGACCATCATTCTGTCGGCAGCGGCCCTTCTTCTGGCTGCCTGCTGCAACCAGCCGAAATTCGACGGCCCGACCTATCTCAATCCGAACGCTCCTGTTGAGGAGAGGGTTGAGGATGCGCTTGCACGCATGACCCTCGAGGAGAAGGTAGGCATGACCACAGCACAGTCAAAGTTCAGTTCACGCGGCGTTCCGCGCCTCGGCATTCCTGAAGTATGGCATACAGACGGTCCTCACGGCATCCGTCCTGAGGTACTCTGGGACGAGTGGGACCAGGCAGGCTGGACAAATGACTCATGTACTGCATTCCCTGCGCTCATCAACCTCGCAGCTACATGGGACAAGGAAATGTCCCTCCTCTACGGCCACAGCATCGGTGAAGAGGCGCGCTACCGCAAGAAGGACATCCTTCTGGGACCTGGCATCAACATCTGCCGCACTCCGCTCAACGGACGTAACTTCGAGTACATGGGTGAGGATCCTTATCTCGCAGGCCAGATGGTTGTCCCTTACGTAAAGGGTGTTCAGGAAAACGGTGTCGCTGCCTGCGTAAAGCACTATGCGGTGAACAACCAGGAGTTCCAGCGCACACAGTCTAACTCTGTGGTTGACGACAGGACCCTCTATGAAATCTATCTCCCGGCCTTCAAGGCAGCCGTTCAGGAAGGAAATGCCTGGGCCATCATGGGATCATACAACCTCTACAACGGCCAGTTCAACTGCCACAACAAGAAGCTCCTTGTGGACATCCTCAAGGGCGAATGGGGCTTTGACGGTGTCGTAGTCAGCGACTGGGGCGGATGCCGTGACGACGAGGAAGCTGTCCTCAACGGACTTGACATCGAGATGGGCACATGGACAAACGGCCTCACAGGCGCAGCAAGTGACGGCTACAGGAACTATCACATGGCTGACCCATATCTCAAGGGTCTCCGTGAAGGAACATACACCACAAAGGAGCTCGACGACAAGGTGCGCCGCATCCTCCGCACGATCTTCCGCACAAGCATGCGTCCGGAGCCTAATTACGGTCGCTTCGTATGTCCTGAGCACTATCAGGCAGCGCGCGACATCTCTGCGGCCGGTGTAGTCCTCCTCAAGAACGACAACAACACTCTTCCTCTCAACGTGCCGGAAGGCGGCAAGATCCTCCTCGTGGGTGAGAACGTAGTGAAGAAGATGGTAGTGGGCGGCGGAAGCTCAAACCTCAAGACAGCATACGAGGTCAACCCTCTCGAGGGTATCCAGAATGCGTATGGAGACAAGGCTGAGGTGGTATGGGCACGCGGTTATGTGGGTGACACTTCAACATCATACAATGCGGTAGATACAGGTCAGGACCTCACTGACAACCGTTCTCCTGAAGTCCTCATCGCAGAGGCTGTGGAGGCTGCAAAGGACGCGGACTATGTGATCTTCGTCGGCGGTCTGAACAAGAGTGCGCACCAGGACAACGAGAGCACAGACCGTCTCCAGATCACTCTTCCATATGGTCAGGAAAAGGTCATAGAGGCCCTTGCAGAGGTAGCAAAGAACCTCGTGGTGGTGAACATTTCAGGTTCTGCAGTGGCTATGCCATGGGCTGACAAGGTCGGAGCCATCGTTCAGGGTTGGTACGGCGGTACCGAGACCGGAAATGCCCTTGCAGACGTCCTCACTGGTAAGGTAAACCCTTCAGGAAGACTTCCTTTCTCTGTTCCTTTCTGCTATGAGGACGGCCCTATCAAGACCGAGCGCCAGTATCCTGGCATCAAGGAGCCGGGCGACCAGTATTGGCAGACACACTATGACGAGGGTGTATACGTAGGCTATAGATGGTATGACACTAAGGATATCCCGGTCCAGTTCCCGTTCGGACATGGTCTCAGCTACACTACATTCGAGTACAGCAATGCAAAGGCGGCAAAACCGTCTATGACAGCTTCTGGCACGCTCAAGGTTTCTGTTGACGTAGCTAACACCGGTGACTATGACGGAGCCGAGGTTGTACAGCTCTATATCGCTGACCCTGAGGCATCTGTCGACCGTCCTGCAAAGGAACTCAAGGGATTTGAGAAGGTGTTCCTCAAGGCAGGCCAGAAGAAGACGGTGACATTCGAGATCGATGCTGAGGACCTCAGCTGGTTCGATGCTGACAAGCACGAGTGGGTTGCAGAGCCAGGTGAGTTCCAGGCCCTCTTCGCAAGGTCTGCAGGCGATGTCCAGACAATGGTTTCATTCCAGCTTAAATAATGATGAAGAAATATCTGTTCATGCTTGTGGCAGTGCTGGCTGCACTGCCACAGTTTGCATCCGCTCAGACATCCGAGCTGAAGGTGATGTCATATAATATCCGCCTGGGTACTGCCAAAGACGGCACCAATTCATGGATGTATCGCTGCCCTGCGACGCTGGAAATGCTGGAAGACCAGCAGCCTGATGTATTCGGAGTGCAGGAGGCGCTTGGCGACCAGATCAAGTTCCTTGAGGAGTTCACCAAGGATTATGACTGTGTGGGCGTCGGCAGGGACGACGGAAAGAAGAAAGGTGAATTCATGTCCATCTTCTGGAACAAGAATACCATGAAGATGCTCAAATGGGGCACTTTCTGGCTCTCGGAGACTCCGGACAAGCCTTCCATGGGCTGGGATGCCGCATGCTTCAGGACGGCAACCTGGGCCCTTATGAAGGACAAGAGGACGGGCAAGAAGTTCTACTTCGTGAACACTCATCTGGATCATGTAGGTGTTCAGGCACGCAAGAACGGTCTGAAGCTTATAGTTGACAGGATTGCTGAAATCAATCCGGAAGGCCTTCCGATGATTCTCACAGGCGACTTCAACATCAAGCCGTCAGCACCTGAACTCAAGGAACTCGATGCCAGGATGAAGTCAGCCAGGAAATTTGCCCTCAAGACAGACAATCACAACACTTACAACGCGTGGGGCAAGGCAAAGAAAGATGATGTCATCGACTACATCTATTTTTCAGGATTCTCTTCATGTCCTGAATACCAGACTGTAACGAAGAAATATTCGGACCGTGCCTTCATCTCGGACCACTATCCGATCGTCTCAAGACTTATTTTTTAGTCACCGAATAGCGTATGCCGAGACTCTTGAGTTCTTCGATGAACGGAAGGGTCACCTGAACTTTGAATTTATGGGAGAGGAACTCTATGTTCCACTTCTTCTGAGGATCGTAGAGGAACATTGTCAACGGAACGTTGCCTTTGTTCCTCTTCAGCATCTTCACAAGTCTGTCTCTGAAGTCAGGAGATAGCATAGGGGTAGTCACAGTGATTGCGAATCCCTTCACGAATGTGTCTGTGACGTTGCCCAGAAGCATTATATTCTTTACCTTGAAACCATATTCGGACTCCTTGCCCTTTGCCCTATCTTCCGGCTTGATATAGTATTTCTCTTCGATGACACCTTCCACGAAGATGGCCGTATTGACCTTTTCATATTGCATGAAGGCTTCGTGATCCTTGCCGAAGAAGGCGAATTCGTAGCTTCCGCCGTAGTCTTCAACCGTCATTCTTGACATAGGACGGCCTGTCTTTGTCTGACTCTCGGATGCGGCAGTGATGAATCCCGCGACATTGACCTTCATCTTGGTCTTCTTGGTGTTGCATTCCGTTACAAGGGCCGGAATATCGCTGATCTGGCAGGTTGTGAAATTCTCCAGTTCAAATGCGTATGTGTCGAGAGGATGCGACGAGAGATACATACCCACGAGCTCCTTTTCGTATTTGAGCTTTTCGAGGATGTCCTCTTCACCTGTCATTGGCGGCACCTCAGGTCTCTCAGGTTTCATTTCCTCTGCGTCTCCAAAGAGAGAGATGGTGCTTTCTTCCGAGTCCTTCCTATATAGTTCACCATATCTCAGAAGGGTATCGATGAACGGATCTCCGTTCTTGCACGGGGTGGTGAACTGCTTGCGGCATATGCCGAAACTGTCGAACGCTCCCGAGTGCAGGAGAGACTCGAACGCCTTCCTGTTCACTACACCTGACATTCTCTCCACAAAGTTGTATATGTCAGGGAATATGCCGTTTTCCTCCCTTTCAGCGATGATGGCCTTCACGATGTTGTCTCCGAACCCCTTGATTCCTCCCAGTCCGAAGCGTATCTCGCCCTGCTTGTTCACGGTGAACTTGGACTCGGACTCGTTGATGTCCGGGTTGAGTACCTTGATACCGTTCTTCTTGCAGTCGTCCATGATCTTCTTGATCTCGTCCATGTTGGAGAGATTCTTCGTGAGGTTGGCCGCCTGGAACTCGGCAGGGTAGTGCGCCTTGAGCCAGCCTGTCTGGTAGCTTACCCAAGCATAGCAGGTCGCGTGGGACTTGTTGAAAGCATATGAGGCGAACTTCTCCCAGTCTGCCCAGATCTTCTCGAGCATGTCCTTAGGGTGTCCGTTCTTTGTTCCTCCTTCGATGAACAGGCCCTTGAGTCCGTCCAGCACGTCCTTGAGCTTCTTACCCATGGCCTTACGGAGTGTATCCGCCTGTCCTCGGGTGAAGTCCGCAAGCTTGCGGGACAGGAGCATCACCTGCTCCTGGTATACCGTGATGCCGTATGTGTCCTGGAGAATGTCCTCCATCTGTGGAAGATCGTATTTGATCTCCTGACGGCCCTGCTTGCGCTCCACGAAGTCCGGAATATAGTCCATAGGACCCGGACGGTAGAGGGCGTTCATCGCGATGAGGTCCTCGAATCGTGTAGGCTGGAGCTTTATGAGCCACTCCTTCATGCCCGGAGACTCGAACTGGAACACGCTGGTGGTGTCTCCGCGGCTGTACAATGCATATGTATCCGGGTCGTCGATCGGGATCTGCTCTATGTCGAACTCGACGCCGTGGCGCTTCTTGATGTTTGCCTGACATTCCTTGATGATGGACAAGGTCCTGAGGCCCAGGAAGTCCATCTTGAGCATGCCCACTTCCTCGATGTAGTGGCCGTCATACTGCGAGACCCATACTTCCTCGCCTGTGAGCTTGTCGTTCGCGATGGAAATAGGAATATATTCGGTAAGGTTTCCTCGGCCGATGATCATCGCACATGCGTGCACGCCGGTCTGGCGGATGCATCCCTCGAGTTTTTCTGCATAGTTGAGGACTTCCTTGGTCTGTTCGTTTCCATTCTCCACCTCGCCCTTGAGTTCTCCGTATTTCAGGCAGTTCTTGAGCTTAGGCTTGAATTCCTTGGTGACTTTCTTGCCGTCTTCCACGACTGTCGCCTCGAACGGCTTGTCCGGAACCAGCTTGGTAAGTCTGTTGGACTCGTCTATGGACATACGGCTGACGCGTGCGACGTCCTTGATGGCACTTTTCGCCGCCATTGTTCCGTATGTGATCACATGAGAGATGTGGTCCTTTCCGTATTTTTCCTCTATGTACTGGAATACCCTGTATCGGCCGTCGTCGTCGAAGTCGATGTCCACATCGGGCATGTTGATTCGGTCAGGGTTGAGGAATCGCTCGAAGAGGAGGTCATACTTGATAGGGTCGATGTTGGTGATCTTCAGGCAGTATGCTACCGCTGATCCTGCGGCCGAACCACGGCCCGGACCCACTGAAATGCCCTCAGAACGCGCTGCAGCAATGAAATCCTGGACGATGAGGAAGTAGTCAGGGAAACCCATCTTGCAGATGGTCTTGAGCTCGAACTCTATACGTTCCGCCTGCTCTTCGGTAAGCGTATCTCCATATCTCCACTGCGCTCCCTTGTATGTAAGGTAGCAGAGGTATGCTACAGAGTTGCAGAACTCCGCGCCACGCTCGTTGCCATTCTTGTCGCAGCGTCCTTCGTCAATGATGTGCTTGTAAGTCTCAAGATGTGTGTCGATCTCGGCCAGGAACTCTTCCGGAAGGTCGAATTTAGGAAGGATAGGGTCCTTGTCCACCTTGTAGCTTTCGATCTTTTCTGCCACCTCGAGGGTGTTGCTGAGGGTTTCCGGGTGTTTGTAGAACATGTCCAGCATCTCCTCTTCACTCTTGAGGTATTCCTGCTGGGTGTATCTCATTCGTTCCGGATCGTCCACGAATGTGTTGGTGGTGAGGCATATGAGCCTGTCGTGCGCCGGTCCGTCCTCTTTACGTACGAAATGAACGTCATTGGTAGCAATGACCTTGGTTCCTGTCTTGGCTGCAAGTTCGAAGATGCCTTCGTTTGCCACCATCTGGCGCTCGTACACTTCCTGTGACTGTCCGGGGATTTCCGTCTTGTGCTGCTGCACTTCGAGATAGAAATCTTCTCCGAAGATGTTCTTATGCCATTCTATGGCCTTCAGAGCCCCTTCCATGTCTCCGGCTATGATTGCTCTCGGCACCTCTCCGGCGATGCAGGCAGAGCAGCATACAAGGTCCTGTGCATATTTTTCCACGATTTCATGAGAAACGCGCGGCTTGTCGTAGTATTTTCCTTCGATGTGTCCGGTGGACACGATCTTCATGAGGTTCTTGTATCCGTTGTAATTCTTGGCGAGCAGGATGAGGTGGTAGTATCCTCTGTGGTCCTTGTCCTTGAGCTTATGGTCATAGTGACGGGTCACATAGATTTCACAGCCTATGATCGGCTTCACCTCCGGAAACTTCTTCGCCACCTTCAGGAATTCCTTCACTCCGTACATGTTTCCATGGTCTGTGATGGCCAAGGCGGGCATGCCGAGTTCCTTGGCTCTTTCGAAAAGACCTGAAATAGACGCCTGACCGTCTAGGATGGAATATTGTGTATGGACGTGAAGATGGACGAAGGACATATCTCTATTTTTAAAGGAAGACAAAGATATGCAAAAAGCCCATATCAATCAAGTCGCTCAGAAGATATAACCGATGGTAAAACGGAAACTGTCTTTCCGGCTGAAGTCGTACCCCAGCTCCATCTCCACCTGCCTGATGATTCTTGCAGATATGCTTCCTCCGACGCCCAGGCCTATCCTTTTCTTTCGGTCAGGCCCGCTGTAGTTGTCCTGTATGTAGGTGTCGTCTATGGCTCCGAACATGGATACATCGGTCTTAGAACTTATCCCGCATATCAGTGAAGGTCCCAGGGAGGCACCAAAACTGAGAATCTCAGGAATTACTTCCAGGTCATATCGGAGATGTACCGGAACAGTTATGTTGTGCTCCATAAGATGCTCGTTGACATTGACTCCGATATCCATGCTGCGGCTGTCGTTGTACCACTGGAAGCCATACATGATTCCCGAGCGGAGATACAGGTTTCCATGCAGACGAAAATCATATGACAGGCCCGCAGTCATTCCGTCTGCATTTACCTTTTTGTCGCCGTCTTCCGTTGTAATCTTGTGGATGCTGTTCGTATATCCTATCTTGATGCCGAATTGGGCCGATACCTGAACGGGAACAAGTATCAGCGCGAGCACAATTAATGATATTCTGGTCTTCATAGGTCAATCTCATTCAGTCAGCAACGCATCTTCAACCCACCAGCTTCCGACCACTCCTATACCTCCTATCACGTTTGAATAGGTGATTGCAGGAGTTCCCATGCCTACGGCCCCGAAGTTGGTGCTGGTCTTTATATATATGTTTCTGAGGTACATGTAGGCTTCGGGTGAAAGACTTACCAGTCTTATGGAGTATTGGGTCGTCTTTTCCGAATCCGTGTCTATCGATGTCTTGAAAACGCTTCTGTCGCCTTCTCTCCTTGTCTTGTGTCTGTCCCAGATAAGAATGGTGCCTTCCAGTTGTCCGAACGGCACGACCATATCATAACTTTCGGAAAGCAGGATGCCCGGTGCTTCAGAAATCGATGTGTCGTTGAACATGATTCCATAATAGCCTTCTTCACCGGCATTCTCTTCATAGACGATCTCGAAAGTGATGAATGTGCCTTCTTTGCTGATTATTCTTGAACTGATGAGATTGATGGGCTCCGGAACAATGGTAGAGGCATGTACGTCCGATACGCCGGCTGCAGATGCATGTATCTCTATCTTGTCGCCCGGTCTTATCTCGTGGAAGAACAGACCTCCTTCCTCCTTTGAGAAGCTGATGCTTTCATCTGAGATGGTGCCGGTGAGCTTTACCTTTGCCTTGGACATGTCTTCCTTGCCCATATTCATCGGAGTGGCTACATGGGCCGATATGAGCGATGCCGGTGCATTGCCGATCATTCCGTCCAGGAATATGCATGGCTCACCGTCTATGCGGTTGAAATCAATGTCCGCTTCGCAGGAGACGAGTGTCAGAAGTATTATGAGAAGGACCGGTATCATGTCTAGAATTTCAAGGTGTAGCTGAATGATGGTATTATTGGGACGATGCCATATGTGGTGCATCTGTAGTTGTCTGTGTATATGAGCATTTCGGCAAATAAAGCGTTCATCCTGCAGTAGGCATTGTAGATGCTTATGTTCCAGATGCTTTGGTTGCCTTTTCTGGTGGTTTTTCTGAAATTCAGCCCAAGATCCAGTCTATGATAGTCCGGGAGCCTCATGTTGTTAGGACTTCCGTAGACATGTATGGGTTCGTCATATCCCGGATGGATGTATCCGTAGGTGGTCGTCCTGTTGCCGCTGTGGTAATGCCATCCCGCATAGATGTCGAATCTGTCGGAAAATCTGAATGTGGCCGTGAGGTTTATCTTGTGACGGTTGTCATAGATGTCCGGATACCAGTCATACCACAGTTCTTCAAATCTTCTTTCGCTCCATGCAAGGGTGTAGTATGCAGACAACGACAGTTTCCTGTTGGTGTACTCGGTCTCTATTTCAAGTCCGTAGGCCCTTCCTTTGCCGGTTATGATCGATTGGTCCCAGTTTGTTACAGGCGGGACGAACATGTTTCCGTTCCATTGTTCCGTAAGGTTGTCCAAAGTCTTCCAGTAGAGGCCTGTTGCCAGACGGAATCCGCATGGAAGCTTCAAGGAATATTCAGCGGCGACCTGACGCGAGAACATAGGGTCGACCTGGCGTGTTGAAGGCATCCAGAATTCGGTCGGCAGATCCAGGTATGAAGTGGATATCTGATGCGCGAACTGATTCATCTCGGTGTATGACATGTCTATTCTCGAGTGTCCTCCGATGTCGAATCTGATGGAAAGTCTTGGCTCCAGCTTATGCATTGTCTTGCCTTTGACCGCAAAAAACACGTATCTGAGTCCTGCATGAGCCCTGAACAGGTCTGATATCCTCAGGTATCCGTCGGCGTATGCTGCTGTTTCATGACCGTTCAGATATGCTTTTTCGCTGATGCTTGTCCTGTTTATGCTTCCGTCGTATCTCCACGATGTATTGGTAAGGTCTCGCTTCGGAGCATATTCGTGGTGTTGGTATGATGCTCCGAAATCAAGCGTCAGTCCTTTTATGCCTTTATATGTGAAATCCGCCTTTGCCGCCGATGTTGCGGTAATGGATGTGTATGATTCCGAATATGTGGCCAATATCGGGTCGTCCCATCCTCTGTGGCTGTTTATCACATCCATATGTATATTGCCCCTGGTATGATAGATGGCGGCATTCATCGTGAGGTCATCTCCAAGCCTCTTTTTCCATATGAGGGTCGAAAGGAAGTTTCCCCAGTCTATGTCCATGTCAGCGGAACTGTTGTCCATGCTGTTGATATCCTCGACGAATTCCCGGACCATATAGCCGATGCGGAGATTGTCTTTTCCGTAGTATGTCTTGAATTCCAGGATGTTGTCTTCGGCAAAGCGATGTGTGATGCCTGCGTTGAAGTCATGGAATGCATATCTGAAGTCGTGCCTTTTGTCTTTCTTTCCGGCATTTATGATTGAAAACACGGGAAGGGTGGCGGCATCCAGCCAGCTTCGTCTCATTGCGACGTTGAAGGATGTCTTTTCCTGCTTCAGCGGGCCTTCGAACTGTATTTTTCCGTCAATCAGGCCTATGGACATGGATCCGTGGTATTCATACATGTCTCCGGTCCTTGTCCTGGCGTCTACAACTGACGATAGCCTGCCTCCGTATCTGGCAGGGAATCCGCTTTTGTAGAAATCGACTTCATTTACTATGTCGTGATTGAATGCAGAGAACAGGCCTCCGAGATGACCAGACTGATATATCGGTGTTCCGTCAAGCAGAAACAGATTGTCGGAACCGTCTCCTCCGTGGACATACAGGCCTGAGAGAAGCTCCACTCCGGATGCCACTCCCGGCAACGTCTGCAGTGTCTTTATGAGGTCCGGAGAGCTCATGAATGCGTATCCTTTGTCAAGGGCTCCGGAATCTAATTTCTTGAAGCCGGTAGATGTCCTTGCTTCGGTTTCTGATGCGCGTGCTATTATCCTTGACTCCTCGAGGGTGTCCCTTTGTGATCGTACGAGTATGGTATATCCGGACTTTTTCCCTTGCCTGCTGAGGACTACATATCTTTTCTTTATCTCCCATTTGATGTCTGTCCCGTCAAATGTCATCCGGAGATGCTCTTCAAGTGAATGCCGTCCTTCCTGAATGTTGTCCGTGCATGCCTGTCCGAGATTTATGGAGGAGTCATAAACAAAATTGACACCGAATTCCTCGTGCATCTGCACAAGCCTGTCTCTGACCGTTATGGTCTGAGCGCTCAGGAGCAATGTTGCAAATGCGAGGAATAGGGTGGCAATCTGTCTTTTCATAGTTTATAGTACTTCTGCTTACAAGACGTCATGGGCCGGCAAAAGTACTATGCGAATATATTTATTTTTTCTCAAAATATACCTTTACTTTAGCCCCGTTATCTCCGAGTCCGAAGATTTCGCCGCTCATTTCCGCAACCATTGTCTTCTTGTCAAACGAGATAGGAATACCGCTGGTTTCGTCACCTTCGACCAGAGAGAGCAGATTGCCGTTCACGGTGTACTCGAATGTGCTTTTTTCACTGTTCCCCTCTGTTTCCAGAAGCATGCTTCCGGTGCCGTCTGCATTGAATGTGAATTCCATCTTCATTTTCCACTCGGACATGTCCATGGTCATGTCGATTCCGGCTATGGTTGCCTCCATCTTCACTGCTTCCCATGTACCTACTATCGCCTTTGAAGGCTCTTTCTCACATGAAGTGAGACCGAATACGGCCAGAAGAGCCGTAAGGATAAAAAACTTCTTCATTTTATAGTTGATTTTAGTATTTGCATTCATTAAGATGCACAAAAGTAGGAAATAGTTGCAAAAGGAATAAAAATATAATATCATATAATGCAAAAGAGGCGATCCTTCTGGACCGCCTCTGCTTGAGTTATGCGATTGTCAGATTATTTCTGAGCCTTCTTTGCTTCTACCTTCTTTGTCACGTCATACATGATCGGAGTAGCGATGAAGATTGATGCGTAAGTACCTACGATGATACCGAGGATCAATGCTACTGCGAGACCTCTGATCACCTCGCCGCCGAAGATTGCGATTGCAAGCATGGTAACGAGAGTAGTGAGTGAGGTGTTCATTGTACGTGAGAGAGTGCTGTTGAGGGCCTCGTTCACGTTAGTCTTGAAGTCTGCCTTAGGATGCAGCTCCTTGTACTCACGGATACGGTCGAAGATAACCACTGTATCGTTGATTGCGTAACCGATGATGGTAAGGATCGCAGCGATGAATGTCTGGTCGATGTCGAGGCTGAATGGAAGGATGCCTGAGAACAGCGAGAAGAATCCGATCACGATAAGTGCAGTGTGTGCAAGACCTGTCACACCACCGAGACCCCATGTCCATCCCTTGAAACGGATGGCGATGTAGCCGAAGATCACGATGAGGGCGAGGATCACAGCGATGATCGCGTCTCTTGTGATGTCGTTTGCGATGGTAGGACCTACCTTGTCAGAGCTGATGATACCGTTAGGGTTTGTCTGGGTAGAAGTGAAGTCCTCGAACGATACCTCATTTGCATAGAATCCCTTCAATGAGTTGTAGAGGATAGCCTCCACCTCTTCATCTACCTCGGAAGCTTCGTTGTTTACCTTATAAGTAGTAGTGATCTTGATCTGGCTCTCACCACCGAACTGCTTCACCTCGGCTGCAGCATTGTCTACGGTCTCGTCGTTTGCAGCAGCGTTGTCGAATGCCTCGTTCACTGCAGCACGTACAGCCTCTACGTTAGCAGGCTGGTCGAATCTTACAACGTAAGTACGTCCACCTGTGAAGTCAACACCATAGGTGAAGCCCTTGAAACTGATAGAGAGGATAGAGATGAGGATGAGCGTTCCAGAGAGGATGTAAGCGATCTTCTTCTTGCCGATGAAGTCTACATGAGTATTCTGGAGGAAGTTCCTTGTAAGCTTGTTGTCGAAAGTGATGTTCTTGCCCTTTGTCACTCTGTCATCGAAGATCATTCTTGTGATGAAGATTGATGTCACCATAGAAGTGATGATACCGATGATGAGGGTTGTTGCGAAGCCCTGTACTGGACCTGAACCGAACACGAAGAGCACGAAACCGGTAAGGAGGGTAGTCACCTGACCGTCGATGATTGCAGAGTATGCGTTCGAGTAACCGTCAGCGATAGCCTTGCTGAGACCCTTTCCTGCGCGAAGCTCTTCCTTCACACGCTCATAGATGATCACGTTTGCGTCCACTGCCATACCGAGGGTCAGTACGAGACCGGCGATACCAGGGAGTGTAAGCACTGCACCGAATGAAACGAGCGTACCGAAGAGGAGAAGCACGTTGCAGAGGAGTGCGATGTCAGCTACGAGGCCGGCGCCTGCGTAGAAGAAGATCATGTAGATAAGCACGAGGATGAACGCGA
The DNA here is from genome assembly GCA_015060255.1 of Bacteroidales bacterium. GTDB lineage: Bacteria > Bacteroidota > Bacteroidia > Bacteroidales > UBA932 > Cryptobacteroides. Next base: position 5,183 of record SUYV01000050.1, on the reverse strand, counting down.
TGATGAATGAGATCATACCTGCGTTGATTGACTCTGCACCGAGTGAAGGTCCTACGACCTGCTCCTGGATGATTGTTGCAGGTGCAGGGAGCTTACCTGACTTGAGGACGTTTGCAAGGTCCTCAGCCTCCTCGATGGTGAACTGTCCTGTGATTGATGAAGAACCTCCTTCGATCTTGCCGTTTACCTGAGGATAAGAGTATACCATGCCGTCGAGAACGATAGCGATCTGCTTTCCGATGTTGTCACCTGTCATTCTTGCCCAGATAGATGCACCCTCGCCGTTCATTGACATAGATACCTCAGGGTTTCCGCCTGTGTTGCCGAACTGAACGCGTGCGTCAGTTACCGCACCTCCGTCAAGTGGAGCCTTTCCGTCAACGGAAGCAGCCTTGATGGCTACGAGCTCGAAGATGTTCTCATTAAGCTGAGAAGGCTTCACAGTCCACATAGGCTTGAACTCTGCAGGGAAGATCTCCCTGACCTGTGGCATAGCAAGATACTTGTTGATGAGTGAGGTGTCTGCATAGTGAGCATATCCGATGCATGCGCTCTTGTACTGAGCTGGCTCGAGTACAGAGAAGAGAGGGTTGTTCTTTCTCCACTCTTCCTCGAGGCGTGCATCGTTCTCGTTCTGCTGGAGCTCAGCTGCGAGGAGTGAATCTGCCTCTGCAACCTCAGTCTCTTCAACTGCAACCTCTACGGTCTCTTCAGCAAGAAGCTGAGCGAGGAGAGTATTGGCCTCTGTAAGGAATCCCTGGAGCTCAGTGTTGTCATAAGTTGCCCAGAACTCGAGTGATGCTGTTCCCTGGAGGAGCTTTCTTACACGCTCAGGCTCCTTCACACCTGGGAGCTCGACGAGGATACGTCCGCTGTTTCCGAGCTTCTGGATGTTAGGCTGTGTCACACCGAAACGGTCGATACGGTTTCTTAGGACGTTGAATGAGTTTGCAATTGCGCTCTCTGCCTCAGTTCTGATTACAGAAATGACCTCGTCATCTGTAGACTCAGGACCGATCTTGCCGACCATGTCGAATGTTCCGAATACCTGTGCGAGCGGCATGCCGTTTGATGTCTCCTTCCAAGCTTCAGCAAAAAGAGTGATGAAGTCAGCTCTTGAATCAACGCTGTTCTTCTTTGCAAGAGCTATTGCGTTTGTGAACTCAGGAGTCTGGTTGTTGTCGGCAAGAGCCTTCACGAGGTCCTCGAGCTGCACCTGGAGCATGACGTTCATACCTCCCTTGAGGTCGAGACCGAGGTTGATTGACTTTGCCTTTACATCCTTGTAAGTGTATCCGAAGTAGATCTTCTCGGATGAAATGGAATCAAGATACATTCTGTTCTCTACCTTTCTGATAGAGTCAAGATAGAATGCCTTGTCCACATCTGCCACTTTGTTGAAAGCGGCTGACTGCTCTGCAGCGACAGCCTTTGCCTCAGCGAATTTCACAGCTTTCTTCTCGTGAATGTTGGTCACAAGAGTGAATGAAAGCTGCCATATTGACGCAAGGGCGAGGAGTATCGCTACAAATCTGATAGCACCTTTACTTTGCATAATTTTTATTGATTTTAATGATATTTGTTTCTACCTAACGCAAAATAGGGCACAAATTTACGATTTTTTTCGGATAAATGAAGAAACTGGCACGTTTTCTCCGATGTTTATGTAAAATTTTATAAATTTGTAGGATGAAATAAGGAATGAAAGGGAGAATGTCAAGAGGTAGAACCTTGCTTTACAGCATATTGACCGCAGTTTTATGCGTGTCTGTAGGAGGACATTCCGCTTATGCACAGACTGATAGTCTTGTGCTGGCGGGTGATGCTCTGCGCGAGGCGTACCGTTTCGAAGAATCCCTCGTGCTGTATGACCAGGCCTTTGAAATGGCTTCGGTCCAGGGCGATACCGTTGCGATGAATGTTGCGGCAGAAAGGATTATACTTGCCGAAAACGGCAGAAACATGTCCCGCTTCGTCCAGAAGCCTCAGGTCATAGCGAAGCGCCGTTTCTCCCTGGATGATTTCTTCCTTTATTATCCTCTCGAAAACAGAAGCTGGAGAAATATTCCCAATCAGCTGGACTCTGCTTCGGCAGGCGGCCCTGTCAGGGCTCTTTACGCTCCGGAATGGAATGATGTCATTTATTTTTCAACCAGGGACAAACAAGGTGTGAGAAACATCTATATGACTGAGCAGCAGGATACTGTCTGGTCTGCTCCGGTTCCTGTCGAAATGCTTTCCACTGCCGGATATGACGAAATATATCCGATGTTTTCTCCGGACGGAAGTACACTTTTCTTTTCTTCGAAGGGGTTCTATGGAGCCGGTGGATATGATCTTTACCGATCGTCATGGAATCCTGTCGAACAGAAGTGGTCGGTCCCTCAGAACATGGGATTCCCATATTCGTCACCTGCGGATGATTTCCTCTATGTGGAGTCCGAAGACGGGCAGTACAGCGTCTTTGCTTCCAACAGGGAGTGTTCTTCTGACAGCGTCTATGTCTATGTGCTTCAGTATGAGGACTATCCGGTGCATGTTTCAATGGAGGATCCGCAGGAACTTCTGACTCTGTCAAGGCTGGACCCTCCGGTGCAGGAGAGTGTACAGGCGGAGGCTCAGTATATTCCTCATAATGAATTGACTATCAGATATATGTCCAAGATGGAGGAAATCCGCTCGCTCAGGGATTCCATATCTGCCACAAACGCATCCCTCGATGCCTTGCGTACCGAATTTGCTTTCAGCAATGATCCTGAGCAGAGACTGCGTCTTACCGATAGGATTCTTGCTCTGGAGATGGGAATACCGGCATTGCAGAGGCGGTTGGAGGCGGCCAATGCGGATATGTACGATATAGAAATGGATTTTCTCAAGGAGGGTGTATTCATCAATCCTGTCATCGACGAGGAAGATGACGAGGTCGCTCAGGAACGTCCTGAGTATGAGTTCGTGAAGCATCAGATGGGTGACTCTCTTGGAATCAAGGTTCTGAAGCCTGAGATTGTCTTCGACTATTCTTTCCAGATTCTGGACGAGGCGCAGTTTGCCGAGGATCAGACGATTCCGTCGGGAATAGTTTATCAGATCCAGCTGTTCAGCGGTGGCAGAAAGGCGCTTTTGAGCGAACTTAAGGGTCTTAGTCCTGTATATGAGCACAAGACTCCTGGCGGCATGTATACTTATCGCGTGGGCCGTTTCGGCTCATATGAGGAGGTTCTCGGATGTGTGGACAGAGTGAGAAGGCTTGGATTCAGGGATGCCTATATAATGGCACATGTGGACGGTGAGATCGTTCCTGTTGCAACTGCGAGGGCTGCCGAGGCGAAACTTAACAATGAGATCCTCATGTATGAGGTAAGGATCGTGCCTGAGTCCGGCGAACTTGACAGAAGCGTGGTCGAGGGAGTGGTCACCATGGCGTTAGGAAAGGATATAGCCCGAATCGAGGCCGAGGATGGAACCCAGGTGTTCATCGTGGGACCGTTCGATGACAAGGCACAGGCGGAAGCTGTGGTTGAATTCGTCAAGTCACAGGGAGTCGGCAATGTCTTCTGCGAGCTCCGCGGAAATGAGCTGATACTATAAAAATCATATATATGGGATTGATAATCACACTGATACTTGTCGGCCTTGTGCTGATGTTTGCTGAGATACTTCTTATTCCGGGAGTAGGTGTGGCAGGAGTGCTCGGCCTTCTTTCCATGGGTGGATCATGCTATTATGCATTCAGCGAATTCGGCAACTTTACGGGCGGAGTCGTGACAGCTGTCAATACGGTTCTTCTGGTGGGTCTGACCATATGGGTATTGAGGGCCAAGACTTGGAAGAGGCTTACTTTGGATACCAATATCGATGCAAAGGCTGTGGTTCCTGAAGTTTCTGTTGCTGTAGGAGACCGAGGCAGGGCTGTTACCAGACTCGCTCCAATGGGGATGGCACGTTTTGCTGACAGTTCGCTCGAGGTTACTTCCATGGAAGGAATTGTGGATTCTGGTGTGGAGGTAGAAGTGGTTGCAATCGAAGATAACAAGATATTTGTCAAACAGTTAAACTAATACTATGGACGCTATGATTATTGTATGGATCGCCGTGGCCATCGTCGGTCTCGTGATCTTCCTCTGGTTCTTCCCTGTGACCTTGTGGTTCCAGGCTCTCATTTCCGGAGTACGCATTTCTCTCATCCAGCTAGTTCTCATGCGCTGGAGAGGTGTTTCACCTAACACTATCGTCATGGCGATGGTGACAGGAACAAAGGCAGGTCTCAAGCTCTATGCCAACGAACTCGAGGCTCACTACCTTGCAAAGGGTGATGTTCCAAAGGTTGTAAATGCTTTGATATCAGCTGATAAGGCTAATATTTCACTTGACTTCAAGATGGCTGCAGCCATTGACCTTGCGGGCCGTGACGTGTTCGAGGCAGTGCAGATGTCAGTTAATCCTAAGGTCATCAACACACCTCCTGTGACAGCCGTTGCAAAGGACGGTATCCAGCTCATCGCAAAGGCGCGTGTGACAGTACGCGCAAACATCAAGCAGCTCGTCGGAGGAGCAGGTGAAGAGACCGTGCTTGCGCGAGTAGGCGAGGGTATCGTGTCATCTATCGGTTCTGCAGAGAGCCACAAGCTCGTTCTTGAGAATCCTGACAGCATCTCAAAGGTGGTATTGAACAAGGGACTCGACGCAGGAACAGCATTCGAGATCCTCTCCATCGACATCGCCGACATCGACATCGGAAAGAACATCGGTGCAGTCCTCCAGATGGATCAGGCAGAGGCTGACAAGAACATCGCCCAGGCACGCGCAGAGGAGCGTCGCGCCATGGCGGTAGCCCTCGAGCAGGAAATGAAGGCGAAGGCTCAGGAGGCACGCGCACGCGTGATCGAAGCCGAAGCTGAAGTACCTCTCGCAATGGCAGAAGCATTCCGCACAGGAAACCTCGGCATCATGGACTACTACAAGATGAAGAACATCCAGGCCGATACGGAAATGAGAGAAAATATTGCAAAACAGTAGTTCTTGCAAAGCAGCTTACTGAATAGGATCTTCGTATAGCATCTGCAGTTCGTGCAGCTGCTTCATGAGATCCGGAAGAATGATTGCCGCTTCAGGTGTATGATATATGTTGTGCATCTGGAGCGGATCGTTTTTCAGATCATAAAGTTCCCACGAGTCCGTATCAT
>SUYV01000049.1 GCA_015060255.1 Bacteroidales bacterium | reverse complement strand
GCCAACCACACATTCAAGGCAGAGATCGACAATTCAAAGCCTAAATATTATGTTCTCGACATGTTCCCATATCCGTCAGGAGCGGGACTTCATGTGGGACACCCGCTCGGATACATCGCGAGCGATATCTACAGCCGCTACAAACGTCTCTGCGGCTTCAATGTACTTCATCCGATGGGATATGATGCGTTCGGACTTCCTGCAGAGCAGTATGCGATCCAGACCGGACAGCATCCGGCAGTGACTACCGAGAAGAACATCGCCCGTTATCGTGAGCAGATGGACAGGATAGGTTTCTCATACGACTGGTCGCGTGAGGTCCGTACCTGTGATCCGGGATATTACAAGTGGACACAGTGGGCATTCCTCCAGATGTTCGACAGCTGGTATGACAATGCCCGGCAGAAGGCCCGCCCTGTAGCGGAGCTCGAAGCGGCCTTCGCTGAAGGCGGAAGCGCAGCCGTTGACGCTGCTTGCGGCGATGTGGCTCCTTTTACTGCTGAAGAGTGGAAGGCATTTGATGAAAAGCAGAAGGCTGCAGTCCTTATGCAGTACCGTATAGCTTACCAGGGAGAGACAGCTGTGAACTGGTGTCCGGCTCTCGGTACCGTACTCGCAAACGATGAGGTGAAGGAAGGATATTCTGTCCGTGGAGGCCATCCTGTCGAGCAGAAGAAGATGACCCAGTGGCAGCTTCGTGTATCTGCATATGCAGGTCGTCTCCTCGAGGATCTTGAAGGTCTCGACTGGACTGATTCTCTCAAGGACATGCAGCGCAACTGGATCGGAAAGAGCCAGGGCGCCGAGATGGTGTTCAAGGTATCGAATGGTTCGCAGGAGTATGATATGACCATATTCACCACCCGTGCGGATACTGTCTTCGGAGTTACATTCATGGTGCTTGCTCCTGAAAGCGAGTGGGTTGAAAAGCTTACGGTCGCTGAGCAGAAAGAGGCTGTAGAGGAGTATCTCGCAATGGCGAAGAAGAAGACAGAGCGCGAGAGAATGATGGAGGCGAGAAAGGTGACCGGTGTATTCACTGGTTCATATGCGACAAACCCTTTTACAGGAGAGAAGGTTCCTGTATGGATTTCGGAATATGTGCTTGCCGGATACGGTACAGGTGCCATCATGGCCGTTCCTGCACACGACAGCCGTGACTATGCATTCGCAAGAACATTCGACCTCCCTGTAATTCCTCTGATCGAGGGCTGTGACGTCAGCGAGTCAAGCTTCGATGCAAAGGAGGGAATCATGTGCAACTCCGGATTCCTCAACGGAATGACCGTGAAGGAGGCGATCCCTGCGGCTATCGATTATGTGGAGCAGCATGGCATCGGACGCAGAAAGATCAACTACCGTCTCCGTGACGCGATCTTCTCTCGTCAGAGATATTGGGGAGAGCCGTTCCCGATGTATTTCAAGGATGGCGTAGCTACTCCTATGACTCTCGAGGATCTTCCTCTCCAGCTTCCTGAAGTTGACAAGTTTCTTCCTACTGAGACAGGTGAACCGCCTCTCGGAAGAGCGGCAGACTGGACATATGAGGGCTATCCTATCGAACTCAGCACAATGCCGGGCTTTGCAGGCAGCAGCGCATACTATCTCCGTTATATGGATCCGCACAATGACGAGGCGCTCGTAAGCCGTGAGGCTGATGAATATTGGAGAGATGTAGACCTCTATATAGGCGGTACAGAGCATGCTACCGGACACCTTATCTACTCTCGTTTCTGGAACAAGTTCCTCTTTGACCTCGGTTATGTATGCGAGAAGGAGCCGTTCAAGAAACTTATCAACCAGGGTATGATCCAGGGACGTTCAAACTTCGTATACCGAATCATCAATACGAATACTTTCGTTTCATATGGTCTTAAGGATCAGTATGAGACAACAGAGATCCACGTGGATGTGAACATCGTCCGTAACGACCGTCTCGACATCGAGGCATTCAAGGCATGGATGCCGGAGTTCGCTTCTGCCGAGTTCATTCTCGAGAATGGAGAGTATATCTGCGGATGGGCTATAGAGAAGATGTCAAAGTCTATGTTCAACGTGGTGAATCCGGATATGATCTGCGATACATACGGTGCTGATACACTGCGTCTTTACGAGATGTTCCTCGGTCCTCTCGAACAGTCGAAGCCATGGGATACAAAGGGTATCGACGGCGTGAACCGTTTCCTCAGGAAGGTGTGGAGAATGTTCTATGACCGTGACGGTTTCATCGTTACAGATGAGAAGGCTACACCGGACGAACTTAAGGCTCTTCACAAGCTCATAGGCAAGGTGCGTACAGACATCGAGGCATTCTCGTTCAATACGGCTGTCAGTGCATTCATGATTGCTGTGAACGAACTCAACGACCTCAAGTGCAGCAAGCGTGAGATCCTCGAACCGCTCATCATCCTCCTTGCTCCGTTCACTCCGCACATCGCAGAAGAACTCTGGGAGGCTCTCGGACACAAGGAAAGCATCACATATGCTTTATTCCCTGAATACATCGAGGCATATACCGTCGAGAATACATGCACATATGCGGTTTCGTTCAACGGAAAGACCCGCTTTACCGTAGAGCTTCCGATGGACATGAGCCGTGAGGACGTCGATGCACATGTACGCGGACTTGAGCAGACTGCGAAGTATGTTGCTGGAGGAAACATCGTCAAGGTGATCGTCGTGCCTGGCAAGATCGTGAACATTGTAGTCAAGTAAGTAACCTGTAAACCTATGAGAACCAATAAGTTTCTGACAACGGTCTGGGACTATTTCCTGATGACGGTCGGTTCGCTCATATTCTGTATGGCGTGGACATCGATCATTATCCCGACCGGGCTTGCCAGTGGCGGACTGACAGGTCTCTGTACTATCATTCAGTATGCCACTAACGGGGCGATCCCTATCGGATGGACCTATCCTATCATCAATATAGGTCTCCTTATTGTTGGCTTCCTGACGCTTGGAAGGGCTTTCGGCATCAAGACTATATATGTCATAATACTGACGTCCGTCCTGTTCGAGGTCCTGCCGAAGTTTCCTGTTCTGGAATGTCATGACTTCGTCAATGACAAACTGATAGGAGCGTTGGTGGGAGCAGCCCTTGAGTCTGTCGGATTGGGACTTGTCCTTCTCAGGGGAGGAAGCTCAGGAGGAACTGATATCGTAGCGATGATGATAAACAAGTACTGGCCGGTCTCTCCGGGTAGAGTATACCTGTTTACCGACATATTCATAATCGCATCGATGCTTTTTGTTCCGGACAAAGGCATCATCGATGTCGTTTATGCATATGTCATCATGTTGGGATTCTCATTCGGCATCGACTTCGTCCTTCTAGGTAACAAGTCATCTGTACAGATACTTGTCTTCTCTGCCAAATATGCTGAGATAGCCGATCATATGATCAATGATGTTCACAGGGGAGTGACTGCGCTTCAGTCTGTAGGATGGTATTCTCAGAAGGAAAGCAAAGTGCTTCTGATAGTATCGAGAAAGCATCAGATGAATGATGTGATCCGCGAGATAAAGACTATCGATCCGAAGGCGTTCATATCAGTGTCTACGGCCATGAGCGTGTTCGGTGAAGGTTTTGAGGAGGTCAAGACCGGAATAAAACTTAAAAAGAAACAAATAATTACTGCTAAAACTGATGACTAAGACTATTCTGAAGGTATCTGTGATGACACTTGTCAAGGAGTACCTTTTAATTACATTAGGTGTGACCATGTATGCTTTGGGATGGGCTATGTTCCTTACCCCTAACAGCATGATCGGAGGTGGCGTGACAGGTTTCGCTGCAATTCTGGAATACGCTTTCAAATTGCCGATACCTATAACCTACTTTGTCCTCAACATATTGTTGCTCATTATTGGAACCAAGATACTTGGTACCGGTTTCGGTGCGAAGACGATTTATGCAATCATCATGACTTCAGTGATGCTTGCCGTCACCAAGGAAGTCATCCCTGTGGATTTTGTAGATGAATTCTCTCAGGACAGCAAGATAGTCTGTACGGTTCTTGGAGGTATCATGGCAGGTGTCGGAATAGGCCTGTCGATGTCTCAGGGCGGCAGTACAGGAGGAACGGACATCATTGCACTGGTATGGTGTAAGTTCAAGCCGGCATCTCCAGGTCGTGTGATACTTATCATAGACCTTATAATAATATTGTCTTCGCTTCTCTTCCCTTCATTTGACAAGAGTGGTAACCTGATGCCATATCCTCAGAAGATTGCCATTGTGGTGTATGGCCTTATGCAGGTAACGGTGTGCGGCTATGCCATAGATCTCTATATATCGGGTTCCAAACAGTCGGTGCAGGTCTTCATCTTTACGAAGATGGTTAACGAAATGGCTGATGCGATTGCATTTGACATGAAGAGGGGTGTGACTGTGCTTCCTGCCAAAGGATGGTATTCAAAGGAAGAAAAGGAGGTATTGATGGTGGTTACAAGGAAGACTGACCTGAATCTCCTTCTCAGATATGTGAAATCAATAGATCCGGATGCATTCCTGTCTGTATCGTCTGTAATGGGAGTTTATGGACAGGGCTTTGATACGATCAAGCTTACGTCAAAGAAACAGGAAGGCAAGTCAGGAGGTTTCTTCAAAAAAAAGAAATAATTTTAAAAAAAAGAAAAATGTGACGAATGTCCCCCTCTCGGATGGCTCTGAGAGGGGGACATTATATAATTTTGTAATCTATAAACATACACTATGAAATCGAACGTTATTGAAGTTTTTATGGCTGCGGTTTTCATCGTAGCTCTTATTGTGATGATCGTCTACCAGCTGTCGAAGAATCAGCGGTACAGGACACTGACGAGCCGTGCGCAGAAATCAGCCCCTGTTGTGCTTGCCGTCTGTGCGGTTCTCATCATGTGTGACCTCACTGCAGGCGGAGGCTTTCTGTGGAGGGTGCCCTTGGATCTGATGCTGGCAGTTTTCCCTCTTTCTCTGATGCAGTCACAGTTATGGGACTTGCGCAGGTATCGTATCTGGATGATCGTGTGTTCCGTGACAAGCCTCTCTCTTGCTGCCTTTTATGTGTGCTGTGCCTTGGGATTGTCTGGAATGCCTTCCTGCCGGATCTTTACGGTCACCGCGGTTCTCCTGGCAGTTCTGTACGCCTTATTTTATATTTATGCGGTATTCCTCCGCCTGAGGAATATCCGTGTGCTGATGCAGTCCGGGAATGTATGGACATATCTGGGACTCTCTGTTGAAAGTGTATATCTGGCCATCGTGCTTATGCTGATGATCATTGTCATGATTGCTGTTGCTGCAGATTGTGTGTGGGGAACCGTTCAGATGATCGTCGCGGACCTGCTGCTTGGCGGCCTTACAGTTTCATATGCCCTGAGGATAGCTTCGGAATCAATGTTTCTGTTCTGGCAGAATCAGGAAAGAAGCATAGTTGAATCCATGAAGGTGTCTACGGCGGACAATTCCGGAAATACGGCTCGCGAGAATGAATTATATAAGGAGCTCTATGAAAGACTGGTCGAATATTTCGAACAGGAGAAGCCGTATCTTAATGGCTCCTTGACGATAAATGATGTGGGATCGGTAGTCTTTTCCAATAAACTTTATATTTCCCGTGCCATAAATCAGTATACAGGCAGGAACTTCTGTCAGTTTGTGAATTATTACAGGATAATGTACGCTATGGAATGTTTCAAGAAAAACAAGGAACTGAAGGTCGCGGAACTGTGGCCTTTATGTGGCTTTAATTCCATAGTGTCCTTCAATATGGCTTTTCGGCTTTTTATGGGTGAAAATCCAAGCGACTGGTGCCGGAAGGAGAAGATAAGAAGTTCCAGGGCAGGAAAATAAGTTGCGGAATATCCTGAGGAAGATTATCTTTGCGGAACTTTAGAAATCATAAATAACCATTGATATGGCAGACGAGAAGATAATTTTTTCGATGAACGGGGTGGGCAAGATCCTGCCTCATAACAATAGAGTAATCCTCAAGGATATCTATCTTTCATTCTTCTATGGTGCGAAGATCGGTATCGTGGGTCTCAACGGATCCGGTAAGTCGACTTTGATGAAGATCATCGCCGGTATCGAGAAGGGATACCAGGGCGAGGTCGTATGGGCTCCGGGATATTCTGTGGGATATCTTGAGCAGGAACCTCAGATGGATCCTGACAAGACCGTGATCGAAGTCGTTCAGGAAGGTGTGCAGGAAGTCATGGACATCCTCAAGGAGTATGAAGAGGTCAACATGAAGTTCTGCGAGCCTATGTCAGACGACGAGATGGCCGCTCTAATCGAGCGTCAGGGAGAACTGACCGAGAAGATAGAGCACTGCGGAGGCTGGGAGATCGATTCGAAGCTCGAAAGAGCCATGGATGCGCTCCAGTGCCCTCCTTCAGATGCAAAGGTCTCGACACTCAGTGGTGGAGAGCGTCGTCGTGTCGCGCTTTGCCGCCTTCTCCTCAGACAGCCTGATGTCCTCCTTCTTGACGAGCCTACCAACCACCTCGATACTGAGAGTATCCAGTGGCTCGAGGCTCATCTCCAGCAGTACAAGGGTACGGTGATCGCCGTTACACATGACCGCTACTTCCTTGACAATGTCGCAGGATGGATCCTCGAACTTGACAGGGGAGAGGGAATTCCTTGGAAAGGCAACTACTCTTCATGGCTAGACCAGAAGAGCACACGTCTTGCTCAGGAGGAGAAGCAGGAGAGCAAGCGCCGCAAGGCCCTTGAGCGCGAGCTCGAGTGGGTGAGGATGGCTCCGAAGGCACGTCATGCGAAGTCTAAGGCTCGTCTGGGTGCTTACGAGAAGCTCGCAGCTGATGACGGCAGGGAGAAGGAGGCTAATCTCGAGATCTACATCCCTAACGGACCAAGGCTCGGTAACAAGGTCATTGAGTTCAAGAATGTCTCAAAGGCATATGGGGACAAGCTCCTCTATGAAAACCTCAGCTTCATACTTCCTCCAGCCGGTATTGTCGGCGTGATCGGACCTAATGGTGCAGGTAAGACAACACTCTTCCGCCTGATTATGGGCCTGGATACTCCGGACTCTGGCGAGATCACAATAGGTGAGACCGTGAAGCTTGCGTATGTTGATCAGCAGCACAGGAGCATCGATCCTGACAAGACCGTATACGAGACAATAGCCGAGAATTCGGAGTTTGTGAGACTCGGCAAGAGGGAAGTGAATGCAAGAGCGTATGTCTCTCGCTTCAACTTCTCCGGAGCAGACCAGGAGAAGCTCTGCGGCATCCTGTCTGGTGGTGAGAGAAACCGTCTCCACCTTGCTCTGACTCTCAAGGATGAGGGTAACGTACTTCTTCTTGACGAGCCTACCAATGATGTTGACGTAAATACTATCCGTGCACTTGAAGAAGGTCTTGAGAACTTCGCAGGCTGTGCTGTAGTCATTTCACACGACCGTTGGTTCCTTGATAGAATTGCTACACACATCCTCGCGTTCGAGGGTGACTCTCAGGTATACTTCTTCGAGGGAACATACTCGGAGTATGAAGAGAACAAGAAGCGCCGTCTCGGCAATGAGGAGCCTAAGCGCTTCAAGTACAAGAAGCTGATGGCTGAGTAATGAAACTGCTTGTAAGCATTATAATGATGTTCGCCGGTGTGATCCTTCACGCCGGCGAATACTATATTCCTGAAGTCGGTCGCAGTGTAAAGCCTCGAATGAAGGTCGTGCAGACCGAGCAGAGGAATGGCTATGAGTGCCGGTATGTGGAGTTTGACGTGGAAAAAGGCGAGCGCATATCAGCTTATCTGCTGGTTCCGGATGGGGCATCCAGACGTTCACGCAAGCCGGCTGTAGTCATGCTGCATGATCATGGGGCGAGGTTTGACATCGGAAAGGAAAAGTTGGTGAGACCGATGGTGTCGATGCTTCCGGGCGGGTCTGAAGACCATATTGCGAGGTCGGCCCAGCAGTGGATTGACAAGAATTTTGATGGAGTGTACTTCGCCGATTCGCTTGCTTCGCTTGGATATGTCGTGCTGGTTGCTGACGCCCTCTACTGGGGTGAAAGGTCTTCTGTTGACGCTAAAAGATGGTCGGAACTGACTTACGGCCAGTTCGATGATGACAAGGATGCCGCCCGTGCGCGTAAGCAGGAGATAAAGAGACTGAAGAATGTCGTGTACGAGGGACAATGTGATGTCTATGACTCACTCCAGCGTGATGGCGTGATCTGGGCGGAGAAGATGCTACGCGACGATGTCGCGTCAGTCCGCCTTCTGGCATCGCTTCCATTTGTAGATAGAAACAGCATCGGCGCGTTTGGATTCTCAATGGGAGCACATCGTTGCTGGATGCTTGCAGCCTTTTGTGCAGAGGTGAAATGCGGAGCCGCGCTTTCATGGATGACGACCCTTGACAGATCGGAGGAAATGAAGGCATCCGACTATTCCATGGCTGTCATGCCTATGCGCGAGCAGATGGATTTCGGAGACATCGGAATGTTTCTGGTCCCGAAGCCTATGCTGTTCCTCAATGGCGAGACAGACCATCTGTTCCCGAAAGAGAATGTGCAGGAGGCGTTCCGCAAACTGAATTCATATTATGATGCCGCCGGTTCAGGTGTATTGCGCACGGAATTCTTCCCTGGCGGGCACCATTGCGGTAAGGAGGTGCAGGGGAAGATTGCAGATTTTCTTGATGATCATTTGAGATAAGATAAAAAAAGAACCAGCCTTTCGGTTGGTTCTTTTTCTTACCATCTGTCCTCAGATGATACAGTCAATTTCTTGCGGCCACGACGGCGGCGTGCTGCCAAAACGCGACGTCCGTTAGGAGTCGACATGCGCTCGCGGAAGCCGTGCTTGTTGCGGCGCTTGCGCTGTGATGGTTGGAATGTTCTTTTCATATCTAGATATTTTTATATTTTCCTCTACAATTTGGGAGTGCAAAGGTAGTATTTTTGAATTTATTTACAAAATATTTTTCAAGATTTCTCAATATATATTACCTGCTTGGTTTCGAAGAACGGGTCTTCGGTCCATGATGATATCGGCCAGATATGTATTGAGCCTTTGCGCATCTTGAACCTGGACATGGCTGTAGAGATCTCTTCTGCAAGGTCTCCGCCCTTAAGGTACAGGATTCCTTCGCTGTATTTGCTCTTCACCCAGGGCATGAAGTTTTCGAGAGATGTGACAGCTCGTGAAACTATGTAGTCGAAGGTTTCCGGCAGCGATTCTGCGCGTGCGTTGACTGTCTTGACATTGGTCAGACCTATGCCTTTCGCCACTTCGGTAGCCACGATGATCTTCTTTCCGATGGAGTCACAAAGTGTGAACTGAGCGTGAGGGAAGATGACGGCGAGAGGGATTCCCGGGAAGCCTCCGCCTGTTCCAAGGTCAAGTATCTTCAGCGGCTCGGCAACGCTGTACGGCCCGTCTCCGCGCAGCCTGTCATAGATGTCAGGCATCTGCATCTTCAGATAAGCAGCTATGCCGAGCGAGTGAAGCACGTGGTGTCTGTATAGCTCGTCGATGTCTTTTCGAGACACGACGTTGATCTTCGAGTTCCAGTCGCGGTAGAGAGCGTCCATCCTTGAGAACTGCTCCATCTGCTCTGCAGTGACTTCCGGGAACTTGTCTTCAATTATCTTTTTGAATTCTTCGAATGTCATACTTATAATAATTCGTCTGAGTAATCCATCATCTTGAGCAGAATTGCCTTGGCTCTGCGTATCTTTGTCTTGACTGTATTCAGGGGCATTTCCAGTGCGTCGGCAATCTCCTTGTAACCGAAGTTGTCGATCAGATTCATTTTTGCCACAACCCTGTAGTCGTCTTTCAGTTTCTCAATATTGGTCAGCCATTTGTCATATTCCTGCTGCTGGATTATATCCTCTTCAGGATTATGCATTGTGGCCGGCAGTTCCTTGAGTTCTGCAATGTCTTCGTGTATTGAAGTGGTCGGCATATTCGTCATCTCCCTCAGATGCTTGCTGAGGTAGTCGAAGGCCGTGTTACGTGCTATCCTATAGAGCCATGTTGAGAATTTGTACTCCGGATTATAGGTGCCGATCTGACTGAATGCTTTCTGAAAACTTTCCAGACAGATATCCTCGATATCCTCCTTCTGAGCGACATATCGTGATATGTGACTCTTTACACCTGCATTATATCTTGTGTACAATATGATAAATGCTGCCTGATTCTGCTGTGTGGCCATTTTGACCAGATCTATATCAGACAGGTCAGTGAGCTTCGAGCCAGTTGTTTCCATAATTACATTCTACTGTTAAAGGTATAGACAACTCTATTACATTCTCCATCTCCTCGCGGACGATCTGCTGGAGCCTGTCAACTTCCTCCGGCACAGTGTCGAACACAAGCTCGTCATGTATCTGAAGGACCATTCTGCTCTGCATCTTCTCCTCCTGAATCCTCCTGGCGACATTGATCATGGCAAGCTTGATGATGTCTGCCGATGTGCCCTGGATAGGTGCATTGATCGCATTGCGCTCAGCGAGGGCGCGTACGGTCGCGTTTCTTGAGGTTATGTCAGGCAGGTATCTGCGACGTCCGAAGATTGTCTCGACATATCCGTTCTCGCGTGCGGCGGTCAGTGTGTCTTCTATATATGACGATATGGCAGGGAAGTTTGCGAAATAGTCTTCGATGATCTTCTTCGCCTCGCTTCTGCCGATCTTGAGCCTCTGCGACAGGCCGAATGCTGATATGCCGTACATGATACCGAAGTTGGCGGTCTTCGCAATCCTGCGCTGGTCTGCGGTCACTTCAGAAAGGTCTATCCCGAAAATCTTTGCAGCAGTGATTGCGTGAACATCCTGCCCGTTACGGAATGCCTCGATAAGATGCGCGTCGCAACTCAGGTGAGCCATGATTCTCAGTTCGATCTGTGAGTAGTCGGCCGAAACGATCACGCCTTCCGGCCTGCCTGGCACGAATGCCTTGCGTATCTCCTTGCCTCGCTCGGTGCGGATAGGGATGTTCTGCAGGTTCGGCTTTGATGAACTGAGTCTTCCAGTTGCGGTAAGCGCCTGGTTGAAGGTGGTATGTATCTTTCCCGTAGCAGGCGATATGTATTCTGGGAATGGATCTATGTATGTCGAGAGCAGTTTCCTTACGCCTCTATATTCCAATATCTCATTGATTATCGGATGCTTATGAGATAATGCGCTGAGGGTCTCCTCGTCCGTCGGATAGTTTGAACCCTTCTTCGGCTTTGCCTTCGGGTCAAGCTTCAGCTTTTCAAATATGAGCGTTCCGATCTGCTTCGGAGAAAGGATGTTCAGGTTTGGATCCTCAGCCATCTCTCTCACCCTGGTCTGGATCTCATTCATCTCCGCAGTAAGTCCTGCAGCGTATTTGCGGAGCTGCGCTGTGTCGATCTTTACGCCTTCCATCTCCATGTCAGACAACACTTTCAGCAGGGGCTCCTCCATGGTTGCATATAGATCGCAGAGGTTTGCAGTTTCCATTTCCTCCCAGATCCTGTCCCCGAGAAGATATGCTGCAACTGCTTCCTGAGTACGGCTCGGCGCAGTCTCCTCTTCTGGAATCTCATCGAAGAGAGACAGAGACTCGACCTGCTCGGGGGCGTCAGCCTGCTCCTCGAGACTTACGTTGAGGTATGCCTTGGCGAGGATTTCGATCTTATGACTTTTTTCCGGGTTTATCAGGTAGTGCATCAGTTCGATGTCCCTGAATATGCCGCTGAGCTTTATTCCGTTATGTGCGAGGATGTTCCTCTGGAACTTGAGGTCGTATCCCGTCTTGATGATCTCCTGGTCTTCAAGTATCTCCTTGAAATCTGCTGCCTTGCCTTCGCAAGCAACCTCACCTACAGCGACGGTCACTCTGCTGATTTCTCCGAAGATGCCTTCTCCTTCGGTCAGGACGGCACATCTGCCGGCTGCCTTTGCTGCCTTGAGCATCTCGTCAGGACAGCATGTTCTGAATTCCAGCCTCTTCTCTTCCTTTATGACAGGAACAGCCGCATCAGAGAGGAATTTGCGCAACGAACCGAATTCATATTTCTCGAAGAGCTCTGCCACAGAATCGTCATATGTGCAGGTCACTGCCATTTCTTCTGTGTTGATGTCCAGTTCTATGTCGGTCTTGATGGTCACCAGCTCGTGGCTTAGGCTGATGTGTCCTGCAGACGCTTCGAATGCCTCGCGCTGCTTCGGTGTCAGTTCGTCAAGGTGCCTGTATATCTCCTCCACCGTACCGAACTTCGCGATGAGCTTGCCCGCACCGACTTCTCCGACGCCTTTTACTCCGGGGACATTATCAGAGGTGTCTCCGCAGATGGTGAGAATCTCGATCACCTGCTCCGGGCTGCTGATGTTGTATTTCTCGCAAATTTTCTGTACGTCGATCAGTTCGTTGTCGCCTCCGCCTTTACCGGGCTTGAACTGGTATATGTTAGGCGAAATGAGCTGGCCGTAGTCCTTGTCAGGAGTAACCATATATACTGTATAGCCCTCCTTTTCAGCTCTTTTGGCCATAGAACCAATCACATCGTCGGCTTCGAATCCCTTGATCATCAGCACAGGGATCTGCATTGCCCGGCAGAGCTCGCAGAGTGGTTCGAGCGAGTCGATTATCAGCTGCGGCGTCTCTGAGCGTGTACCTTTGTATTCAGGGTACATCTCATGCCTGAAGGTGCCTCCCGGAGGGTCGAATGACACCGCCAGGTGGGTAGGCTTCTCTTTTTCTATGAGTTCGAGGATGTATTTGGTGAATCCGAAGAGGATCGACATGTCCGCGCCCTTTGAATTTATCATCGGATGACGCAGGAATGCGTAGTACATCTTGAATATGAGTGCGTGTCCGTCGATCAGGAACAGTTTCTTTTCCATACCTTGAGAATTGAACCCCAAAGGTATAAAAAGTTTCGTTAGCAAACGCGTCAAATCAAAGAAAAATACATATATTTGAAGACCATATCGGACTATGAAACTGTTGATTATAGAAGATGATGCTTCTTTGCAGGAGCTGATGACTACGGCACTTAGAAAAGATGGCTTTGTAGTGGAAGGAGCGATGGATTATCATTCTGCTCTTGACAAGTTGGGGGCATATGCGTACGATTGTGTCCTTCTGGATGTCAATCTGCCGGGGGGAAGCGGATTTGACATACTTCGTAAGATCAGGAAGGACGGTGGACGACACAACGTCATAATAATTTCCGCCCGTGATTCGATCGATGACAAGGTGTGCGGGCTTGAACTGGGAGCCGATGATTATCTGGCGAAGCCATTTCATCTTGCGGAACTGACAGCGCGCATAAGAAGTATAGTGAGGCGGAGCCGTAATAACGGAGAACTTGTTTACAGATTGGGAAATGTCGTATTGGAGGATGCTTCAAACAAACTTTTTGTTGATGGTAAGGAAGTATCCCTGCTGAAAAAGGAGTTTGACATACTTAAATATTTTCTGATGCGTCCCGGCCATGTTGTTGATAAGGCCGTTCTGGCAGAAGCCGTCTGGGGTGACCATGCCGATCAAGCTGATGATTATCAGTTTGTATATGCTCAGATGAAGAACCTGCGCAGGAAACTTTCGGAGGCCTGTGCGGATATTGAGATCAAGTCCATTTACGGATTCGGTTACAAACTGTTGAACTGACGATATGAAACTTGTCTATAGGATAACTTTGACTTTCATGCTTCCGCTGGTCCTGACACTCGGCCTGTGGGGCTGGCTGTCCTATAAGGCGATGGAAAAGAAGATATATGATGATACGGATCTTATACTCCAGGACTATGCCTACGGCATCATTTCAAGAAAACTGTCTGGGGATTCTTTGCCGGAAAGATTCAATGGAGTTTATAACACCTATCATATACGCGAGGTGTCAGAAGAGTATTATCTGTCCAATCCGCAGGTTTCATATTACGAAGGTGAGGCGGAACTGGTAAATCTGGAAGAATTTGCGAGTTCCAGGATGAGAAGGCAACTTTTCCGGGAATCTGACGGAAGATGCTATGAGATAGTGGTATCCTTGCCTGTTTTCGAGCAGGATGTCCTGGTCGGACATGTGCTCACTTGGACAGTCTTGCTTTTTGCGGTGCTTCTGGTTGCGATGCTGGTCATAAGCCTGATAGTCGTCAATTATAGTCTGAAGCCGTTTTATACCCTTCTGGACTGGATGGACACCTATCGGCCCGGACAGGGGACCGGTACTGTACCTGATGCGGAAGATATAATCGAATTCAGAAGATTGGCGGATACTGCCAGGAATGTGGTGGACCGTTTCGAACATCAGTATGCTGAGCGGAAACTTTTTATAGGTAACGTGTCGCACGAGCTGCAGACTCCTTTGGCAGTATGCAGCAACAGACTGGAACTTATTCTGGACAGACCTGATATTCCGGAAGATATGGTGGATGAACTGGTAAAGCTTCACAGGAGCCTTCAGGGTATGATACGTCTCAACAAGACTCTACTGCTGCTTACCAAGATCGAGAACGGACAATTTGCGGATGAGGTTTCTGAAGTTGACCTTGTGGCCCTTATTTCTGATTGCATCGGGATGTGCGAGGAAATATATGCATATAAGGAACTTTCCATATCGGTGAACATTCAGTCTCCTTTTACATATGAAATGAATGAGCAGATGGCGTCGGTACTTGTGAATAATCTTGTCAGGAACGCCTTCATACATTCTGCAAAGGGTGACACCATAGTTGTGAATGTGTATCAGGATGGCTTTCTTGTCAGCAATACCGGTAAGAGCCCTCTCGACGAAAAGATGTTGTTCAAGAGGTTCTATCAGCCTGGCGGTAGAAAGGAAGGATCTACCGGGCTTGGACTTGCCTTGTCATATGCTGTATGTGAGCATTCCGGCATGGCGTTGCGATATGAATTTTCGGCAAACCGGCACATTTTTAATGTAAATTTGAAAAAATCAAAATAAATTTCAGTTTCTTTTCAGTTTTGTGTCTGACTTTTGTATTGTGAAGACAACAGATATGTTTAATTGATACAAATTTTGGACAATATGAAAAGGTTTTTTACTTTCCTTGCAGGTATATGCTTCTTTACTCTGATTGCATCGGCTGATGACAGACCGGTGACTTACGAACAGCTTCCGGCTCCTGCAAAGACATTCATTAATGAATATTATTCTGGTGTCAAGGTTTCATTCGTTTCAAAGGATGATGATTTTGTACGCCCCGATTATTCGGTAATGCTTTCCAATGGCGTAAAGTTGGAGTTCCGGTCATCCGGGGCATTGAAGAGCGTTTCTTGCTCAAAAGGTATTGATGCTTCGATCATTCCTGAACCTATACGTGATTATGTGAACCTACACTATCCCGGTACCGGTTATGTAGAATATGAGGTCGGCAGGAGAACGTATGAGGTTGTGCTTGCAAACCGTTTGGAACTGAAGTTCAACAGTAATTTCAATCTGATAGAAATCGACGACTGATAATTTTTAAATTTAACTACTATGAAGAAGATATGTTTTATGGCGGCATTGGCAGCTCTGACTGCTTTTGCATCATGTGAAAAATATGAAGATGGCAAGCCTGGGAAGCATACAAGAGACGAATTTGCAACAATGTACCCATCGGCCAAGGATGTGGAGTGGGATTATGAACAGGGATATTGGGTGGTTTCATTCGAGACAGGAATGCGTCCGGACGTAAAGGAGCATGAGGCCTGGTATGATGCCTCTGGAAATTGGGTGATGACCAAGACCGATGTCTTACTTACTGATGTACCGCAGAATATAAAGGATGCTCTTGCGGCAGACCCGGTATACGGCAAAGCGCCTTTTGAAGACTATGATGCCGATTATGTCCAGACTCCGTCAGGAGAATTCTACAGGTTTGACATATTGCTGGGAGGAAGAGAAGTGTATGTTGATGTAAGTGCAGATGGAACGGTGACTTTGGCGTCGTTTCCATTCTGACAAAATGTGTGTGTGGTCGGGTCGGTCATTGTTTGACCGACCCTTTTTTATTATTATATTTGCAGATTGTAACAGATAATGATAAAGGCAATGGCACAGAAACCGTCAATTCCAAAGGGAACAAGAGACTTCGGACCTGCAGAGATGGCAGGAAGAAACTACATATTCGACACCATCCGTTCGGTATTCAAGACATACGGATACGCTCCGATAGAGACTCCTTCGATGGAGAATCTCAGCACTCTCCTTGGTAAGTACGGTGAGGAAGGCGACAAGCTTCTTTTCAGAATCCTCAACTCGGGAGATGCATTCTCGAAGATCAACTACGATGATTATCGCGTGGAAGGCACTGAGGACGGCTACAACAGCAAGGCCCTTTCTCTCAAGGTGTGCGAGAAAGGCCTCCGCTACGACCTTACAGTGCCGTTCGCACGTTTCGTGGTTCAGCACCAGAACGACATCACATTCCCTTTCAAGAGATTCCAGATCCAGCCGGTATGGCGTGCGGACCGTCCGCAGAAGGGACGCTACAGAGAGTTCTATCAGTGTGACGTGGACGTGATCGGCTCTACATCTCAGCTCAATGAGCTCGAGCTCGTTCAGATCGTCGATAGAGTGTTCACTCTCTTCGACGTGAACGTATGCATCAAGATAAACAACCGCAAGGTACTCACCGGTATGGCTGAGATCAGCGGATTCCCTGACAAGGTGGTTGACATTACTGTTGCAATAGACAAGATAGACAAGATCGGCCTCGAGGCCGTTGAGGCGGAGATGGCCGAGAAAGGCCTGACTCAGGAGGCTATAGAGGTTATACGTCCTGTTCTTACACTTTCTGGAACAACGGCGGAGAAACTTGCCGTCATGCGTGACCTCATGAGCGGCAAGTCGGCTTCCGGCATCGTTTCAGAGACAGGTCTCAAGGGTCTTGACGAGCTGGAGGAACTCTTCGGATTCATCGATGCGGCAGGCATCCGTCACGACGTCGAGATCGACCTTTCGCTTGCGCGCGGTCTCAACTATTATACAGGCGCAATCTTCGAGGTGAAGGCAAAGGACTTTGCCATAGGCAGCATCTGCGGAGGCGGAAGATATGACAACCTCACTGGCATCTTCGGTCTTCCGAACATGTCGGGAGTCGGCATCTCATTCGGTGCAGACCGCATATATGACGTCCTCAAGGGTCTCGACAAGTTCCCGTCGGAAGTGACATCGACGACAAAGCTGCTCTTCGCGAACATGGGCCAGGAAGAGCTCAAATATCTGATTCCTGTAGTCAAGTCGCTCCGTGAAGCTGGAGTCGCATGCGAGATATATCCTGAGCAGACCAAGCTCAAGAAGCAGTTTGACTATGCCGACAAGAAGGCGATACCGTTCCTCTCGATCGTAGGAGGCAACGAGGTTGCAGAAGGCGTGGTGAACATCAAGAACCTCTCTACAGGAGAGCAGAAGTCATTCGTCAAGACCGATATTGACAGTATTTTGACTTTTTTGCAATAAAAATTTGCAGTTTCAAAAAATGTCCGTATATTTGCAGTCCAATATCGCGGGATAGAGCAGTTGGTAGCTCGTCGGGCTCATAACCCGGAGGCCGGAGGTTCGAGTCCTCCTCCCGCTACCAAGAAAAAGCAGATGAAAATCTGCTTTTCTCATTTAAACAAATGTCGCGGGCGTGTTGAAATTGGTAGACAAGCCAGACTTAGGATCTGGTGCCGTGAGGCGTATGGGTTCGATTCCCTTCGCCCGCACTCAAAAATGACTCAGCTAGAAAGCTGGGTCATTTTTGTTTTCGGCACAGCCGAAAATCGTGCGGTCGAAGGGAATCCGTCTTAACCCCAGTCAGCTGCGCTGACAGCCCCTATTAGGGGCATACCGACCACTCCCTTTGGTCGGGTCGGGCGGCCCCGCTGCTTCAACTTTCTGCGAAAGTCTCGCTGACGCGGATGCCGCGGCGCTGATGCGCCTTCGCTTCGCTCAAAAAGTTAGTCTGACTCTTCCAAGGTAAATATTTCATTCACACCCTTTTGGAATATACTTGAAATCTTTAAGGCAAGGATAGTTGAAGGATTGAATTTGCCTTTTTCAATGGCATTGATAGTCTGTCTGCTGACCTCCAGTGCATCTGCTAAATCTTGCTGTGTCATATCCAGACGTGCTCTTTCGACCTTTATACTATTCTTCATTTCTCATCCTCCACATATTTATCCATATCATTATCTTAAATAGTAATGCGTATGTGAGCAGCAGTATACCGAAGTCCTCCATAAAGAACTCTTTGATATTGATAATAAAATCTCGAATAGCTCCTTCAGGTAAATACAGAAGAATATGAATTCCAAATATAAAGAATACTAGGTACAATAAAGTATTAAGCCTTATTGAACTCGTCATCTCGTCCTCAACCTTCTCCTTTGAAAATATTGCAAGGAATATCATAACAAAGTTCAATGCTCCCACAAAGTTCCAATGGGTCAACGCGTGTTTATGGATTGAGTTTATCCCGTTAA
>SUYV01000048.1 GCA_015060255.1 Bacteroidales bacterium | reverse complement strand
GCTGGGCAGTCAATGCCGCATCGAAGATCAGCATACCTTTCGGCGAGACACTCACAGATGCTGCAAAATATCCGAAGATGAAGCTCACCGATCCATATGCAAAGGCTGGCCTCGCTCCTTGGAAGAAATGGCTCATCTCACTCTCAGCTGTTATCGTAGCTGTTGGCGTCCTCTGGATCTTCAACCTCCTTGCATGGGCGAAGCTTCCGTCTCCGCTCCCTCGCTACCACAAGGCTGAGGCCGTAGAGGAAGTCGTTGCACCGGCTGATAGCGTTGCGACTTCAGACACAGTCGTAGTTGAAGTTGCTGTGGTAGAATAAAAGCGTTTGTTTTAACTATTTGATAGATAATCGATTAAGGGGTTTAGCCTGCCTTCCTTGACATGCAGGCTAAACCCCTTAACTCGTTGTTGGTCAAGATGTTGTAGTTGACGCTATTTCCTGGTAGCCAGTTCGGCGTCTAGGAAGAAGACGCCGGAGTCGCCTGCCTTCCTCAGCTTGTCGACGATGTCACCGAAGAGCGCTTCCTCTTCGACCTGCTCGTCAACGAATTTCCGGAAGAAATTCTCTGTCGCGAAATCCTGCTCCTCGATTGCGTGCAGCACGATCGTGTTGATCATCTTCGAGACCATCTTCTCATGACTGAGAGCATGTTCGTACACTTCGAGTACTGAACCCCATCCCGTCGGTGCCACATCGATCATCTGGAGTTTCACCATGCCGCCCCTGTCGGTCATGTAGTCAGCCATCATGGTGGCATGCTTCCTTTCCTCCTCAGCATGGCATCTGAGCCAATGGGAATATCCGTCCCATCCCTGGTGCTTGAGGTAGTATGACATCTGGAGATAGAGCTGTGAGGACCACAGTTCAGCAGTAATCTGATCATTGATCGCCTGCTGTAATTTACTTGAAATCATGTCTGTTTGTTTTAAAGTTCACACGCTGCATCTGCAAGACTGGTGCCGAAATCACCCGTGACGCCTATCGTGTTGATAACCAGGGATATAACCATATGCGCGTGCCGCCAAAGGGGAGCACGCGCATGCAGTTAAGGTATTGAGAGATAGCGGTTTATGTGTCACGGTTATTTTGTGACTGCTATGCCGTTGAGGATGACTTTTTCTATGATCGGGGTCTGGTGGCTGTATGGGATGAAGGCGAGGGACGGGAGCGGTTTGGTGATGATGAGGTTGGCTTTTTTGCCGACCGTGATCGAGCCGAGCTGATCGCTCACGCCCATAGCGTATGCCGTGTTGATGGTGCAGGCGTTAAAGGACTGCTCCGGTGTGAGGCGCATCCTGATGCAGCCAAGGGCCATTACGAAGCGCATGTTGCCGCTTGGACTTGAGCCGGGATTATAGTCGGAGGCCAATGCCACAGGCAGACCGGCCTCTATGTAATCTTTGGCGCGGCCGAACGGTATTCCGAGGAAGAATGAGCATCCCGGCAGCATTGTCGGCATGGTCACGCTTCCGCGCAATGCCTCGATCTCCGCATCGGTAGTCATCTCGAGATGGTCGACCGAGAGGGCATTGTATTTCACACCGACCTGAACACCGCCTGAAACTTCAAGCTCGTTGGCGTGTATCTTAGGGGTTATTCCATATTCTGCTGCCTTGCTGAGTATCTTCTCCGTGTCTTCCACGGTGAAGAATCCTGCATCACAGAATACGTCCACGAAGTCGGCAAGGCCTTCTTCGGCGACTCTTGGCAGCATCTCGTTGCAGACGAGGTCTACATATTCGGACTGGCGTCCCTTGTATGCGCGTCCGACTGCGTGTGCGCCGAGGAAGTTGGCCTTCACTGTGATTGGCGCGGTCTCCTTGATGCGTCTGATGACGCGCAGCATCTTGAGCTCGTCCTCCACGGTCAGACCATATCCGCTCTTGATCTCCACGGCTCCTGTGCCCATGGCCATGATTTCGCGTACACGCACCATGGACTGCTCATAGAGCTCGTCCTCGGAGGTCGCGTGCAGCAGGTCGGCGGAATTGAGGATTCCGCCGCCTCTGGCAGCGATCTCTTCATAAGAGAGTCCGGCAATCTTGTCGCGGAATTCACCGTCTCTGCATCCGGCATATACAATATGAGTATGAGAGTCACAGAAGGCCGGCATCACAAATCCGCCCTGAGCGTCGATGAACTCTGCGTCAGTGCCGGCATCGGTATTAAAAACAACCCCTTTCGCTTCCTTCGGAATGCTCCTTCCCCCTGCGGCCAGGGGGGTAGCACGGTTTTTAATACCGACGCCGGCACTGTCATTTCGGCCGAGCGAAGCGAGTGGAGAAATGACAGCTGGACCATATTCAGTGATGATGCCGTCTTCGATCACGAGGTATGCATTTTCCATGCATTCCACGTGATTCATCTGCTCTCCTTCCAGACGCCTGACATCCGAGGGCAGAATGCCCGCCAGCGTACCTATATTGTATATGATGGTCTTCATGAACTTATCTTATGAACTCTATAGACTTCTCGATGAGCGGGTGCATGTAGCGGTCGTCGTCGATGAATGGAACCACCTTGCGATATTTTGC
Organism: Bacteroidales bacterium; assembly: GCA_015060255.1. Classification (GTDB taxonomy): domain Bacteria; phylum Bacteroidota; class Bacteroidia; order Bacteroidales; family UBA932; genus Cryptobacteroides. The sequence continues at coordinate 15,929 of SUYV01000048.1, read as the reverse complement.
GAAGATCTTCTCGATCTCCCATGATGATCTGAGCGGACGGCGGAACTCGAATGCCTGGGCTGCATTGAAGAGCTCGATGGCGAGAACACGCTCGGTGTTCTCCACCACGCGTACGAGCTTGGTCGCAGCGTTGGCTCCCATGCTCACATGGTCCTCCTGACCCTGTGACGACGGGATCGAGTCTGCCGATGCCGGCATGCAGAGACCCTTGCTCTGGCTCACGATCGAAGCTGCGGTATACTGCGGGATCATGAATCCGCTGTTCAGACCTGGCTTCGCTACAAGGAAGTTAGGAAGGCCTCTCTGGCCGGAAATCAGCTTATATATACGTCTCTCTGAGATGTTTGCAAGCTCCGAGAGAGCGATTGTGAGCATGTCCATAGGGATGGCGATAGGCTGTCCGTGGAAGTTGCCGGCTGAGATGATCAGATCCTCGTCAGGGAAGACAGTCGGGTTATCGGTCGCGCTGTTGATCTCAATCTCGATGACAGATTTCACATAGCGGATGGTATCCTTAGACGCTCCATGCACCTGAGGGATGCAGCGGAATGAATAAGGATCCTGTACATGCACCTTCTTCTGCTTGATGATCTCGCTGCCCTCGAGAAGCTGGCGGAAACGTGCAGCCGTCTCGATCTGGCCCTGATGTGCGCGCACCTCATGCACCTGCGGATAGAAAGGCTCGATGCGGCCGTCATATGCCTCGAGAGACATGGCGCCGATCTTGTCGGCCCAGTCCGAAAGCCTCTCGGCCTGGATTAATGACCACACTGCATGAGCGCTCATGAACTGCGTACCGTTCAGCAGCGCAAGGCCTTCCTTCGACTGGAGCTTCACAGGCTCCCATCCGAACTCGGCCCATACTTCAGCAGAAGAACGTACCTCGCCCTTATAGTATACCTCTCCGAGGCCTATGAGCGGAAGGCACATATGCGCCAGCGGAGCGAGGTCGCCGGAAGCTCCGAGCGAACCCTGCTGGTATACAACAGGGAGGATATCGTTGTTGAACATGTCAATAAGGCGCTGCACTGTGACCAGCTGCACGCCTGAGTATCCGTATGAGAGGGACTGGACCTTCAGAAGAAGCATCAGCTTTACGATCTCCGGACGTACAGTCTCGCCTGTGCCGCAGGCGTGAGACATCACGAGATTGTGCTGGAGCTGCGAGAGGTCCTCTGCAGGTATGGTGATGTTGCAGAGCGAGCCGAAGCCTGTGGTAACTCCGTACACCGGACGGCCGATGTCTTCCATCTTGCTGTCCAGGAACTTGCGGCATTTCACTATGGCTGCCTCGGACTCCTTGCTGAGTTCGAGCTTCTTGCCTTTGAGTATGATCTCATTGACCTTTTCGATGGTCAGTCGCTTGTTGGAAATTGTATGTGTCATAATTATGTATTCAGATTGCCGGTCAAGCCGGCAATGACGTTTAAATTGGCAGTGACGTTTAAATTGGCAATGACGTCATCCCCGACCTGATCGGGGATCTATTTTAAACTATTACGTATCAATTCATCATCTGCGATGTTAGGTAGGGTCACCTTGAGGCCCGGAGTGCGCTCCATTTCACGCTTGATCGCGTGCATGGCGCCCTCGTTGCGCGCCCAGCTGCGGCGTGCGATGCCGTTGTTGACATCCCAGAGGAGCATTTCCCTGATATGACGGTCAGAGTCTGCGCTGCCGTCGATCACCATGCCGAATCCTCCGTTCATAACCTCGCCCCAGCCGACTCCGCCGCCGTTGTGGATTGATACCCATGTTGCGCCGCGGAATCCGTCACCGATGACGTTGTGCACTGCCATGTCGGCGCAGAACTGCGATCCGTCATAGATGTTTGAAGTCTCGCGGAACGGAGAGTCTGTGCCAGATACATCGTGGTGGTCACGTCCCAGAACGATCGGAGCTGTGATCTCGCCGCTGCGGATGGCCTCGTTGAATGCGAGGGCAATCTTCGTGCGACCTTCGCAGTCAGCGTAGAGGATGCGGGCCTGTGAGCCTACCACCAGATTGTTGCGGCCAGCCTCTTCGATCCATCTGATGTTGTCCATCATCTGGCCCTGGATCTCCTCCGGAGCCTGTGCCATGATATCTCTAAGCACTTTTGCCGCAATGGCATCTGACTTCGCGAGGTCCTCAGGATTCTCCGACATGCAGACCCATCTGAAAGGTCCAAATCCATAGTCGAAGAAGAGAGGTCCCATGATGTCCTGGACGTATGAAGGGTAGCGGAAGCGGCCGTCCTCTTTCAGTACGTCTGCTCCAGCACGCGATGCTTCGAGGAGGAAGGCGTTGCCATAATCGAAGAAGTACATGCCCTTGTCGGCGAGCCTGTTAACTGCCGCAGCATGTCTGCGGAGCGACTCCTGCACGCACTCCTTGAACTTCTCCGGCTCTTCCGCCATCATCCTGTTGGACTCTTCGTATGAATAGCCCACTGGGTAGTATCCGCCTGCCCATGGGTTGTGGAGCGATGTCTGGTCTGATCCGAGGTCCACGTGGATGTCCTCGTCAGCGAGCCTCTCCCAGAGGTCTACGACATTGCCCTGGTATGCTATTGAAACGACTTCCTTGTCGGCAACAGCCTTGCGGATGCGTGGTATGAGCTCGTCAAGGTCAGTATGGATCTCGTCCACCCATCCCTGGCTGTGTCTCTTGTGTGCGGCATGAGGATTGACCTCGGCGCATACGCTGACAACGCCCGAGATCACACCGGCCTTAGGCTGAGCGCCTGACATGCCTCCGAGACCTGCGGTCACGAACAGCATGCCCTTCATGTTCTCCTCAGTGCCGGCGAGGCCGCGTGCCTTGAGCTGCTTGCGGGCAGCGTTCATCACGGTGATGGTAGTTCCGTGTACGATGCCCTGAGGGCCGATATACATATATGATCCTGCAGTCATCTGTCCATACTGTGACACTCCGAGAGCATTGAACTTCTCCCAGTGGTCAGGCTTCGAATAGTTCGGAATCACCATTCCGTTGGTCACGATCACGCGCGGAGCGTCCTTGTGGCTCGGGAAGAGTCCGAGAGGATGGCCCGAGTACATCACGAGGGTCTGCTCGTCGGTCATGGTCGCGAGATACTGCATCACGAGGCGGTACTGTGCCCAGTTCTGGAACACGGCTCCGTTGCCTCCGTAAGTGATCAGTTCGTGAGGATGCTGCGCCACGCGGTAGTCCAGGTTGTTCTGGATCATGGCCATGATTGCAGCCGCCTGCTTTGACTTTGCAGGATACTCGTCGATAGGACGTGCATACATCTCATAGTCAGGGCGAAGACGGTACATGTAGATGCGTCCGTACTCCTTCAGTTCCTGCGCAAACTCCTCTGCGAGCATCGCATGATGCTCCTGAGGGAAATACCTGAGGGCGTTCTTTATAGCCAGCACCTTCTCCTCAGGACTGAGGATTTCCTTGCGCTTAGGCGCGTGGCTCACAGTAGTGTCATAGGGCTTCGGCTCCGGAAGAACAGCCGGAATGCCTGCCAATATATCTTCGTGGAATCTGTTCATATTTTGAGTGTCATCTAATAAACTGATTATCAGTGTCTTACATTGTTCCGTGTGCTCCCCTTTGGCGGCACGTGGGTGTGGGGAAGTTGCTGGTAGTCAGTGCTTTATGTGTCACGATATTTTTCCGTTTACAATGGCGAGGATTTCTGCTTCTTCGGCTTCGGCCTTCGCTGCTATCTCGGCAGCCTCGGCGCAGAGGCGCTCGGCTGCTTCGCGGTCAGCGAGTCCTGCTGCGTTGATGCGCACGTTGAGCTGTGCTCCGAGTACGGCGCTGCGTGCTGCGAGAGCGCCTACACCTGCGTCAGAAACCGATGCCGGGTTGCCTTCAGAAGCCATTGCGCGTACGACAGGGAATACCTCCATTGCAGTCTTCATGGTCTTTAGAGGAACCTCTGTTGCATAGAGTGTCGCTGCCTCCATGGCCTCGGCGCGTGCCTTCTTCTCCTCGTCGGAGCCCTTAGGCATGCCGATGGCTGCCATTATCTTGTCGAATGCCGCTGTGTCCTCGTCAACCAGCGCAAGCAGTCTGCGCATCACGTCCTGACCCTTGTCTGCCCAGTCGGAGAATTCCTTCCAGCGTGCATCCCAGCCTGCCTTGTGAGACGAGAGGTTTGCCACCATTGTTCCCAGAGCAGCTCCGAGAGCACCCATGTATGCAGAAATGGATCCGCCGCCCGGAGCAGGGGACTCCGACGCTGTCTCATATGCAAATCCCTTGCAGCTCATGCGTACAAGTCTCTCGCGTGCTGCAGCCTCTGCCTCGTCCTCGATCAGATACTCGATGACCTTCTCGGCAGGATTGAAAGGCTTGAGGTCGTCAAGACCCATTGACTTCACGGCGATCTTTATGATCTCCTCCTCTGAAATACCGGTCGAACGCTGTTGCTTCTCAAGGAAGTAGCGACCTGCCTCGATCAGCGTGCGTTTAGGAACGAGACCTACAATCTCAGTTCCGGTCACGCGAAGTCCGCGTGCCTGCGCTGCCCTGCATACTTCGTCGAAAGCGACATGCAGAGGAGTGGTGTTGATGTCAGTGATGTTCATGGACACCTGAGCGATGCCATACTCATCGATGTACCAGCCGATCGCCTTGCAGCCCTTGAGGGTGCCAGGGATCATGACTGTCTTGCCGTTCTCGTCTTTCACGATCTTTCCTGTGATAGGGTTGCCCTCTCTCTTCGGGCGTCCCTTCTCACGCACGTCGAACGCAATCGCGTTTGCACGGCGTGTCGATGTGGTGTTGAGGTTATAGTTCACGGCGATGAGGAAATCGCGTGCGCCTACGTTGGTTGCACCGGCCTGCGCGGCACGCTCGGTGTATGTGCCAGGTCCGAAGTCAGGCTGGCGCGCAGGGTCTCCCATCTTCTCTGGAAGAGCCTCGTACTCGCCGGCACGGCATACCGCAAGGTTCTTGCGCTCAGGTTTCTGGGCTGCTGCCTCATAGCAGTAGCACGGGATCTCCAGTTCATTAAAAATGCGCTCCGCCAGCTTTCTTGCCAGTTCAGCGCACTCTTGGAGCGTAATGCCCGAAATAGGAATGAGAGGAAGCACGTCGGTAGCGCCCGAACGCGGATGGGCGCCATGATGCTGTCTCATGTCGATAAGCTCTCCAGCGCGCTTCACGCCCTGGAATGCAGCCTCGAGGACAGCCTCCGGGCTTCCTACGAATGTCACTACGGTACGGTTGGTCGCTTCGCCCGGATCCACGTCCAGAACCTTGACTCCGCCGGCCTTCTGGATCGATGCTACAATCGAATTGATTACCTCCATGTTGCGGCCTTCGCTGAAATTAGGCACGCACTCGATTATTCTTTCCATAAATTATGTTTTGTGTTTTTTGAATTTTCAAATCAATCTTTAAAGGTAGTGGTTTTTATGAATATACCAAAGGTATATCGCTGTTATATTTTCCTATATATACCGCGTATGATATGAGGACTATGGCTGCGCAGAGCGTTATGGTAAGTATGGCTACTATCCATTTCGCAGTAGGGGAAAGATTGACTCCCAGATATTTGAAGTCCTTGAATTCCTTGCGTTTCCATAGGTGGATATTCTCGTGAATCCACGTTGCATATGCCTCCAGGTCGAGGGTTGGATTTTCTATGAACCAACTCTCTGTGGCAGATTCCAGCGCCGGTGCATCGCACCATGAGAATGCCTTGCACCATTTGACTGAAGTACCGTTCTCTATGCCCAGGCACACGGTGAATTCGTTCTTGTTTCCTCCATTCCAGTGAGACCGCTGCTTCAGTGCGGTGCCTATTCCCTTGGCTGCATCGAAGAGTATGATGAAAATATGAATCTGCTTATTCAGGCCATAGCAGGCATTGAGACGCCAGAAGTGTTCCTGTGTGCTGGTGGGAATCGTCATGTCCAGTTTCGGAGATACAAGAACTACATCCGTTTCGAGGAACCTTCTATGGAAGTCTGGATATTCCACGAGACCATAATCCTCGACCACCTCGTCAGTCACCTTTTCATGCCTGAAGATGGAATCGGAATGCTTCACATAGTTGATATATCGTCCCTTGTAGGTGGCGGTCGCCAGATTTTCATATACGCCGTCCCACTCATACTGCTGGCCGCCTCCTCCTGCGACGCAGTTGGCATGGAAAGGATTTATGTACTGCATCGGAGTATCCCACAGGAGGGCATAATGGTCATATGTGTTCTTGAAGATGTTTATGGTCTGACCAGTGTTCAGAGCCAGGAACCAAACATCCGGATGATGGACATATGATACTCTGGTACGTGTATGCGTCCTTCCCTTGCTGTCGGTATAAGTCTCTGTCGTGATTCTCTGTTCGGTCCATGGATTATGGTGTACCGCACTCAGGGCATAACCGCTCAGGTATTCCTTAGTTCTTGTGACTCCTCTCATGGATAGCCAGAGAATAAGCGCGCTTCCAGCTGCGGCAAGGGCATATGCCCACCAGTTGATGTAATCTTCAAGATACACCAACATGAATGCTGCCGCAGCTATCGGAAATATGTAAGCGAGCCTATGCAATGTTATGAGAATATCTCGACGTCGTTCTCTCGTCTGGTCTGGATGATGTCCGCTGTAGCATCAGAAGATATCACAACGTACTCGATTTCTTCCTTGTTGGTGATGAACCACTTCGACGGCATCGACTCGAGAAGGGTCTCGCGTTCGCGGATAATGTCGAGCATGCGCTGCTGAGCGGTAGAGAATACCGTCCTCTGCACCTCGATTGTCTGCATCAGCTTCTGGTAGAGAGATGTGTCGAATGCCGGATTGGACTCGTTGATCATCTTGATGAGTGACTGGTTGTCGCCGGCATAACGGCCTGCAATGAGCTCAGGATAGATTTTTTCAAATGTCTTCCTGTATTCCTCGGTCACACCGGCCTCCTGCTTGATGGTTTTCCACATGGTGTCGAATACTGATTCGATCTTGCCTTTCTGAGCCTCGGCTTCCTTGCGTAGAGCCACTTCCTTGTTGTTGTACGCAAAGTACATGATCACGAGAATGAGTACGATTACTCCGCCGATTATCAATCCTATCATATCAGTTTGGGTTTAAATTATTTCCTGATCGTCTATTGCCTGTGTCTGGTTGATGACATCCGCAAGCATGAGCATGTTCGACGCCACGACGGCGATCTGCCTGTCGGCGCTGCCGTCCCTGAGCGCATGCCATGTGAGTGTGCTTCCGAGCACTTCCTCGTCCTTGACGAACCTTATGAACTTGAACTTCCTTGCCAGGTTGCCCTGAAGTACGTCGGTGTACTGACCGCATATCATCTCCACGTCCTTCTCTATGGATTCGCGGGTATCCTTGCCCTGGATCTCGCCATATACCTTGATGAACTCGTCATATGCCAGGTCGGTCTCAATCTTCTTTCCGCCTTCGGTCTCGTTGATTATCAGGCTGTGCTCGATGTCGCTGCTGTCATGCTCCAGCTCGCTGGAAATGTCGTGCAGCTTGGTGAAACGCACGCCTGCGAAATAGATGTAGTCGCCGTCTATGGCATATTTGATCTTGCCGAAGTCTATGCCTATGGAGGCCTTGTAGTATGCCTTCTTTATATAGATGATCTTCCTCATGCCCTTCTCCTTGAGCTTTATGAACTCAAGGAATCTGGTGAATCCTCCGCTCTGAGGGATCTTGTCCTTGAACTGCTCGTCCTCTATTAGGCTGTCGATCTCGGTCTCCTTGACGATGTATCCCTTCTTGGAATATTCCATCTGTTCAAGCTTGAAGGTGAAGTTCACATTGCTGAGCATCGCGTCGGTCTGCACCCTGGTGTCCACCTTGCCGGCGAGCACGTCGTTCTCGCGCTCCAGCGCCTCGATGCGCTTCTGCAGCGATGCCTTGTCCTCGAGCTCGCGCTGCTTGCGGACCAGTACCCTCTGGGTCATCTCATTGGCCGGGGCGAACGCCAGGAACGTGAACACGACAGTCAGCACATTCGACACTATCAGAAGGAACGCGCCGCTTCCTGATGTCAGAAGCGCGAAACCGAGAATGTTGCATACTACCAGAATTATGCATCCCGCTATGGTCAGGCGGCTTTTCCAGAGTCCGCCCTTGTCCAGGAGCCCCTTGATTTCTTTCTTAATGAACAATCCCATCTCTTTGATGTCTTATCAATTTGTAAATATAGCAAATATTTTGGTATATTTGTTACATAATTAAAACGAACATGTTGATATGAAAAACATTATTCTTCTTTCAGCGGCGATCTTTCTTTTCTGTGCAGCGGCTTCGGCACAGGAACCGGTCATCTTCAACAATCAGTCCTATGGATATGATCAGGCACAGACTTATGCTCAGCAGCCGGTTTCTCCGATGCTTCCTCTTGATATGAAGTATAAGGAACTGAAGAAGATCTATAACTACAGGATGTATGTCCCTACGCTTTATGACAGGCACAGTCCGGCATGGTCAGGAGTGGCTTCATTCTTTATCCCTGGTCTCGGACAGATGGTCAACGGCTCGGTCGGAAGAGGTTTCGCATGGCTTGGCGGTTCGGTGGCTTGTTCCATTGCATCGGGTGTTGCGATGGAAGCGGGGGCTGATGGGCTGGTCCTCGCCATAGGTGCAGGTGCTCTCGCACTCAATATCTGCAGCATAGTTGATGCCGTGCGTGTGGCTAAGGTAAAGAATATGTACGAAGCTGACCTCAGGAGGCAGGGATATGTATATGATGTGGACCTGTATCCGTCAGTAAATTATGTGCGCACCGGATCCGGTCTGAAGCCGACCGCCGGAATGACTCTCGCATTGAAATTCTAGTAAGACACTTACACTGGAATACTTTTTGGTTGGCACGTCAATGTGTTAACCCATAAAGTAGTGTAGTGTTATGAAACAATTGATTTTGGCTGCCATGGCAGCATGTGTTCTCCCGTTGTCTTCCTGCAGCAAGGATTTTGACAATTCTACAGTAACCCAATTCGACCTTTCACGTTATCTCGGAGTATGGTATGAGGTGGCTCGCTACAACCATAGCTTCGAGAAGGGCATGGACAACACTATGGCCGAGTATATCCTCCAGGATGACGGCAAGGTGTTCGTTCTGAACACAGGATGGAAGAATGGTAAATTCGAGGTTGCCGAGGGTAAGGCGAAGTACAAGGATCCTGAGGGTAATCCTGGTGCACTGAAGGTCTCTTTCTTCCTTTTCTTCTATTCAGAGTACAATGTCATGATGGTTGACGAGAATTACCAGATTTCTCTGGTGGGAAGCAAGTCTGACAACTATCTCTGGATTCTCTCCCGCACTCCGGTGCCGGATCCTGATCTGCTTCAGATGGTGCTTGCAGAGGCTGAAGCCCGTGGCTACGACACGTCGAAGCTTATCTGGGTAGACCAGAGCAGAAACATAGAAGAGTGGGAGAAGGAGAATAAGTAAATGTTTTTTGCTATCTTTGAGCTGTTTTGATATGGCAAAGAAGATAGAAAAGACAAATGCGGCAAGGCTGCTGGATAAGGCTGGGATTTCATACGAACTGATCCCTTATGAGTTTGATGAGAATGACTTGGCTGCGAGGCACGTGGCTGAAAGTCTCGGACAGGATATCGCACGAGTGTTCAAGACGCTTGTACTGCGTGGAGACAGGACCGGATATGTTGTCTGTGTGGTGCCTGGCGATGCTGAAGTCAGCCTGAAGGCTCTGGCCAAAGTGTCAGGCAACAAGAAGGTGGAGATGATTGCGATGAAGGATCTTCTTGGGGTTACCGGATATATCCGTGGCGGGTGTTCTCCGGTCGGAATGAAGAAGAGGTTCCCGACTTATTTCCATTCGACGGCTTTGGATTTTGATTACATCTTTGTCAGCGCCGGTGTGCGTGGACTGCAGTTGAAGGTGTCGCCGCAAGATCTGATCACCTATGTTTCCGGTGAGGTCGGCGAAGTGGCGGAGATGTTATAACAGTGAGTTACGCCCCTGGAACTTTGTTCCGGGGGTGATTGTGTTTGTTCATATGGTTTCATGATATGAAGACGATAGAAGTTGTTGCGGCGATAATAATCAGGGACGGAAAGATTTTCGCCACTCAGCGCGGGTATGGCGAGTGGAAGGGCTGGTGGGAGTTTCCCGGAGGCAAGATTGAGCCAGGGGAATGCCCGCAGGAGGCGCTTGTGCGGGAGATTCGGGAGGAACTCGACGCGGATATTGAGGTCGGGGAACTGCTGGAGACCGTTGAGTGGGATTATCCGGATTTCCATCTGAAGATGCATTGCTTCATCTGTTCGCTGGTTTCGGAGTCTGTGCATCTCAATGAACATGAAGCTGCAGCATGGCTGACCCGCGAGACTATCCGCTCTGTCAAGTGGCTGCCTGCGGATGAGGGGATACTTGCAAAAATGGAATTTAATATCGTGACCTGATGTACTTTCTCAATTCTGGATCTTCGCAATAGACATAGCAGCCCTTTTGGCCTCGAGTCAAGAGGGTTTTGTATGTATTAAGGATAAGTTGGTGTGCCTTCTCTGGCTTTGCAGACCTGATGCCAGAGGATTTGTCATCTTTGGAGATTGCTTCTTTGTTTGTTTCGATACGCCCTGTGATCGGATTATATGTAAGATCTTTGCCAATGAAAACTCCGACATAGTCAAATTCAAGACCTTGGGCTGTATGGATACATCCAACCTCCTCAAATGATCTTGGATTAATAGCCCATACCTTGTCGTTTTCAAGATTCCATTTTGCCTTGAAATTATCTCCAAGCATGATGTCCCAGTCGCCTCTGTGATGCTTTACATTCCAATCAAAGCAGTACCCGGCAACCATTCTAGATTTATTATTAATCTGATTTTTATCCCTTAAGGCCTCTCTCATTTCATTGGGATCATCAAAAACTTTAAAGTCAAAGTTTAGTTCAGATATATCCACATGTATTGTTTCTGGCAGACGTTGAAGCAGGTCGTCAATGAACTGAATATATGCATCGCTACCGTTGCATCTGAATTGAGAAACTAATTTAGTTTCATCTGTAATGATAAGTCTGCTACCCAATTCTTTGCACCAGTACTGAACTTCATTGATAGAACCAATGTCTTTAGTGGTAACGGCTTGGTCCTCGTCAAGAAGAAATATGCTTAGCAGTGAGGCATTTATACATTCTTTAACCTGATTCTCACCGCTCCAGTCGCCATACATCTTTTTTACAAGTCTATGGGCTTCGTCCACGATTAAGCAGTCATATGCATTTTCATCACAATTAGAAAGCCCAAAAGGAGAGCGGAATAATTGTTTGATGTTTACTAATTTCTTTGCATCGGACTTGGTTAAAAGTTGTAGGAATGCTTCACGCGGAGCGCTGTTCTTCGTGACATAACTTGCATTTAGGCTCTGGTTGATATACTCCATAAGAAGATTTACAGCCAAGACAGACTTTCCCGTACCAGGGCCTCCCTGTATAATGATTGTACGCTTCTTTCTGTCCTTAAGGCATTGATTCATTGTCTTGATACACATATCGAAACATACAGCTTGTTCATCAAGCAGCATAAACTCCTTATTGCCTTTAACCATGGATGCGAGTGAATCCTGAAGAGCCTTTGTTGGCCTAAGCCTTCCGTGGTCTATCAGATATAGAAGGTCACCTTTTGAAGATTTCTTTGTGATATACTTTTTAACAAAGTCTGAAAAAATTGCTACTTCATTTTTTATGAAGAATGGAGCAACTTCAAACCATTCCTTATATATCGGATTAGATAGAGACTGACGATACTCTGGCTGATAATTATGCAGATATGCGCAAGGAACCAAATTTATGGATTCATCTGTAAGAGATTGCGAATAGTTCTTGAGGAAGCATGAGTATGAATATGCTTGATATGATGGATGACAAACAATCCTGTCTGTATTGGCGACAAATGTCTTAACGCAATAGTGCATATCATCTGCTACTACTTCAGCTTTCTGCCATTGTTTGAGCTCGACAATGACTATATTCTCCTTTCCTACATTATCTGCACCTGCAATAATGAAGTCTACTCTCTTTGATGTCAGGGGGATATTGTACTCTATACAGATGCGTACCTCGTCATCGATCTCTGAATCGTCAACGATATTACGCATAAACTGCATAGAATTCTGCCATGAGGAATATTCCTTTTCATGTCCAGCATTCAGACCTCTCATCTTTATCGCGTCTAGGATCTTGTCCGCAATACTATTATCCTTGACATCATTGACAAATTGTCTTTTGATGTCATTATAGACTATCATAATATTTTTGTTGATTTACCTTGCTGCCAACAAATTTAAGAAATTTCTGTAAATTTGTCATATCTTGAGAAATTCAACTATTGAAAGAGTCATCTGAAACTCGGACAAATCTCCGGACAAATGCAATCGCTGCTGGACAAATTCAACAAAATCACCTTCCCAGATATCTGAGAGGGCGATCAAAGTGATTCGGGATTAAGCCTCTGCGAGGCTTTTTCCCTTCCTCCGCGGGCCATCATTCTGAATAATCAGCAAAATGCGGTCAGACTGCGTCTGAGCCGCTTTTTGTCTGTCAAGGTCGCGTTTGATGAGTTGTATGACAAGTTTCTTTCCGAGCGCAAATTAGGTGAAGGACGCAAACGCCATTATGAAGTTCTTCGCAGGATGATCCATCGATATGAGTCTTATGTGAAGTGCTCGCAAGGTCGTGTGCGTTATTCATTTGATGTGGTAAAGGTTGACAAAGGAGTGCTGGATAATCTGTATGACTATATTGAGAACGAATATGAGTATGTCGAGACGTATCCCAGGATACTTGAGGATAATCCTGAGGCCCGTGATATAAAGCCACGCGGGGAGAACTATATGAGCGGTGTGTTCAAAGAGGTGCGCGCCTTCTTCAATTGGGCATACAAGAATAAAATCATCGATTTATTCCCATTTGAAGGCTTTGAGATGCCGTAGGAGCAATATGGAAGCCCGGTTTACCTGACATTGGACGATGTGGATGTGATTGCCAGGGCTGACTTCTCGGATGATAAGGAGCTGGAAATCCAGAGGGATATATTCGTGTTTCAATGCAATGTCGGTTGCCGCATCGGAGACCTCCTCCGCCTGAAGAAGAGGGATATAATCAATGGAGCGGTTGAATACATTCCGACAAAGACTATCAAAGAGAGGGCTAAGACCGTTGTCGTGCCTCTCAATGCAATCGCTATGTCCATAGTAGAAAAGAACAAGGATGTTCCAGGCGACCAGTTGCTGCCGTTCATAAGCAGCCAGAACTACAACGAAAACATCAAGACCATTTTAGAGAAGGCAGGTATAACCTATCTTGTGACCAAACTGGACTCCGTTACCCGAACAGAATCCAAAGTGCCGATCAATGAAATGGCCAGCAGCCATATGGCTCGCCGCACCTTCATCGGCAACATCTACAAACTGGTTGATTGCAGCACTTTAAATGTACCGCCCATATCACTTTCAAATGTACCGGGTATATCAGAATTAAATGTACCGTCTGTATCACTTTGAAATGTACCGCCTGTAGCGGAATCAAATGTACCCCCTGTTAACCAGTGCCAGCATGGTTGGGGCAGATCCTTCAGAATGGTCGCAAACGGTTTGGCAGTGTAACTTTGTGGTAATGATAATACCACAGGGCTATGGCAAACGTAAAAGCGACAATGACAGACATCAGAGTAATCATCCGCGAGTTCTCACGCGGGACATCACTACGAGAGATGGAGCGAAAGCTGAAACTCAGCCGCACATCTTTGAGGAACTATCGTGACCGTGCGGAAGCATCCGGCAGGAGTATGGTGGATCTCCTGTCCTTGAACGATGCAGAGCTGCAGGCAATTATGCTGAAAGGCGACGGCCATCGCGGCAGAGATGCCGACAGATACGCCTTCATGCAGGAGAATGTTGAAGAGTATGCAAAGGACATGACGCGCAAGCACATGACCTATGACGTTCTGTATGAGGAATATCTCAGGGCTACCGATAATCCTTATGGTTACACTCAGTTCAAGGCAATCATCCAGGAATATGAAAAGAATCACGACTACAAGTATCACAATGTATACGAACCAGGCCGTGAGATGCAGTTCGACTTCGCAGGTGACAATCTGTGGATAGTCGACAAGGAGACCGGAGAAGCGATACAGGCAATCGTGCTTGTATGTGTCCTGCCGTACTCAATGCTCAGCTATGTGACAGCATTGCCAAACGCAAAGATGGAGTATCTCTTTCAGGCGCTGTCAAGGGCTGTCCGATACTTCGGTGGCGTTGCAGAGGTCTCAAAGACGGACAACATGCGTCAGTGGATCAAGAAGACAGACCGATACGAGCCCACTCTGAACGAAGCCGCGAGCCAGTGGTGCCTTCACAACGGCACCGAACTGGACGAATGCCGCTCTGCCAAGCCACGAGACAAGGGTCCCGCCGAAAGCCTTGTCAATCAGACATACAGATACTACTATAGCCGAATCTGTCGCGACACCTTCTTTTCCTATGATGAACTCAACAGCAAGCTGGATGAGTTGAACGACATGTTCAACAACAGGACCCGTAAGAACAAGACATACAGTCGCAGAGAACAATACGAAAGAGAGGAACGATCATATATGCTTCCTTTGCCGCCAAAGCCCTTCCTCTTGAAATATACCAAGGAGATAACCATCAACTCCACCTATCACTTCCAGGTGGACAAGAACCACTTCTACAGCGTCCCTTATCAGCATATAGGCAAGAAGGCCAAGGTTATATACGATGCTGAGACAGTGGAGGTGTGGATCGGACTGGACAGGATAGCGGCTCACGACAGGAAGCACTCTGACGGATATACTACAATCGAAGCGCATATGCCAGAGAAACATATTGCATACAGGCGATCGAAGGAAGTGAACGCGGCTTATCTTCAGTCTAAGGCCAGTCAGATAGGTCCTCATACACGAGAGTCCATAGACTGCATCCTGAAGTCCGCCCTGTTCGTACAGCAGGCATATCGTTCCTGCCAAGGCGTCCTTCGTCTTGCCGTAAGGTACGGAGCGGAGCGGCTTGAGGCTGCATGCAGAAGAATAGAGCCTAAGACCGCGTCTACATACAAACGCATTGAAGCGATACTTAAGAACAATCTGGATGACATACCTCTTACACCGTCGGACATGACTTCCTACATACCCCAGAATGACAATGTGAGAGGTCCTTCCGCATATCAATAGAACAACCAGGCTGGCACACAAATGAATACTAGCTAATGAATACACAAGAAACAATCCTCCAGTTGGAGGGACTTAAACTCAAGGGCATGGCAGAGTGCTACAAGGCTCTCCAGAGTATGCCTGTAAATCAGTGGCCCACTTTGGACACCTTTATGGCAAGACTTGCCGAAGCCGAACAGCAGTACCGCAACCGCAAGAGAACAGAGATGTATCTCAAGACCAGCAAACTGCGATACAACGCTGTAATGGAAGATGTAATCTGTTCAGAAGACAGGAATCTGAGCAAGGAGATGCTTCTCAAACTTATGGACTGCACGTTCATAGACAGAGCAGAGAATCTTCTCATAGACGGCAAGACAGGATGCGGAAAGTCGTTCCTGGCATGTGCGATCGGAAGACAAGCATGCTTCATGGGACACCGAGTGGAATACTTCTCCATGAACAAGTTCATCGAGCGCATAGCACTCGCTAAACTTGACGGGAGCCTTCTTAAGGTCATCAATCATATAGAGAGAAATGACCTCGTCATCTTTGATGACTTCGGACTACAGCCGCTCGATAACAACTCGCGTCTGGCGTTGCTGCAGATCCTGGAAGACTGTTATCAGAGGAAATCCGTGATCGTCACATCACAGCTTCCGGTGTAAACGGTAACCAGAAGTGCAGTGATTTCGGTAACAGCGAGTGCAGTATTTTTGGCATCAAGACTACAGTGCTTTTCGCATCAGCAGTGCAGTGATTTCTGCATCAAGGTTACAGTGTTCTGCAA
>SUYV01000047.1 GCA_015060255.1 Bacteroidales bacterium | reverse complement strand
AAATTTCACTGCACTCTTGATTCCATTTTCACTGCATTGCTGATTCCGATTTTACTGTATTACTGATTCCATTTTCACTGCACTCACGATGCCAATTTCACTGTATTAGTTGATTCCGGTTACAGGAGTATATTGCGAGGTCGAAGTCTTCTTTGGTATGCTCTACCAGCGGAAGACCGGATTTGGACACCTGAGCGTTGTTGACGAGAGTCGTGATCTTTCCGAACTTTTCGACAGTCTTTGCGACAACATTCTTTATAGCACTCTCGTCTGCTCCGTCAGCCACGATAGGCAGAACCTCTATTCCATATTCTTCTTCAAGCCTTTTCTTGGCGTCAAGCAGCCTTGACTCTGTCCTTCCTGTAATCACGAGATTGGAGCCTTCCTGCGCGAAGGCCTGTGCCAGGCCGAAGCCTATTCCTTTACCGCCACCGGTGATGATGGTGACATTTCCTTCAAGTCGTTTCATCTTCTTAATGTTTATTGAACAAATGTACGAAATCTGTGCAATTCTTGTTATTGCTATCTAATATAAAATTGCTAATTTTGTTAGATTAAAGTTTACTATATGAAGATAGCTGTTGCAGGTACAGGATATGTGGGTCTGTCTATGGCGACGCTCTTGTCGCAGAGGCATACCGTCACTGCTGTGGACATCGTTCCGCAGAAGGTCGAGATGATCAACCGCAGGCAGTCGCCGATACAGGATGAGTACATAGAGAAGTATTTCGCTGAGAAGGAACTGAATCTTACTGCGACTCTTGACGCGGAGGCGGCATACGCGGATGCGGAGTTCGTGATCATAGCGGCGCCGACCAACTACGACCCGAAGAAGAACTTCTTCGACACGTCAGCCGTCGAGGCGGTGATAGAGAAGGTGCTCTCGGTCAACCCCGAGGCTGTTATGGTCATCAAGTCGACCATCCCTGTGGGATATAGCCGTTCGCTCTATGTGAAATATGCTCTTCGCTTCGCTTATGATGAGAGGCTGCGCGGAAAGAAGTTCAACCTTCTTTTCTCGCCGGAGTTCCTGCGTGAGTCAAAGGCGCTGTATGACAATCTATATCCGTCACGCATCATTGTGGGCGTGCCGAAGTTCCTCGACAACTTCGATGACGAGAACAGGGCGATTGCCATGATCGCTGATTTCGACAGGCTCAACGCCGCGGCCCGTAAGTTCGCCTCGCTGCTGCAGGAGGCGGCTCTGAAGGAGGATGTGCCGACGCTCATCATGGGCTTGAAGGAGGCGGAGGCCGTGAAGCTTTTTGCCAACACATACCTCGCTCTCCGCGTGTCATATTTCAATGAACTGGATACATATGCGGAGGTGAAGGGGCTTGATACACAGGCCATTATCAATGGTGTCTGTCTGGATCCCCGCATCGGTGACCACTATAACAATCCGTCGTTCGGCTATGGCGGATATTGCCTGCCGAAGGACACCAAGCAGCTTCTGGCGAATTATCAGGACGTGCCGCAGGACCTTATGCGTGCGATCGTGGAGAGCAACAGGACAAGGAAGGATTTCATCGCTGACCAGGTACTCCAGATGGCAGGATACTATTCATATAGCGAGGGATATCATTATGACGCGGCGCAGGAGCGCAAGTGCGTCATAGGCGTTTATCGCCTGACTATGAAGGCCAATTCTGACAATTTCCGTCAGAGCTCGATCCAGGGTGTTATGAAGCGTATCAAGGCAAAGGGCGCAACTGTGGTCGTGTATGAGCCGACTCTCGAGGATGGCACTACGTTCTTCGGAAGCCTTGTGGTGAACGATCTTGAGAAGTTCAAGGCTATGTGCGATGCGATCATAGCGAACCGTTATGATGCCGTTTTGGACGATGTGGTGGATAAGGTATACACCAGAGACGTATTCAAAAGAGACTAGATGATATGAGGATTCTTGTGACCGGTGCTGCCGGATTCATAGGCAGCAATCTTGTGAAGACGATTTTCGCGCGCGTCTGCGATGCGCAGGTCGTGGGCATAGACAATATGAATGACTACTATGACCCTGCGCTTAAGGAAGAACGTCTCTCGGAGCTTGAGCGTTATGAGGGTTTCACTTTTGTCAAAGGAAACATCGCAGACCGCCAGCTTATAGATGAGACTTTCGCTTCGTTCAAGCCGGAGATTGTCGTCAATCTTGCCGCTCAGGCGGGCGTACGCTACTGTATCACCAATCCGGATGCATATATAGAAGCCAATCTCATTGGTTTCTATAATATCCTTGAGGCTTGCCGCCACTCATACGAGCAATATGAAGGAGGCGTGCAGCATCTTGTATATGCCTCATCTTCATCGGTTTACGGGTCTAATAAGAAGGTTCCGTATTCGACGGATGACAAGGTGGACAACCCTGTTTCGCTCTATGCAGCGACGAAGAAGAGCAATGAGCTGATGGCTCATGCATACAGCAAGCTGTACAATATTCCTTCGACGGGACTCCGCTTCTTCACGGTGTATGGCCCTGCCGGACGTCCGGACATGGCGTATTTCGGATTTACGAACAAGCTTGTCAAGGGTGACAAGATCCAGATATTCAACTATGGCAACTGCAAGAGGGACTTCACCTATGTCGATGACATTGTAGAGGGAGTGTTCCGCGTGATGCAGAAGGCTCCGGAGCGCCAGACAGGCGAGGACGGTCTGCCGCTGCCTCCTTATGCAGTTTACAATATAGGAAACAGTTCTCCTGAAAATCTGCTGGAGTTTGTAGACATCCTTCAGCAGGAACTTGTGGGCGCTGGTGTGCTTCCGGAGGACTATGACTTCGAGGCGCACAAGGAACTCGTGCCTATGCAGCCGGGCGATGTGCCTGTGACTTTCGCCGATACGTCCGCGCTTGAGCGCGACTTCGGTTTCAAGCCGTCTACCTCGCTCCGCGAAGGCCTCCGCGCCTTTGCGCAGTGGTACGCGGCGTATTATGGATATAAGAACGGTGTCAAAATAAAGTAGATTATGGAAGGCTATCAGTTTCATATCTTTTCTCCTTACCGTGTGTGCCCTTTGGGTGCGCATGTGGACCATCAGCATGGTCTGGTGACCGGTTTTGCCTTTGACAAGGGTGTGGATCTTTGGTTCAATCCTACTGAGGACGGAATTGTGTCTTTGAATAGTCTTACTTTCGAGGGGGCCGTTTCTTTTGATGTGAGGAAGCCGGTGCAGATCAAGGAAGGCAACTGGGGCGATTACGCTCGCGGAGCGAAGTATGCCCTGAAGAAGCGTTTTGAGCTTCGCAGGGGCATAGAGGGAGTGATCAAGGGCAGTCTTCCTGTGGGCGGATTGTCGAGCAGTGCTGCAGTGCTTACTGCGTATGTGATGGCGCTGGCCAAGGCCAATGACATAACGCTTTCCAAGATGGAGGTCATCAGGATCGCCAGTCAGGCGGAGCGTGAGTATATCGGTCTGACCAACGGTATTCTCGATCAGGCATGCATCGTTCTCGGAGAGAAGGATTCGCTTCTGTTCCTGGATACTGATTCGGAGCAGTATCGTGTCATCAAGAAGAATCCGCGTATGCCGGAGTTTGAGATTGCTATCATATTCTCCGGTCTTACGCGCAGCCTTGTGAGCAGCGATTACAATCTGCGCGTGGCGGAGTGCAAGACAGCAGCATGGAACATGATGGCATATACAGGAATGCCTCTGAAGTCGCTTGACAAGACGTTCCTGCGTGACATCCCGAAGGAGACATTCGAGCTGACCAAGGAGAAGATGCCACCTCGTTTCGCACGTCGTGCAGAGCATTTCTATAGCGAGTATAAACGCGTTCGCAAGGGTGTTACTGCTTGGGAAACAGGTAATCTGGAACTTTTCGGTAAACTCAGTTACGAGAGCTGCCAGAGCTCGATCAAGAACTATGAATGCGGCAGTGAGGAGCTCATAGCAATATATAACATCATGCGTCAGTGTGACGGCATCTACGGAGGCCGCTTCAGCGGCGCAGGCTTCAAGGGCGCCTGCATCGCGCTCGTGGATCCTTCGAAGAAGGACCAGATCCGCGAGCAGATCACCAGCGAGTACCTGCGCATGTTCCCAGAGTATACAGAGTCGTTCGAGATTCATTTCTGCAAGACTGACGACGGAGCAAGATTTGTTTAATGTCATTCTGAACGTAGTGAAGAACATAGTTATAGCGGCAGGATACGCCACCAGGCTTGGCGAACTGACGAAGAATTTCCCGAAGCCTCTTCTCCAGATCGGAGACTCTACGATTTTAGGCAGAATGCTGGATGACATCGATCGCATAGACGAGATCGATGAGCATATAATCATAACAAACCATCGTTTCGCTCCTATCTTCGAGGAGTGGGCGGCGAAGCAGGCCTATGTCAAGCCGGTTACAATTGTCGATGATGGCACATCGACAAATGAAACACGCCTTGGAGCGGTCTGTGACCTGCTTTTCGCGATGGAGAAGCTTTCGCTTGACGATGATCTCCTCGTGGTTGCAGCCGATAACATCCTGATGTTCAGCTTCCAGGAGTTTGTTGATTTCGCCCGTCAGAAGGATTCGTCATGCATCATGTGCCACGAGCAGCCGAGCATCGAGAGGCTGCAGCGCACAGGCGTTGTCGTGCTTGATGCGAACAACCGCGTACTGAACATGGAAGAGAAGCCTCAGGTGCCGAAATCGACATGGGCGGTGCCGCCGTTCTACATCTATCTTAAGAAGGATCTCGATCTGGTCCGTCACAGCGTGGAGAACGGCTGTGGCAAGGATGCCCCCGGCAACCTCGCACACTATATGGTAGACAACACTGTCATGCACGCCTGGCCAATGTCGGCGGGCCGCTTCGACATTGGAAGTCTTGACAGCTACGAAGAAGCAAAAAAACTGTTTGGATAATATGAAAGTAAAGATTGTAAACAAGTCGGCTTATGAGACTCCTTTTTATGCTACGGAGAAGTCGGCTGGTATGGATTTGAAGGCTAATATTACTGAGCCGATTACGCTTGGACCTCTGGAGAGGGCTATGGTGCCGACAGGCCTTTTCATCGCCCTTCCGGACGGAACTGAGGCGCAGGTGCGTCCTCGCAGCGGCTTGGCGGCTAAGTATGGCATATCGGTGCTGAATGCCCCGGGTACCATCGATGCGGACTACAGGGGAGAGGTGAAGGTGATCCTCGTGAACCTGTCCAATGAGCCTTTCGTCATCAATCCGGGCGAGAGGATCGCGCAGATGGTGGTGGCACGTTACGAGAAGGTGGAATGGGACGAGGTCGAGGTGCTCGACGAGACAGAACGCGGTGCGGGAGGCTTCGGTTCAACCGGACGTTAGTTATGGAAATAATATCAATATACAATAAATTCAAAGAGTGCGGAGTCGTGACCACCGACACGCGTACTCTCAAGGGCGGGGAGATGTTCTTCGCTCTGAAGGGCGAGAACTTCGACGGCAACGAGTATGCGCTGAAGGCGCTGGAGCTCGGTGCGAGATATGCTGTGGTCAACAAGTCGGCTGCAGTTGCCGCATCAGATGACCCTCGTCTTGTGAAGGTGGATGATACTTTGAAGACCCTGCAGGATCTGGCACGCTGGCACAGGTCTATGACGTTCGTCGATGGAAAGCCGTTGACAGTCATCGCTTTGACCGGTACCAACGGAAAGACTACCACAAAAGAACTGATTCGTGAGGTGCTGTCTGTGAAGTATCGTGTGACTGCGACCGAGGGCAATCTGAACAATAGTATCGGAGTTCCGTTGACTCTGCTGCGCATCAATTCGGAGACACAGCTTGCTGTGGTGGAGATGGGCGCGAGCCACCCTGGCGACATCAAGGAGCTGGTGGAGATCGCTCTGCCGAACTATGGTCTAATCACCAATGTCGGCAAGGCTCATCTGCTCGGTTTCGGGAACTTTGAAGGCGTGAAGAAGACCAAGGGAGAGCTGTATGATTATCTTCGCCGCACAGCGGACAAGGTGTTCATCAATGTGGACAATCCGCATCTCTGTCAGATGGCTTCGGAACGAAATCTTCAGAGCGATCCTGAGCGTCCTTATTCATTGCTTCTGCCATATGGTCTTGATTATCAAGGTGGAGTTGTTCTTTTCTCGGATGAGAAGCATCCGTTCTTAAGGATTCTTTGTGGAGGAGTCCTCATCAATACCAACCTGGTGGGATCATACAATGCAGACAATGTCATGGCTGCCATTGCAGTAGGAGTTCACTTTGGAGTTTCATTTGAGGATGCGGTGAAGGCAATAGAGGCATATGTGCCTTCCAACAATCGTTCGCAGATGACAAAGACCGAGAATAACACTCTTATTGTGGATGCATACAATGCCAATCCTACCAGTATGGCTGCAGCGCTGGAGAACTTCTCCAATGTTTCTGCGAAGTGCAGGATAGCAATGCTGGGCGACATGCTAGAGCTTGGCGAGGACTCTGCAGCCGAGCACAAGGCGGTCGTGGAGTCTGCTCTGTCACGAACTTTCTGTATAGTCTTCTTTGTGGGTAAGGAGTTCAGCGCAGTGTCTTCTGTGGCTGATGGATCTTCTGCCATGTTCTTCAATACGTCAGACGAATTAGCAGAGTATCTCAGGGCAAATCCGGTGAAGGATGCTACGGTCCTGATCAAAGGTTCACGTGGAACTCGCATGGAGAAAGTCCTGCCGGTACTTTAATGCTCTATGTAACTTCTTGAGGTATAGTGTTATATATAATTAAGGGTCGGTAATTCAGCCGACCCTTAATTGTGTAATATGTTGATATCCAATCTATTTTGCAAAACGGCGTGATGCACGGCTGGCTAGCCAGCCGAAGGCGATGCCGGCGAGGGAGCCGACAATGATGCCGACTATGACGTCACCGAGGTAGTGCTTTCCGACGAAGATGCGGCTGACAGCGACCATGAACGCCCAGAAGAACATCCATGTGCCATAGGCCTTGAGCCATTTCGGAGCCTGAGACGTGTCAGGAGTACGGAGTGTGAGCTTCATGCCGAGGAAGGTGCTGAAGGCCAGACCGAAGGAATTTGCGGAATGCGCTGAGAAGAAGCTGTAGCCTCCACCCGTTTCGAGTATGTGAAGGCCGCTGGCGACCATGAATGGGTCGTTCAGCGGTCTTATTCTTTGCACAGCGTGCTTGATGATGTTCGAGAACTGGTCACAGAATCCGAAGGTGAGGAGGGCACCGGCGAGGACTATGAGGCCTCGTTTCCATCCGAGCTTCCATATGAGGAGAGCAATGATGGCCGCATACATCGGCGCCCATACGAACTTGTCCGAGAAGAACTGCCATATGGGGTCGGTGACGGGGGAGTTCCAGCTGTTGATTTCGAGGGTCAGGAGCTGGTCTATGTTATGTATTTTTGTCCAAAACATAATTTAAAGATTGCCACGTCACTTCGTTCCTCGCAATGACGTGTGGTCATCCGTTCCCTACAGCGTCTTCTCGTTATCGTCGCCAGGGAAGAGGACTGTAGGCTGTTCTTCAATCGGCATTTCCTTCTGGAGTGCCTCCCAAAGCATATCCTTCAGTTCCTTGATGCCTTCCTGGGTGAATGACGATATGAATACATGAGGGATGTCCTCAGGGAGCTGCGCCTCTATCTCGCTCTTGAGCTGGTCGTCGAGCATGTCTGACTTGGTGATCGCGAGGACGCGGTCCTTGACGAGAAGCTCAGGGTTGTATTCGCGTAACTCGTTGAGCAGCACTTCATAACCTTCGCGGATGTCGTCCTGGTCTGCTGCCACCATGAAGAGCAGGATGGAGTTGCGTTCGATGTGTCTGAGGAAGCGCATTCCGATGCCCTTGCCCTCATGCGCACCCTCGATGATGCCCGGGATGTCTGCCATCACGAATGACTTGTCATCATAGTAGCTGACGATGCCGAGGTTCGGCTCGAGTGTGGTGAACGGGTAGTCTGCGATCTTCGGGCGAGCTGCCGAGACAGTAGAGAGCAGCGTAGACTTGCCGGCATTAGGGAAGCCTACGAGTCCGACATCTGCCAGAAGCTTGAGCTCGAGGATGAACCATCCTTCTTCATATGGTTCGCCAGGCTGAGAGTATCTTGGTGTCTGGTTGGTCGCGCTCTTGAAATTGTTGTTGCCGAGTCCGCCGCGACCGCCTTTCACAAGGATACGCTCCTCATGCGGCTCCACGAGCTCGAAGAGCACTTCTCCCGTCTCTGCATTCTTTGCCACTGTACCGAGAGGAACGTCCAGGATGATGTCCGCTCCGTTCTTTCCCTTCTGGAGCTGTCCGCTGCCCGCCGCTCCATGCTCTGCCATGATGTGCTTGCGGTATTTCAGATGGATAAGAGTCCAGAACTGCGGATTCGCCCTGAGGATGATGTGTCCTCCACGTCCGCCGTCTCCTCCGTCAGGTCCTCCCTTCGGGATGTACTTCTCCCTCCTCATATGCGTAGAGCCCGCACCTCCATTGCCCGAACGGCAATAGATCTTTACATAGTCTATGAAATTCGAATCCGCCATATTGTTCTGTTAGAATTTGTCCATTACTGAGAAGATGCGGTCGCGTACTTCTTCTATAGTGCCGATGCCGTCGATCTCATGGTATTTCTCTACCTTATCATAGAACTCGATAAGAGGCTCGGTCTGGTTGTGATATGTCACGATGCGATTGTTGATAATGTCCTCGCTGGCGTCATCTGCGCGGCCTTCCTTGAGGGCGCGGCCCTTGATGCGCTCCATGATCATTGCGTCCGGGATCATTATCGAAACAGTCGCTGTAACCTCTTCGCCTGTCTTTGAAAGAATCTGGTCGAGGGCCTCTGCCTGTGGGAGGGTACGAGGAAATCCGTCGAGGAGGAAGCCGTCCACTCCTGTGACTGTCTTGAACTCGCTCTCGATCATTCCTTCAACTACTTCGTCCGGTACGAGGCATCCCTTCTCGATGAGGGCCTTTGCCTGAAGGCCGAGCTCTGTGCCTGCCGCGATCTCCTTACGGAGGAGTGCTCCTGTTGAGATGTGGTGAAGGTTGTACTTTTCTACCATTGCTGTGGCCTGGGTGCCTTTTCCTGCGCCTGGAGGGCCAAAGAGGATGTAATATTTCATGTTATATGTTTTGTGTTATGTCCTGATTTATTCGTCGAGAACGTATATGTCCTTGAAGTTTCGTCCGAGTTCGTCATAGTCAAGTCCGAAGCCTACGATGAAGTCATTTGGAATCTCCATTGCCGCATAATCGATCTTGACGTCTTTCTTGTATGAGTCAGGCTTGAGAAGCAGGGTGCAGATCTTTGACTCGGCTGCTCCTTTCTCTGCAAGGATGCGCTTGAGCTCTACGATTGTGTTGCCTGAGTCCACGATGTCCTCCACGACGATCACGCGTCTTCCTGTGATGTCGGCTGTGAGTCCCATGGCCTGCTTCACCTTTCCCGTGGTCTCTGTTCCCACATATGATGTTAGCTTGGTCGAAACGATCTGGCAGTTGAATGTCAGCCTCTTCATGAGCTCCGCCATAAACATGATGGAGCCGTTTAGAACGCAAAGGAGAATGGGAACATCTGTGCAGCCTTCGAAATCCTTGTTTATCTGTGCGGCTACAGCATCTATTGCAGTCTCCAGCTTCTCGTATGGAATGAATTTCCTGAATGTCTTGTCGTTTAGGGTGACCTTCTCCATAGGTGAAATAATTATCAAAAACGAACAAATTTAACATATTAGTTTTAAAAAAAAGAAATTAGTTTAAAAAATAGAAAAAGATGATGTACCGATTCCGGAAAAATTAGGTTTTATCGCATTCTCTCCATTATTTTTGAGGAAAATCTGTTGTTATGAGGAGAGGGATTCTTACTGTTTTGTCTCTCGTGATGTGGGGGATTGCTGCGGCTCAGGGAGGCAGCGACATGGAAGCTATCATGAAGATGGCCGGCGCGGTGAGCGCTGAGGAGATGGATTCTTATGAAGTGGAGAGGCTTTCTGACTTTCTGGAGCATCCTTTGAAGCTTAATCTGGTGTCGTCGTCAAGACTTTCGTCATCTGGCCTGTTTACCCGTTATCAGGTCGCGTCACTGATGGATTATCGGGCGAGGCATGGCAATGTGATGTCGCTTGCCGAGCTGGCTGCCGTGGATGGCTTCGGCGAGGACTTCGTTGCCCGCCTGGCGCCTTTCGTGTCTCTGGAGAGTCTGTCGCTCGGACTCATGAAGGAACATGTCAGAAATGATTTGGCCGTACGTGGAGCATTCAAGGTTAATGACGGCAATGACTGGAATGCGGGCCTGAAGTACAGGTTTGAGGCTCGTGGCTTCACTATGTCTCTGGCTGCAAACAGGGCGTATGGCAGCGAAGGTGCTAAGCCTTCTGACTATGCAGGATCTGTCGGATATGATTTCAGGAAAATCCGCGGAAAAGTGCTTCTGGGTGATTTTAATGCTCGTTTCGGGCAGGGACTGGTGCTGTGGAACGGGGCATTCATAACAAGTCTGTCCACTCCGTCTGCATTCATGAAAAAGCCGTCCGGTCTTTCACGCAGCTGGTCGTATACGGGCGGGGCGGCCCTTACCGGGGCCGCGGCCGAGGTCGGCGTCGAAGGTTTTACCTTCAGCGCCGTCCTCGCCATCCCTGGCGTCAAGGACGCCAGCCTCCGCCCCGACGAGGTACGCCTGATGCCCGCAGCTAATATCGCGTGGCAGTGCCGTCACGGGCAGGTCTCCGTGACGCATATGGCTGAACTCTCCGGGTTTCGTGCCAATGATCAGGTGCAGACCAGAATCCCGGTGATGAAGACTTCTGCTGACGCCGCCTTCTGTGTCCGCGGAGTCAATATATATGGAGAAGCCGCATATGACTGGGTGGAGAGGAATGTCGATGTGCTTGCAGGGACAGACTTCAAGGCAGGGGAGGATGTGAGACTTGCCGCATTATGCAGATATTTCCTTGATGAACTTTATGGAACAGCATTCAGCGGAGCATTCAGGTCGGGAACCTTCTCGGTCGATGCCGTATATTATCCTGTCCCGAAGGATGCCTCTGTCAAGCATAGCATACAGGTCAAGTCTCAGGTCGACTGGAACTGGACATTGGGACAATCGTTCAAGATCCGCATGAGAGCCTCAGAGAGGTTCAGGACATGGGGAAACAGGTTCCGTTCCGAGATCCGCGGAGACTTTGTCTATGCTTCCGGACCATTCGTTGCGACAATTCGGCTGAATGCTCTTCATTGTGACAAAATCGCCCTTGCAGGCTATCTGGAGCAGGGCTACAAGACTGACAGGTTCAGCGTGTATACCCGTCAGACGATCTTTAAAGTCGATGACTGGGACGACAGGATATATGTCTATGAACGTGATGCTCCCGGCTCCTTCAATGTGCCTGCCCTATACGGCCGGGGCTGGTCTGCGAGTCTTGTCGCATCGGCAAAGATCGCCTCGATCCTGCGCCTCTACGCCCGGGCATCATACACAGGCTACCATTTTATGCCGGCAGAAAAAAGAAAGCCCGGCAAAGCCGAGCTTAAATTGCAGTTGGTATTCCGTTTCTAGAACTGAGGAATCTTGATGGTCATGCCGGGTTTGAGGTTCGAACTTTTCATGCCGTTGTAGTCCATGATGTTCTGTGCACTGACGCCAGGGTAGTTCTTTGCTATCGAGTAGAACGAGTCTCCGCTCTTTACCTTGTAAGTGCTGTGTCCCTTTGCTCCGGCTGCTGAGTTACCCGATGGCTTTTCAGTTGACGAAGGCTCCTCTCCGGTATATATGGTGAGCTTCTGCCCGATCTTTATCGTGTTGTCCTTCAGGTTATTCCACTTCTTTATTTCACTTACACCTACACCATGTTTCTCAGCAATCTTTCCAAGGACGTCTCCGCTTTTGACCGTATATGTCACCTTGTTGCCGGTCTGTGATACTGTTGATGACGAAGAGGACGACGATGAAGCAGATGCGGCCGAGGATGATGATGGTGCCACTCCTCCTCTATATATCCTGAGCCTCTGGCCTACTCGGATGTTATTGTTCTTGAGGTTGTTCCACCTCTTTATCTGATTTACGCTGACTCTGTAGCGGCTTGCGATTCTGCCGAGATAGTCTCCACTCTTTACCTTGTATATGATGAGTTCTCCATCTCCTCCTTCCTGAATCTTCTTGATTGTTGCAGGATTGAAGTATACATCTGCCTTGTGCTTATACAGACTGTCTTCGTGCTCGATGAAGGCGTTCGTGTACGTGTAGGGGAGTCTGAGAATGTATTCCCTGCTGTTACCTGGAATTATATCGTGACGATACTGCGGGTTGAGATTCTTCAATTCCTCCAGCGGTGCTCCGGTGAGTTCGCTTACCTGTTTCAGATGCAGCTGCTTGTTGATGTGGAATGTATCTACGGCTACAGGCATTCCTACATCTGCCGGCTTGATTCCATGTTCCTTGTAGTAGGTCAATGTATACAGTGCGCCGACAAAGGCAGGACCATATCCACGGGTTTCGCGTGGCAGGTATGGCCATATTGACCAGAAATCCCTCTTTCCTCCAGAGCGACGGATTGCTTTCTGAACGTTTCCAGCGCCACAATTGTATGAAGCTATGGCGAGGTTCCAGTCTCCGAAGATCTCATATGCGTCTTCAAGATATTGTGCGGCAGCTTCCGCTGACTTTACTGGGTCCATACGTTCATCGACAAAGGAATCTATGTGAAGTCCGTACATCTTTGCTGTGGTGTACATGAACTGCCACATACCCTTGGCTCCTACTCTTGAAACTGCAGTCGGATTCATTGCAGACTCTATGATGGTCATGGCCTTGAGCTCTTCCGGCATGTCATATCTGTTGAAGATCTCTTCAAAGATCGGCATATAGTATTTGCATAGTCCGAGCATGTGGGCCATTCTTTCTGGCATCTTTTCAGAGTATAGTATGATGTATTTCTTCACAATCTCGTTGTATGGGAGAGTTATGAAGGAATTCATCTTCTTCAGCCTTTCGATATATACCTCGTCAGGTACGTTTGACTCGAATTTGACCGAGTCCATTTCATCGAAATCGATTTCTCCTTCCGCCTTTTTGTGGGCATACCATACGTTCAGAAGACTGTCTGAAACTTCTGCCGTATACTCTATAGGTTCATATTCTTCAATGATTTCGATTTCAAGGCTGTCGGTGAATTCTTCCTCTGCAGCTATTTCTGCCTTGAATCTTTCAAGCTCCATCTGCAGTGAGTCTATCTTTTCCTGCAGCCTTTTGTTCTCTTCTTCTATTTTCTTCCTGTTGTCGTTTTTCGGGCCTGCATATGCTGAGTCCGTCGCCGCCCCCGCAATAAAAACAGCCGCCAACGCGACTGCCATTAATCTTTTCATTATCATTATTCGTTTTCTTTCTAGAAAGTGAGTCCTACCCTGACACCGTATGTGTGCTGAGCGTATTGGTTGTTCGGTGGAATTACTGCCGGTTCCAACTTCATGCTGATGTCATCCGTCACCTCAAAGTCGTGCATGTATGCAAAGACATTGGCATCGATTACCTGCAGCAGGTATACGGCTGCAGTAGCTACGATAGAGTAGTCCCTGTATCTTCGATATACGTCTCTATACCATTTTGCGGTTTCAGCACTTATGCTTTGAGTGTATTCAATGTCCGGATTCGTGGCTTCGTTATGGATCCTCTTGAATCTGACGTAGTTGCGGTTGTTGTTCATAAGGCAATGTACTGCTACGATCATTCCGCCCCAATAAATCGGTACCTTATACAGCTCTCCATTGTAGATCTGTCCTAGTCCGGGAAGCAGTACCGAATACAGTGTAGCTCTTCCAGGGTGGGGATGTCTGTCTGATTCGTAACATACGACTCCGTCCATGAGGCTTCCCCAGTACATCAATCCTGCTCCGACCATCAGCCATGTTCCCGTAGTCTTGGCCTTGTAGTCTATTACAGGAGTCTCGTATGGATATATCTGTCCTGTTTCTGTCTCGTATGCTATCTTGTTCGTCTCCCATTCGGCGTATGCCTTCTTGGATTTTGTGTATTTGTGAAGATAGTATCCTCCTGTACCTGCAAAACCTCCGATGCCTCCGTATATTATCGGCAGCTTCCAATAATCCTTATTGTATATCTGGGCCGTTCCCGGAAGAACTACCGAACCGGCGAACATCGTTCCGATCTTCATGGTGTTCTTGTGTGAAAGACCGCCTATATATTCCTTGAATGAGAATAATTTGTCTGCCGTATCTGCCCTTGCGGTAGTGTCGGCATGGTCATTATACGTTTGTGTGAAGGCTTCTTCCTTGAACTGTGCATAAGACAATGTCGTAAACCCGATAAGGCCTACGACAGATGTGAGGATGTATTTCAACAGTCTCTTCAGCATCGGCTGTCTTTCTTATAGCTTTGATTCTTCAAGTGCCTGCAGGAACTTACGCACTTCTTCGTCTGAATTGAAGTGGATGGTCATTGAGCCTTTTCCTGTAGAGGAACGTTTAAGGCTGATGTTGTTTTCAAAATACTTGCCTACAAGCTCAAGGACCTTGAAATATTCGTCAGGAAGATCCTGACCCTCGTCAACCGGCTTTTCTTTCTTCTGGGTCATCTTCCTGATCTTGTCTTCCAGCTGTCGGACTGACAACTCATCCTTTATGACAAGGTCGCAAAGATATTCCTGAAGCATTATGTCGTCGATTCCAAGCAGTACTTTTGCGTGTCCTACGCTTAGGAGACCGACCTTGAGGTCGTGCTGTATCTTTGCAGGAAGCTTGAGGAGACGCAGATAGTTTGTCACTGAAGCGCGCTTCTTGCCGACTCTTACAGCCATCTGCTCCTGTGTGAGACTGCACTCTTCGATGAGCCTCTGATAGCTCATTGCTATCTCAATAGGGTCGAGGTCCTCCCTTTGGATGTTCTCCACGATAGCCATCTCGAGCATTCCCTGGTCGTTTGCATCCCTGATATATGCAGGAACCATGTCCATTCCAGCCTGCCTGCAGGCTCTGAAACGGCGCTCTCCGCTGATTATCTGGTATCTTCCGTCGGCCTTTCTCCTGACTGTTATAGGCTGGATCAGACCGAGTGTCCTTATTGACTCCGCCAATTCTTCCAAAGAGTCCTGGTCGAAGGACATACGTGGCTGGAAAGGATTCGGCTCTATAAGGTCAGTAGGGATGCGGAGGATGTCAGCAGAACTCTGCTGTGGCTGCTCCACGCTTACCACTTCCTTGTTTATGTAGCCGACCGGCTTTCTTATGTTGCTGAGGTCAGCGTCATTGCCAAGCAATGCACCGATACCTTTTCCTAATCCTCTCTGCTGTTTACTCATTTCTTAATGTGTTTAAGTTCTTCTCAAGAACCTCCTTTGCGAGGCCGAGGTAGTTAGTGGTTCCGTTACATATCACGTCGTAAAGGATGATAGGCTTTCCATGAGAAGGAGCCTCGCTGAGGCGTATGTTTCTCTGGATTATTGTGTTGAAAACCATATCCTTGAAGTGTTCGCGAAGTTCGCTCAATACCTGATTGTGCACCTTGGTCCTGCCGTCGAACATGGTTACCACGAATCCTTCGATCGTGAGTTCCGGATTCGGACCGTTCTGCACGAGACGGATGGTCTGGAGCAGCTTTCCGAGTCCTTCGAGGGCGAAGAATTCCGGCTGTACAGGAATTATGACTGAATCTGCCGCTGTAAGGGAGTTGATGGTGATAAGGCCAAGCGAAGGTGAACAGTCTATGATGATGAAGTCATAGTTGTCTCTGATAGGCTCAAGGGCATATTTGAGGAAAGTCTCCCTGTGAGGGTCTTCAACCAGCTCAAGTTCTGCGCCCACAAGGTTGATATGTGATGGGATCATATGAAGTGATGCAATCTCTGTCTGGATGAGACTGTCCTGAATGTCGATCTCTCCAATCAGCACCTCATAAAGCGTTCTCTTCTGGTCGTTGTCTGGCGAGAAGTTCAGGCCGGATGTGGTATTGGCCTGAGGATCGGCGTCAATGATGAGCACCTTCTTCTCCAGTACTGCCAGCGATGCAGCAAGGTTGATGGCGGTAGTTGTCTTGCCGACTCCACCTTTCTGATTTGCAATTGCTATTACTTTTCCCATTTTCTTTTCGTTAAGCGCATAATCTTGGCAAATTTACGAAAATTATTTCATTTGACTTCCCATGTTCCCTTTTAATTGCTACTTTTGTTGATAACTTTTTAAAGACTCGAGAATATGACTACGGACAATACCAAGTGGCTTGTGGTTGTAAACGTGTTTGCAGCTTCGAAAAAGGCAGGCTCTGTGTGGAAGAAGGCTGCTGTCATGCTTGAACAGGCCGGTGTCCCATATAAGGCTATGTTCACAGGCGGCGAGGATAATGCCATAGCTATCAGCCGCAAGGCCAGTGTTGCGGGATATAGGAAATTCATTGCAGTCGGTGGTGACGGAACCGTACATGATGTGCTCAATGGAATTGCATCGTTTGTATATTCCGATCAATCTGAAGGCGCAGTACTTTCGGACTTTACCCTTGGTGTCCTGCCGGTCGGATCAGGAAATGACTGGGTGAAGTCTACGGGAGTGCCTCGCGACGTCAGGGCTGCAGTGGATGTCATTGCCGCCGGACATACCGGCAGTCAGGATGTCGTTAAGGTGAGTGTCCTTGACCGTTCTGACAAATCTTCGGTAAATGCGGTTTCATACATGGCCAATATCGGAGGAGTGGGTCTCGATGCTCGTGTGTGCGAGATAGTCAATAAGAAGAAAGAGGCCGGAAAGCGTGGCAAGAAACTGTATGTCAGCGCTTTGCTATATTGTATCCGACATAGGGTCCCGGTCCGCGCGAAGGTAATATGCGACGGTCGTGAAGTCTTTGCAGGCAAGTATCTTTCCATAGCGTTCGGTGTCGGAAAATATTCCGGCGGAGGCATGAGGCAGACGCCTTTGGCTGAGCTTGGTGATGGCCTGCTTGATATAGCGGTGATTCCTGATATTCCTCTTTGGGTCATTGCTAAAGAGGTCCCGAGACTCTTTACTGGAACTTTCCATAAGGTGGATGTGCTGACTCAGGCTAAATGTCGTGAAGTTGTCGTGCTTCCTTATAATGAGGCAGATGCCGAGCCGGTGGAGGTTGATGGAGAAGTCATAGGCCGTGCACCAGTCCGAATGGAAGTGATGTCTGAGCATATCAATGTCATCATGCCGGATCTACGTCGATAACTATGTGGTCCTCATATTTTCCATCCTTCTCGAACTGACGGATGATATCTTTTACAGCCTGCTTACCTTCTTTCAGATGGCGGTCTTTGCGCAGGCTGATGCGTATGCATCTGAGGAATTGGTCTGAGACTCTGTCGACGGTTGGGGCATATGGACCGGTGATGGGGCTTCCTGGCATCGCAATCGCCCCCGGATGCATTCCGAAACGCTTTTTAAGCAGGTCTGCCAGTTTCCCGGCCATTCTTTCCGCACGATCTTCGAAGCGGTCCCTGACGGTGACCTCCAGCATCCTTGAATATGGCGGAAAGTTGAATGTTTTTCGTTCCGCGAGAAGATGGCTGATGTCACACTCTGTATCTCCTGCCATGATGCGTTGGTAGATAGGGTGTTCCGGCTGCGATGTCTGGATGACGAACATGCCTCTGTTTTCGCGTCTTCCGCATCGGCCCTTGAACTGCTCAAGCAGCTGAAGTGCCTTCTCGTCGGCACGGAAATCCTGCAGTCCGAGCAAGGTGTCGGCTGCTATCACCGCTACCAGAGACAGCCTGCTGAAATCAAATCCTTTGGTTAGGATCTGGGTGCCTACAAGTATGTCTATCTCGCCTTTGGCGAATGACTTTATAGTTTTGGTCTCGTAGCTCTTGTTCTGTGCCGTGTCACTGTCCAGTCTGGCCACTTTGGCATCCGGGAATAATGCTGCCGACTCTTCTTCTATCTTCTGGGTTCCGGCTCCTAGCGGCTTCAGCGGACCGTTGCATCTGCTGCATTTGCCAGTGTTGCAGGTACGATAGCCGCAGTAATGACATATCAGGTCACCGCTCTTGTGCAGGCTCAGACTTACGCTGCAATGAGGGCATTTGGCCAGTTCTCCACATTCTTCGCATTGAAGCACAGGCGCCCATGCGCGTCTTGAGCGCAGGATCATGACTTGTCCGCCATCTGCCAGAGTCTTTCTTATGTGCTCGATCAGCTTGCGGGAGAAGTTTCCTTCCATTCCTTTCTTGCGGCGCTCGGCTTTGGTGTCGATGATCTCCACATCCGCGTTTCCCGATCCGTGGTATCGCTCTTTCAACTGCACCATGATATGTTTCCCGCATTCGCAGTTATATGTCTCTTCAAGTGATGGCGTGGCAGATCCAAGTATGATGTTGCTGGTCTGGATCAGCGAGAGCATGAGGGCAGTATCGCGACCGTTATATCGCGGTGCAGGGGAGTCCTGCTTGTATGAGGTGTCATGTTCCTCGTCAACTATGATCAGGCCCAGGTCGTGGTGTGGCAGGAATAGCGCAGAGCGCGTGCCGAGCGTGATGTATCCGTCCCTGCTGTTTCTGATGCATTCCGCTGTATTTCTTCTGCCTGCTGCCGTGATGCCCGAGTGGAATACGAGAAGCTTCTCTCCGAAATGCTCCTCCAGCCTGTCCTCCAACTGTCTGCTCAATGCAATTTCAGGAATGAGATACAGCACATTCTTGCCTTTCGATATGGCTTCATGGGCCAGTCTGATGTATATTTCCGTCTTGCCCGAACCGGTCACGCCATGCAGCATCACAGGCTTGGCCTTTGCGAATCCTGCCTTTATTTCCGAGTATGCCTTCTCCTGCGCCTGGCTGAGAGTGAGTCTTGCTCCCTGTTCGTTGGCGCTTCCATTCATGTCGTAACCATCTCCCTCCGGTGCAGCTTTGCCGGCTCTCGCAGCCTCGAGCGCCGCCTTGGCCGTGTCCAGCTCCTTTCGCATCTTCGCTACGCCTTCTTCCAATGCAAGTTTCTTCTTGGTACCCTCCCTGGCGGTCCGGATCTGTTCTTCTTTCTTCCTCAGTCTATCCTCGATCCTTGCAATGCGCTCCTCCATGCTGCGGAGGATCTTTTCTCTGCGCTCTCTGGCGGTCTTAAGGGCAGCGGCGCGCGCTTCCTCAAGAGTGATCTTCATGGCAGGGTAGGCTGCCTTGTAGACCTCACCTATGCTGCATAGATAGTATTCGGCGATCTTTCTCCATAGAGCTATTTCTTCAGGGAGTACCTTTTCCAGATCGTTCTCGATTGATGATATCGGGTGTATACGTTCCGGAGCGATATCAGGCGTGATGCCTGTTGCACTGACGGTTCCAACATATTCTTTCGCTCCGAATCTTACCTTTACACGATCTCCGGTCTCTACCTTGCCTGATGACATGCCATGTGGGACAGAATAGCAAGGCTCCCACTCAAGCTTGAGCGGCAGGATGACCGATATGTAAAGTGTATCGTACATAGCTCTGCGAAGATACGAAACTAATTCCGAAATCACTCAATCCGACCCGAAGAGATGACAAAAAACAAAATTTTGAACAAAAAGTTGAAGAAAAATTTGCAGTTAAAGAAAAAATGTCTACCTTTGCAATCCCAAACGAAAAGAATGGGAGTTCTTAAAACAAAACTGGTGTCATAGCTCAGTTGGTAGAGCAAAGGACTGAAAATCCTTGTGTCCCTGGTTCGATTCCCGGTGACACCACAGAAAACCCCTCTCAGTGCATTCTGAGAGGGGTTTTCTTTTAAGATATGTGCCTAAAATGTGCCTAATCCTCTAAAAGAGAAAACCCTGTGCCTAACGATAGGCACAAGGGTCATTGCAATCAATAAATTTGCTTTCGCAAACTTTCTGCAAATATAGCAAAATTTTCTCTACCTTCGCCAAAGGAATCCCAGAGCCGTCCCCCCAAAGAC
>SUYV01000002.1 GCA_015060255.1 Bacteroidales bacterium | reverse complement strand
TTCTGCCTGAGGGTCTGCCTGTACGTTATATGTAAGTTTATCTGCGTCGGTGGAGATAAGTTCCTGCCGCGCGACAACGGTGACTTCGTTGAGTTTCCTGACTGTTCCGAGAGAGTCTGACTGGTGAATTTCCGTTTCCTGAGCAATTGCTGTAATGCTTGCAAACAGCGATACAGCAACAAGAGTGATTGTCTTTGATTTCATTGTTTTTCCGTATGGTTTATACCACAAAATTATCCGGAAAAAGTTTTACATCATATAGTATTGAGCAAAGAATCAACGACGTATATTACTGAATATCAATATAGAAGAAAAATATTTATCCCGTAAGATTCTGAAAAGTCTTACATCAGCGCTCCAAGTCAAGCAGAAGGTTCCTCAGATAGATGCTGATATTGGTTTCGTGTTTGCCAAGACTGAGTTTCTGACGGATTTCGTGGCTGATGATATAGTGACGCTTCTTCTGAATATATTCGCCGATATCCTTGCCCTTAAGTCCAAGAGTATAAAGACAGCAATATCCGATTTCCCAATCGGTAAGTCCTTTCTCCTTCAGATAGGCAATGAACTTGGGATGACTCTCCTCGAACACGATTTTGGTAGAACATAGGAATTCTTCACGGTCTTCCATCAGCACATTGATTTCCTCTTCCGAACTCTGGTACAGCTTCTCGTCAGACGAAATGCGGGATGCTATGACTTTATCCAGAACAGAAAGGCGATGCCGGATCACCGACATGGCTTTTTCATCAGGACGGTTCTTCAGCATCTTCACAATATATCGGATTGCAATCACAAGTGTTGCCAGAAGAATAAAAGAAAGAACTATGATCTTACGGATACGATCGTCCTTCTCGACGAGCATCCTCTTGTCCATATACCGTTCCTCTATGATTCGGGCATTCTGGATCTTCAGAGTATCGGTAGGAGCCAGCAGCAGGGCATTCGCGTTTATATGTTCCAGACATTCCCGGGCCTTCAGCATGTTTTCGTCATCTCCGACTGAAGAATAGTAATCAATGGCAATATTGATTATGCTGTCGTCATATACCTCTATGCCCACCTTCTCCAGAGCTTGAGAGTACAGCAGTGCGTGACGTGCCTGCAGTTTCTTTGTGTTGAGCAGACTTCTGTCCAGCGAATCAAGTGCAACGAACGCACTGTCAGGCGCAGTGCTCAGACATATCTCAGCCTGATCCAGCACCCTGCCTACATCACTGGTGTGGAAACAGGAACAAAGGCACACCGCCAGTATCACACCGAATATGTAATTCTCAAAACGACGCATCTGAAAAGTTAGATGTTATCCGAGTTATTCAACAACAAATTTCACTGACAAAGATAGTGAATATAATCAAATATGGATTTATTCACGGTTACAATATAAAAGCAGCACTTGCCCTTTGCGCCTTTCTACGAAAACCACAGCCATCGACGAAGTCGCTTGAGCGTTAGCGAAAGAACGCAACCATCTATACCCACCGCACAGGCGAGAATATGAGGACTGCAAGCAGATCCTCAAACTCTCGCCGAAGCCCACGCACAATGTAAAAGCCCGTGCAAGACTTCAGCCAGCACAGCTGTCAGAAGACTTGCCCCTATGGGCATAAGGAATCGGACTGTTGCCATTATACTTCCGCAAGCTCCAGCATAATGTCAACAATCCTCCCGTCAATAACATCCCCGCCTTCGCTACTGCAGTGCGGAGTGGACTGTCTCCCTTCGTGGCCCGCTAGATTCCAGCTTCGCTGGCATTTAAGGCTGCGCCTCGGAAATGTAAGCAAGCTTCCATTCCTCTCGGCTTGCACTTAAATTAACATAATCTGGCGAAATATTGTCATTCTCCGATGAATCTTATACCTTTACAATCGTAGAATACGGTATGTATCATCATACATAGATTTAGTTTTACAATGCCATCTGTTATCATATGAAACGTTTTCTTGCATATATGTTTAGTGTCGCAATAATACTGTTATGCACTTTATGTTCAACTGACAAGGGTAAACTAGAAGATATCGAAACATACATTAACGAACGTCCTGACAGTGCACTACAGGTTCTGCAATCGATCGATATATCATCATTGACAAGCAATGAGGTAAACCACTATCACTTGCTGTTGGCACAAGCAAAGGATAAATGTTACATCGATGAAACCGATGATTCCATCATGCTCGGTGTTGTTGATCATTATAAAAGTAAGAGTGATTTCATCAAACTGTTCAAAGCGTACTATTACATAGGACGTATTCAGCAGAATGCCGGTCGGGACACTGACGCCATGTATTCATATACAGAGGCGGAGCAATTGCTTGATCATATAGATGACGATTATGTAAAAGGGCTTTTGTACGCTCAATTAGGAGCCTTGAATCATCGTTCTCTGGATTTCAACAAGGCTTTGGCAGCCTTTAATAAAGCATATGATTATTTTAGTAGAGCAGGTAAGACTGCTCATGTCAATTATACTAACTTAGACATCGGTAATACCTATTATGCATTGGAGGATTATCCTCAAGCGGAAATAACACTTAAAGAGGTCTTATCATGGGCTTCAGATAATAATGACAGCGGAGTTTATCTGAATGCTCTGGAGGTGTTATGTCTTGTCTATCAGGCCGAGAATGACATCTCCTCACTGCATGACTTGCTGAACGGCGGTCATTTTACAGACATTAAAGGGACTCTGATAATAAACACGGCAAAAGCTTATGATGCGGCATTGAACGGCAATTATAGCGAAGCTCATAGGTTGCTCGAAGCATCATGGGCCTTGACTCAAAATTCAAGAGACAGTTGTATGATATATCACATGGCCTACATTGTAAGCAATGAGCAAGGAAATTATAAAATGGCATTGGATAATTACGAATGTCTCTTCAATTTGCAGGACTCTATAGTCAGAGCTGCGCTACAAAAGCCGTTGCAATCAATCAGGAACGACTATTTTGAAACAAAGTCAGCTTATAACGAACAACTGCTGCAGAACAACAAGTATAGAATGTACATTGTGATAGTCATCTCAATATTTACAATCCTGTCATTGGTGCTGGTGTATCGTCGCCGTATGATTTTAAAAGATAATCAGATCTCAGCTTATATGGAACTGGCAGATGAACTGAAAGTCTCTTTGGCAGTAACTAACGATAAGTTGATTGAGTCCGCCTCAGATAAAGAACATCAGGACAAGTTGCTGAAGGAAATGTCAGAACAGATCACGATGTTGTTTTCAAGACAGTTTGCGCTTCTCGATAAATTAAGTAACACATATTATGAGACTCACGGCAGCAGCAGAGATCAAGATGCGATTTATCATCAGGTGAAAAATGAGATTGAAAATCTCACGACAGATAAAAAACACATTGCGCAGTTGGAAAAGATCGTAAATGAATATAAGGGTGATGTGATGAATATCCTTCGTAGTGAGATGACAAATCTTAACGAAATGGATTATAGGTTACTATGCTTTCTGTTTGCCGGCTTTTCCGCCAAGGCGATCAGTGTCTTTACAGGTGACTCCACTGCCAATATCTACATGAAGAAAGGACGTATAAAGGGTAAGATATCCAGATTGTCGCCTGAAATTGCGTCATACATATTGGAAAGGTTGGCATAAATGGTGTAAATTGCGGTAGAGCGATAATATGCTGATATCCAGCATCTTACACGCTATCTACTTATCTCTTGTTAGAAACTTGAAAATACAAATAAGCTTAATGTGTTGATAGTTAGGTGTTTGTGGGTGTATTTTGTTAGTCGGATAATAGGCCGTTTTGAAAAGTTTTGAATAGATAGTCTGTAACTTTGCCTTAAACATAAATGGAGGGTTTATTATGAAAAGGATTTTACTGATTATCTTGGCAATGTTTGCTCTATCGTCATTCTATGGAAAAGCACAGATAGCAGATGTGAGGACGCTTGACTACAAATCGGGTAATCTCTATCTTGATGGCAACAAGGTGAAGAAGGCTGCGGCCAGAGACCTGTTCGACAACGATATGTACAAAGACTTCAAGGGCGGACGAAGGAAGTGGAATGCAGGAGTCGGAGTTCTATCCTTCGGAGGTACAGTCACCACATTTGGTGCTATTGTTTTTATTGCGAATGCGGCGGAATCTAATAAAAATTATAATCCAGATGCTCCATCTTCAGGTGTAGGATTCGTCATAGGAGGAAGCCTGATGGTCATAGGAGCCGTTTTCGATCTGACAGGAGGCTTGCTTATGAATTCCGGAAAGAAGCAGCTTAAGGGAATCCGTGATACATACAATGCAAATCTTCCTTATACACCGGAGCTTGCTTTGGGCTCTACAGAAAATGGTATAGGTCTTTGTCTGTATTTCTAAAACTGAATAGAGATGAAACGTATAATAACACTTTTGACTACGGCCATCTGCCTTTGGGGCTGTGAAGACTGCGTGACTGATTATTATGCGCAGCCTGATATACCTATGTATAAGCAATTGCTTCTTAAGGGAAATGTTAAGACAGTAACGGAAACCATAGAAAGTGAGTTCGGCACAAACATAGAATCATATACCTTTGACAAATCCGGTAAACTTATATACCATTCGTGGAATGGAGAAGAATGGAAGCCGACCGCAGATACAAGGTCGATGTTATTTCCGTGGATTTGTGGAACATATGCTTATTTCGTATTCCCGGATGATTGGACTAAATACGACAATAGGACGGAAACCAGAACCTTTTCAATTACGGAAAATGGAGAAGTGACTCGTAATGTGGAGAAGAAAATAGAGTATGAATGGGATAGAAGCACTGGAAGGTTTACAAAAGTGCGATGCTATAAAAACAATGAACTTGTCGCTCTTGCAGGTATTGAGAACGGCTATAACATCGAAGAATATCTATATTATAGTAACGGACTGCCACATTATGACTTCAATTTTGCTGAAGAACTTTGCTTGATTACCGAGCTTACATACGATAACTTTGATGAATACTCCAATCCTTTAGTCATCAACATATCCACTCCTAACGGGGATGTTACTATAACCAGGCAGATTGAGTATTTCAAATAAATATATATCCACCATTAATCAGCAAACTACAAGCCTGGCACACATGTGTCGGGCTTCGTTGTATATATAAATCGGTAATTATCAGAAACTCTTTCTATAGATGTAGGTCAGGTAATCGTCGGAGTCGGTCTTCCACTCGTCAGACTTGAACTCAGTTACCATCTCAAAGCCGTGATGGGCGTAGTAGCCGTGGTTGCACGATGAGTCAGTCCAAAGGTAGAGGCTCTCGTAGCCTTCACTCTTTGCCAACGCCACGATCTCCGCAAGCAAACGCTTGCCGCATCCTTGCACGGCAGAGATGAAGAACGAAAGATACAGATCCTTATCTGCACGCATGTGGCGATAAACCTTTGGCGAGGTCTTGCCGAAGTAATCACGCAGGGCCAACGCCTCATCTCGCTGCTGCTCATTGAACGTCGGCATCATGGTATCCAGCCACTCGTTGTAACCGTTATCCTGCTCGATATTGCCTGCGAGGATGCAGCCCACCATCTTGCCCTCGTCGGTAATCTTGAAAGCGAATGGTGCGCCATACCATCCATAGCGGATGATATACTCGCACATCAGCAGTCCGAACTCCTCGCCCTGCCCGTTGGCAGCATGACCCTCGCCCCAGACTGGATATGAAAGATGTGCCGCCTCACGAATATCCTCTTCGGTAAATCTCTCTATAATCATATCATATGAATTTTATCGGTTGCAAAGATATGATAAATAAACATTGTATTTCTCATCTGAATATCATAATTTTACCCACATAAATCGACATATATAGAACTCCATGAATTTTAAGACTTTCGGCAATATCGGAGCGCCTGCCCTCCTGCTGATTCCAGGCTTGGGAGTCTCATACGAGATCTTCCGGCCTCTTATCGGTATGCTTGAGGACCGGTTTCACGTCATTGCGGTTCAAGTCGATGGCTTTACGCTAAACAGGCATACGGAATTCACTTCAATAGACGATCAGGCTCGGCAGGTGGTCGAATATATCAACGAATCTCTTGGAGGACATCTTGACATCGCCTATGGGCTGTCTCTCGGTGGCAAAATCCTGTCTAGGATTCTTGAAAGAAATGAGGTGACGATAGAGCATGCGATATTGGACGCTGCACCACTGCTGCCACTTCCCCGTTGGCTTGTGGGACCATTGAAATATCTCCAGTGTGCAAATGTATGGTCGTGCTATCACTGGACTGGATTCTGGAGATGGGTCTTTCATTCACATTATTTCGATGTCCTGCTTGATGAATGCAAGAAAACATATCCGTTTGGTGGAAGCAAAGCGGTCCTTGACGGCTATACTTCAGTATATACAACAAAGCTTGAAAGCATTTCTGGACAAGACATTCACTACTGGTACGGAACAAAGGAATCCTTCGTTGCTAAACCGCAGGTCAGACATCTAAAGACCTTGTATCCTGATACAAAGATTGAAATCTTCAAGGGCATGAATCATGGTCAGATTCTCGTCGACAACCCGGAAGAAGTAGCGAGCAGAATAACACGAATGCAATATGAACAGGACATTATTGACACAAGCATTGATTAAATTTCTTGCCGGGATCTTACTGATAGGACTGCTGGTGTTTCTGCCTGCAGGATCATTTGCTTATTGGCAGGGATGGCTTCTGATGGGCGTCCTGTTTGTACCAATGCTCATTGCAGGAATCGTCATGCTTGCCAAGAATCCGGACCTGCTCCGCAAAAGACTGAATGCCAAAGAGAAAGAAGAAGAGCAGAAAGCAGTTGTGGCATTAAGTGGTCTGCTTTTCACTCTATCATTCGTCAACGCAGGTCTGAACTGGAGGTTCGATTGGTGGATGTTGCCGGACTGGACTGTATGGACGGCCGCTGCCCTCTTTATTCTCTCCTACTTATTATATGCGGAAGTATTGCGGGAAAACGAGTACCTCTCCAGAACCATCGAAGTTCAGGAGGGACAGAAAGTCATTGATACCGGACTATATGGCATTGTGCGCCATCCGATGTATATGGCTACAGTCATCATGTTTCTATCAATGCCGCTGGTCCTCGGATCTCCGATATCATTCATCATCATGCTCGGATACATACCCGTGATCGCCAAGAGGATCCGGAATGAGGAGACAGTCCTTTCAGAAGGTCTGGACGGTTACAAGGAGTATATGAAGCGTGTAAAGTATAAGGTAATTCCATTTATATGGTAATGGCATGAATATCTCAAGCAATAAGAAAAAACAGAAGGATATGAAAAAGATAATAATCATAGACGGCGGTCCACGCCGCAACATGAACACAGCCCAGATGCTGCAGAAATTCGCAGAAGGCGCAAAATCTGCCGGCGAACACATCGAGGTCAAGACAATTCGCCTGTACGATATGGACTATAAAGGATGCATGTCATGCATGGCCTGCAAACTGAAAGACAGAGCATCCAACGTCTGCAGATTCAAGGACGGGCTCTCACATGTTCTCGAGGAAATATCCATGGCGGACGGCCTTGTACTTGGCTCCCCTATCTACTTCGGCGAAGTGACCGGCCAGATGCGTACCTTTATGGAGAGATTGTCTTTCCCTTGGCTATCGTATAATGACTACAGCATGACTGCACCGAAACAGATGCCTGTTGTCCTGATAGAGACCTTGAACGGAACACCTGAAAGGAACAACAGCAACGGCTTCGGCTCCATGGAATACTGCATCACAAGAGCGCTCGGCCAGCCGCAGAAGATCGTAGCATACAACACATATCAGGTAAATGACTACAGCCGCTATGAACTCGCAGGGTTCTCAGAAGAGGCAAAACGTCAATGGCGTGATGCACATTGGGAAGAGGACCTGCAGAAGGCATTCGATGCCGGCAGAAAGATGGCTGAAATGTAAAAATTGCCTTCCACCCTATTGTCCACGGAAACGCCCATTCCCGTGGACAAAACCAGAATATTCAACACCTTGTCCACCCAACCTCCCCTTTTCGTGGACAAAACGCCCCACTGTACCCAATTAGCAACCAGTTTCCCATTGGTAGCGAATGTCACACTGATTCACAACGGTAATCCTTTATAATCCAAACGAATTTCT
The DNA here is from genome assembly GCA_015060255.1 of Bacteroidales bacterium. Lineage (GTDB taxonomy): Bacteria > Bacteroidota > Bacteroidia > Bacteroidales > UBA932 > Cryptobacteroides. Next base: position 88,777 of record SUYV01000002.1, on the reverse strand, counting down.
CTAACTTTGGGCAGATTAATCGGGATTTTTAAAGAAAAGAATGACAATATCAGAATTCATTGAAAGTTACAGGGAAGCATTCGGTGATGCTGCTCCGCTTCCTATAGCCTTGGCATACAATATTGCACCGGCTACTGAAATCCAGCCTGTTCCCAAATGCATGATAGGAGCAATTTCCAAGGTCCGGAACGGAGGAGCATTGACACTGTCAGCAGACAATGTGCTATGCGGAGGAGGTGGATTGTACACTGCATTCAGACCAATGCCGGAAAGGGTTCCGGTGTTTGTTTCCGAGGTAGAGCACTATAAGAAGACAAAGGAAATGGTCATTGACTATGTGGATTCCCTGAAGATATCACTTACAGACAAGCCATATCTGAACTTTGTCAGAGTGGATAAACTGGAGAACTGGGATGATGCCGAGGCTCTGATTTTCTTTGCAACTCCGGACATGCTTTCCGGACTCTGCACCTGGGCTTTCTATGACAACAATGACTCAGATGCAGTCACTACCCTATTTGCATCAGGGTGCGCCTCAATAATAACATTTGCTGTAGATGAGAACCGTTCAGGCGGTCGCAGATGCTTCCTTGGCATGCTCGACCCGTCAGCCCGTCCGCTTGTTCCTGCAAACGAACTCACATTCACAATCCCGATGAGCCGTTTCAAGGAAATGCTCACAACCATGAATGATTCCGCATTATACCAGAAGGCGTTCTCTGCGCTGAAACGAAGGATAAACAATGTGTAAAAGGTATTTCACCATAATTCTGTGCATCATGTCAAGCATGATTTCATCTGGACAAAGCAGAAAAGAATATGCTATCGATCATCAGCTGAAGATTCTTTCTAACTTCAATCCGCCGGTGAGCAAAGCGATCGCACCGGTCGCATCAGTGTTCATGGACCTGATGCCGAAGAAGATAGACAAGGAGAACATAATCTATGAATCATTCAAGGTCGGAGATGTGAAGATGCACATCATGATTCCACGCTCAAAGGCTGATGAGACCACGCCATGCCTGTTCTACATTCACGGCGGCGGATTCATCTTCAAGGCATATACCAACCATTATGTCATGGAACAGGAATATGCTCTCGGTGCAGGATGCAGAGTTGTAGGCATCGACTACAGTCTCGCTCCCAAGCACTCCTTCCCTACTGCCATGAACGAATGTCTGGAAGGATACAGGCATCTTCTTGCAAATGCTGAAGAGTTAAAGATAGATACTGCCAGAATGATGATAGGAGGAGACAGCGCCGGCGGCCTGCTGGCGATGGACACTTATCTGTCACTTGAGGTTTCTGAAAGGCCTGCCGGACTCATGCTCGTATATCCTGTAGTGGATGACTCGCAGACTACTCCGTCGATGAAAAGATTCGATGACACTCCGGCATGGAACTCAGTAAACAACGCCAAGATGTGGGACTGGTATCTGGCTGGCCAGGAATATCGGTCTCCTCTTGACCGTCACACGGAATTCGATGTGCAGCATCTCTTCGTGGAAGTCGAGGAGTTCGACTGTCTGCATGATGAAGGAGTGATGATCTACGAAGCTATCAGTCCGACCTGCGACCACTCCGTCCTGCTGGACAACAAGGGGACATTCCATGGATACGACATCAATTTCAAGGCTGACATAACCCAGGAGTCTCTGCGCCAAAGGATCAGGTTCCTGTCGGAGTCATTCTCAAACAGTTTTTAATTTGTACTTATCTGCAAGATACTCTCCCATTTCCGGACCGTCCATCACCAGATCGCATGAAAACATGTCGGACGGTCCCGAAAATGGTGTATAATCCCCTGAAACAGGCACCGTCCGACATAAAATCAGCCTTTTTTCTACCGGACGCTTTCTCCCGCACTCCCGATGAACGACCTGCTTCCGAAAGATCGCTGATGCTCACAATGATTCATAACAGTAATCCTTTATAATCCAAACGAATTTATCTAACTTTAGGCAGATTAATCGCAATTTAGTTATGAAGAAGTTCATCATTTCCATTTCACTTATCTTGCTATTGTTCGTCGCATTCTTCTTAATGTTGATATTAACAAAAACTCCGATGAATCTGTCTTTGATTGGTTCTGGAGTTGCTACGCTGATTGCAGGGTCATATTTGGGGTTATCTATTATGGGTAAGCCGTTTAGGGCGATTTCAACTAAGATCGATAAACTAACTGATATAAAGAGAGTAAGTTATTTCGTTGGCCTGCTGTGCGTCAATATGTGTGTATGCTGGACTCTGCTCGAAACAAAGGATGCGATAATGGAAACTCTACCTTTAACCTTTTATTGCATTGCATTCGTCATAGCAGTATTCGTGGGCTTCTTTACAAGGAAATTGTTTATCAGTTTAGAAACTAATAATGCGAAGTAAATCCGAATCTGCGCGTCACGTACCAGACACTTTTTGCATCTATATTGAAACACATAACTACCCTCTATGAAACGACTTCAAATAATTGTATTAGCAATCTTTGTGACAATTCCCCTTTGTGCACAGAAACCTCTCGAAAACGATGAGATTTTCGCCATAGTCGGAGTAAATGTCCCTATGTATAAGAACATGGGAAGCGATGTGGTTGTAGGACTGCATTATGGACATTACTATCCTAATGGAGTTGGATTTAGAACCGGATTTCAGTACATTCCGACTGTTGTCGACATAGATAACAGTTTCAGCATACCGTTGGCCGTCACATTCAGGACAGGATCGCGTACGACATCAGCCAAACTCAATTCTGCAGCACATGGTATCGCCAGAACGCAAGTGTACGATGAAGGTGATGCATTGAAATATGGACTCGTTACTTTTCTGATGAATCTCTTCGACAGGATTGAGTTCCATGCCGGCATGACACCGGGATATGTTGCAGGAAAGAGCCGGGAGATATATCCGTCTTATCACCATAGCGGTCTGGGATATTGGGAGAAGACATGGACAGAAAAGCCGTCATCATTCTCACTTTCAGCAGATGCAGGATTCGATATCAGTTTCCGCATATGGAGATTCGACCTCAAGCTGATGCCTGCGTTCCACTATAACATCACCAACAACTACAGATACCATATCCAGGAAGGCATAAGAGGCTCAGACGAAGTTATCCGCACTACTGTAAAGCCGATAAAGTGGTTCTTCACCTTCAACGGAGGACTGGCGTTCAGATTTTAGACACATCAACAATTCAGATAGACTATGAAAAAAATCCTTTTAATAACAATGATTGCCTGCATTACTGCAATGACTTCTATGGCTCAGTCAAAGTCATATAGAGGTTTTGTCGAAGGCGGATATGGAGCATTTGTTGGAAGTAAAACAGGTAGTGTACTGTCACTCAGCACGTCGCATGGTAAAATGTTCGGGCCTATATTCGTGGGAGGTGGAATCGGCATTGAACAGGCATGGGTGAAGAATGAAAGCTATATTGAAGGTTATACCTCAGAATCCGATTGGGACGGCTGGATAGGAAGAAAGACATTCAAAGGCATTAATGTTCCTGTATTTGCCAATATCAAAGGAATCTGGAATAACAAGAAGCTATCCCCGACATTTGAAGTGAAAGCCGGATTTAACCTTGGTATGGCATGGGGCCTCATGGGAGAAGCTGGTGCAGGTTGCAGATTTGATCTTGGCAAGACAGCATTAGCCACAACTGTATTCATAAAGGGAGTATACGAGCCTGACAATCTGGTGACAGACGATGCTAAGTATGTTGAAGGCTGGTTTACATCCCTTGGACTCAAAGTCGCTTGGGAGTTCTAAACTTAAATAAAATTCCTATTTATCGAAATCTGAATCTTACAATGAAAGGAATCTTAACAATTCTGACGGTTTTTGCTGTTTCTCTCCCTTCGTATGGTCAGTTGCTGTGGCCTATCAAAGGTACAGATGCGGGCAGCAATATCATTTCCAGGCCTCAGCACTATGTCGATGGGGAACTTAATTTTGCCGAACTATTCATTGCTGCTGATGAAGGAACAGAAATTCTATCCCCTTCAGATGGAACGATTGTGTCATTGGGGATCAATTATCTCCATAGTCTCATCCGGGCTACAAGCTATAGTGTGGAAGGGACTTTCGATGATGCAATACTGGAAGTAAAAGCTAAGGCTGATCTCAGTAAGATAAATCCAAAGTATCTGAGCGGCCAGGTCGGAATAAGATTATCTGATGGTCGAAAGATATACATCAGTGGTCTGCGCGGAACTATGCGTTTCAAGACTGGAATGAAAATAAAGAAGGGTGATCTGTTAGGAACTGCCAGTTATGCATACAAGGCTTTTGACGAGCCCCATATCTGCTTATCTGTTTCTACTGCCAAAGGCACTCCCGATGACCCGATGACTCCATTCGGGCTTGAAACCTCATTTGTAGCTCCTGGCGAGATAATTACTCCAGAGATCTTGACTCCAGAACAGGCCCAGGAGGATTTCAACATCCTTATGGATGCATATGTGGAACTGTTTCCGTCATTCTATGACATCGTGACTCCGGAGCAATTTGAGGAATTCAAGAAGACTTCATTGGCAAAGTTACAGTCAGATATCAGTTATAAGGATTTCTGGAATGTGATATGGTCTTCTACTTCAACAGAACTTGCACATGATTCGCATCTGAGCCTACTTACTCCTAATCCATGGGAACCTGTTGATGGTGACGAATACAAAGGTAATCTTCTTCTCGGCGCTATCGGGGATTCATTATTTGTTACGCAAGCACAGGAAGGGGCAGAGCATCTTTTAGGGAAAAAGGTGGATTCATTGGATAATGAGTCTGCCTCGGACGTTATACGACGTATCAAGGGAATGACAACCGGATATGATGCTGGTGTCAGAAGCAAGATCGACCGACTGAATCTTGTGGCTTGGAACCGTATATATCATAATAGATTGACAGAGCCGCGTACTACCAGAGTCAGGTTTTCCGACGAGACTGAATATGTTGATATCTGGCAGAAATCAGGACGCGGTGGCAAATATATTCCTGCATTATCATATGAGGTGGATTATTATAAAAGAATGTTGCAGTCATATAGCAGGAACTGGGATTTTAAGGAACTTAACGACAGTACAGTGCTGCTTACCGTGAACACATTTACTCTGAATGATGTAGAAGTCGATGACATAGTAAGCAAGATAGGAGAGAATGTGCAGAAGGAGAATATGATCATTGATTTGAGACTGAATCCCGGCGGTCATGTTTCCGCAATGAACAGGCTTCTGTCTGTATTCATCGACACAACATCAGTAGCTCTGAATCAATATGCAATGGTCAATTCAAACGCTTCTTATGAGAGTTTCAAATACAGTTTGAATTATGACCAAAGCATTGCTCCATTTGAAGAATTCAAGCAGATTGAAGGAAAGAAAGGTTTTTACGCTGATTCAGAATATCCGGTGAATGATATCGCCCCGGACTCTCTCGTCCATTATCCTGGAAAAGTATATATACTCACAAGCGACCAGTCGTGTTCTGCAGCAACAGTGTTTGCATCAGTACTGGTCAGAAATCATCGGGCAGTTACGGTTGGTAGAGAAACAGGTACAGCATATCATTATGTAACAGCGATGAAGTTTGCCGACATACAACTGCCTAACTCGAGGATTCAAGTTCATATTCCGCTTGTCAAAGAGGTTTTCGATGATGTTGTGAATGAAAGAGTGCCTTATGGTCGAGGACTTCTGCCGGATTATGAGGTTCCGGTTACTTATGAGGAATTCTTTACTGCCAAGAATGACATCATTCTGGAAAAGGCTCTTAGTCTCATCGCTGAAGGCAAATACCTTGGTGAAGATTCTTTTGAGGTGAAATTTGAAAATACTACTGCCACGACTTCGAATAAAGAGATCTACCTATGGATATGCTTCATCTTGTTCGCTATAGCAGCAATTGTATGTATAGACTTTAGGGTATTTGGAAAAAGAAGATTCTAAATATATGAATCTGAAAAAATCCAATTATACTCGAGAGTTAAGCCTGGTGTAGAGAGTATATTTCGTTATCCAGATGACAGGCAGATGTGCCAAAGGAAGCGGCGTGACATGAAATCCACGTTTTGTGTCACGCCGGTGGGTGAATTTGGCAAAATATGGGCAAAAAGAAGACCGGCGTGACATGAATTTGATGGTTCATGTCACGCCGGTTGTTTATAGTTCCCACGATTGGGTCAGGAATGATGGTACGGACCTGGTCCGGGATGATAGTAAGGACTTGGCCGTGGATGACGACTAGTGTCCGTCGATCAGGTCGCGGCTGTTGCTGTTTGTCAGCAGCTGACCTTTGTACTCTCCTGTGAGTGTGAGGAGGAAGGCCTCAATCTTGTGGACTTCTTCATCTGTAAGCTCCACTCCGCTCTGGTAGAGAGCCATGTCGCGTACTGCCGCATCCAGAGTCTCGCGGGTACCATCATGGTAATATGGCCATGTGTGCTCGATGTTGCGGAGTCCCGGCACTTTGAAACGATGGCGGTCCCTCTCCTGCTGAGTCTCCTTGAAGCGTCCGTTATCCTCCACTGTGAGCTCCAGTCCCCTGTCTGCAAAATAGTGACGGCGAAGTCCCATCAGTTCATATGAGAGTCCACCGAGGTTCTTGCCCGCATGACAAGTCGCGCAGTCATACTTCTTGAAGAGTTCATATCCCTCAAGCTCCTCTGCAGTGATTGCAGAGTCGTCGCCGCGGAGCCATTTGTCAAATCTTGAGTCAGGAGTGATCAGAGTGCGCTCGAAATGCTCGATCGCATCTGTGATGTTCGCCTGTGTGAGGCCGTCAGGATAAACTGCAGTGAACGCCTTTGCAAACTGCTTGTCAGCCTGAAGCTTCGCAATGATGTGGTCGAAAGACGGAGAAGCCATCTCAATCGGATTGAGAGGCGGACCTGCAGCCTGGTCAGCCAGAGTAACCGCGCGGCCGTCCCAGAACTGGACGAAATTATACACTGCATTATATACCGTAGGAGCATTCACACCGCCTACCTGGCCGCCGACGCCGTCTGAGTACCTGTGATTGTCGACACCTGCTGTCTCTAAAGCGTGGCATGTCGCACAAGAGACAGTATTATCAACAGACAGACGAGTGTCATGGAAGAGCTGGAAGCCAAGAGCAGCCTTTGCCTCATCATACTCCACATAGGCATCAATCGGCCTTACAGGCTCGTTGGCGCGATGCTCAGGAAGTCCGTCGGCATAGAGAGCCGCACGCTTCGCCTTGATCCAATCCAGCACGATATCACGCTTCTGGGATGTAAGCGAGCTGCCCCAATGCACAAGATAATACTTCGGCATAGGCATGCGGTCGTCAAGAACGACCTTCTCTACCTTTGCAAGATCCACTGCATTCACTTCGCCGTCCACCTTGACAGCCTCCATGAACTTCGTGATGTCATATGCACGATATCCCGAGTCCACATCCTTCATCACCACCTTGCCTGCAACAGGAAGTTTTGCATAGAAAGGCAGTTCCGGATCTGCAGAATGGCAGCTCAGGCAGCCGCCTTCGACAAGGATCTCGTACACGCGCTCATTCTGCGGAAGATCAGCAGAAGGCGCCTGGTTGACGGCCCTGTAGACCACAACCATCGCGGCAGCCGCCACCAGCAGCACAACCGCGCCCCATTTCAACAATCTTTTCATAAAGCCAACGCTAGTTAGTTGTTTCATCTGTTATAAATGTGTATGCTGTCCTGCGCCGTCGGGAGGTAGTTGATACCCCACCAGCACATCTGCAGGCACGCAAAGGCAAAGATCAGAAGCAGGCACTGCGCCGCCTTTGAGCCTCTGCCCATGACTCTCAAATGTATATAAAGCACATAGCACAGCCATGTTATAAGAGCCCATGTCTCCTTCGGGTCCCATGCCCAATAGTGGCCCCACGCTTCCTTCGCCCACAAGGCTCCGGAGAGCATGCCGAATGTCAGGAATGCCGTTCCAAGATACACAAGCGTGTCGGCCGCGCTCATCACGTCCTTGCCTTTTCCGAAAAGGCCGGCTAGAGCCAGCAGGAAGGCACATCCCAGAAGCGAATATGAGAACATGTACACTGTTACATGCGGTATGAACCAGCCGCTCTGAAGCGCAGGCATCAGCGTCTGGTCATGAATCTCCGGACGAAGCACGTTCAGTATCATGAACACGCTCGCCAGGACAGCGGAAAAAGACAGAATCCACCTGTACCTCCATCTGACATAGGTCAGAAGACCGGCAGCCAGAGCAAAGAACGAGTACCACAGACGCGTCTCACCCATCGTCCTGAGAGGCGGACGTTCCAATGACACCCACAGTCCTGCGATGAAGGCGGCCAGAACGGCCACCGATACCACGGACAGGAAAATCGAAATTCTGCGGAAGCGGCGATAGCGCAGTGATGACGCAGACCAGTGGTCATTCGCGCACAGCGACACGACAGCCGCAGCAAATGCAAATGCTATTGCTGCAGACGCGAACCATATGAATATTTCCCAAGTCACCATAGCACTAATCATTAACACGTCTTTGTCTCTGCGGGCCCCTGAGGAATAGCAGCAGCGCTCCTGCCAGAAGCATTGCAATTCCTGCCATGGTCCCATACTTCCAAGGTTCCCTCACTATTTCCAGAACACACCCCCGCTCATCATATCCCATAAGATATATATCTTCCGATAAAGTCCTGGAATACGGATGATTGACCTTTATCTGTGCAACCTTTCCATCAACTTCGACCAAGGCCTCGTAGGAGGACTGGTCAAAGCCCTTGAGGACTATGTCATATGACAGCCACTCCTGCTTTCCGTCCATCTGGTAAGCTTCACGTATCGGGATGTCCGCCACTGCCTTCATCCTAAGAGTCTGCACATCTGGAGCCCCCCAGAAAGCGGAGCCAAGGGCCACAAGCAGGCCGAGATGCAGCAGCAGGAAACGCCACCTTACGGCCCCAAGCCGGGCCCCGGTCGCCGTCTGCTCGCGCCAGCCTCGCATGATGACGAAAAGCAGCACAGTCTGCAGAAGCAGCATGATGCAGACTAACACCCACGAAGATGCGATGTCCCTGTTGCCAGTAAACCCTATCACCAGGCAGACTATAAGGAATGCACAAACGGAAAAGATTGTCCCTGTCGTCGAGAGGAAGAATCTGACAATCAAAGACTTCCGACAGTGACTCCACAGAAGCGAGCATCCCAGAATCCATCCTGCAAGCAGAATCAGGTTCAAAGGAAAAGCGAAGAATGATGTAGGGAATCCTCCCATGTGTTATGCCAGTTTATATATTTCCGAAACTTTTACAAAACCCTTATGGATGAAGTACTCGTGTGCGGAATGATTGTTCAACCCGGACTCAAGGTATATGTCAGAAATGCCCTTCTGCGCGAACCATTCCAACCCCGTCTTGAGCAGAGCGCTTCCGACTCCCTTGCTCCTGCAGTCGCCCTTGACAAGAAGGTCGCATAGCATTCCATATGGATCCGCTCCATCCTCCTGGATCTCCACCACACAGAATCCAAGGATGTCGCCATCAGGACCGACAGCCTTGAAAACACCCGAATCCTCCGGACTTGTGATGTTTCCGTGTATGTATTTCATCCAGAAATGACGGGCGTTCGACGAAGGCCTGGCAACAAGCTTTCCATCCACAAAATCGCCCTCGCCTACTCCCATCTGGATTTCTCCATGCGAAATATACTCTGTGTTAGCTGTGATATGCTCCAGAAACATATCGCAAAGCATCGCCTCATCTTCCACCAGAGCTTCAGTAATTACATATTCAGCCATTTGTCTTAAACAATTTTACTATTTTCTTGCAGAACTTTGTCCTCCAGAAGAGCGTGCCGAGCGCAATGACAGCCAACACGGCGCAAAGCATCGACATCACAGCAGTCAGCCAGCCGAGATCCGCATTGAAGAACCTCTCCACGAAAGGCAGTTCGTCTTCCTGGAACACCAGTTCGAATATTGATACAACGGAAATCGCTATGAGGAGATTGTTCATCATCGAATCCGACTTCACCGCCTCGTAATCGCTCAGACCCTGCAGATTGTCGTTCATCATGCTGAACATTTCATGCAGACGGGCAAAGTCATCCTCCACGCCAAGGCGCTTGGCCGTCCTGTCATACATCACCTTATGCGAAGGGAATTTTGCATGCTTGATGACATCAAGCTGCATGACCTTCCTCGACATTGCCAGCACGGACTTCGCGCTTTTGCCTATCAGTTCCTTGTCAGTACCTGACTTGGCCTTCATGGCTACCTCTATCATGGTATCGATTGCATGATTGACAGTATGCTTCTTCGCCAGAACGAACTGAAGGATAAGCAGATACTCGCTCCATGAGACATGATACATCTTTCTCTCGCCCATCAGCTTCTTCCAGTTCACACTGCCGTTACCGCCTCCACGTCGGGCGTAAGTACCGATCACGACAGCCATATGAGATCCGACAAGCACGAGGTCGTCAGAGTCTATGGCCACATTAGGTCCGCAGACTTCGTCAAAGGCCTCTGCCGTCCTGTAAGGCCATTCGGCCGGATACAGTGTCATCAGACCGACCAGTTCCTCCCTGTGATTATATCTGATATGGTCTATGATTCCTGCCTCAGAAAGCTTCGGTTCATGTGTTGCGCCGAACAGGTCACACACTTTCTCACCATTGAAGTAATCATGCTTGAGATTCTCCCAGATGTCAACCATGGCATAACGAGAATCTTCCGCTACGGTCACATCCTTACGCGGAGCCGGCTCGAGAGGATTATCAGGCGATGTGCAATTATTCACAATGAATGACTTATACGCCAGTGCGACTTCATCGAACACGCGGTCACCTTCGTCAAGAATCCATGGACCAGGGGTTCTACGCAATGGCATATTGCTGACAATCAGCCTGTTCTTAAGGTCTATGGTTCCTGTCGAATCACCCGCAAAGTCATCTACGCTCCAATACTCGGCACCCAGGTATGTTGCCAGAAGCGCTATAAGATGGTCGACCGTAGGCTCCTTTGCCGGCATGGCCTGAGAGCAGGGACTGTCCAGATTATCTTCTTCAGCGACAAGGGTCCTGCAGGTGATGCCGTCGAACAGAAATCTGTAGGTAACAGACACGATCTTCTGGAAGAAGACCGACACTTCCACATTGGCATGTCCTTCAAAATCAACCGATTCGAAATCAGGAACCACATTTCCATTCTCATCCTCATCCACGTCCGCCCTTACAGGTATGCGGAAATCAAAGCCACGCATCGAACATCTCATGAGAATATCATCAGAGAACTCCCTTGAAGAGAAGACCTGAGTCTCGACATTCGGTTCCATATAAACGATATCCTTTTTTACGCTCTCTGATATCGAGAACACACGTCCTGGATTTTTTCCTCCAGCCTTGGAGTCAACGATAAGATCCTCGAGACGGCCTTGATAGTCAGCCAGATACGCCGATTCCGGGAGCGTGAATCTCCAACCGTCATCAAGGGTGAAAGTATGGATGAACACAGCCGAAAAAGAAGGGAAAGTCAGGCCCTTGGTCTTTATCTTTGATGAAATCTCATTATAGCCCATGTCAGTCATTTTGTTTAGGTGTTGACAAATTTAACAATAATTGGCGATTTATACCACTACTTTGAGCGAAGTTTGGCAATTTGGCAATATTTAGTAACTTTGTTCTTTATAACGTTATAAAACCTACAACAAAATGAGTGAAGAAATCATTCAACATCTTGATGCAATAGACGTCACGATGGGCGGAGGCTCAAACCTCCTGAATGTCGTCCTGGCCCTGGTAATGTTCGGAGTAGCTCTCGGAATCAAGCCCGCCACTTTCATAGACATCATAAGAAATCCCAAGTCGATCATCACAGGCATCGTCTGCCAGCTGGTCCTTCTTCCGGCTCTCACTCTCGTGCTGATCATGTGCCTTGGAAACTTCATCTCACCGATGATCGCCCTCGGAATGATCCTCGTGGCATCCTGCCCGGGTGGAAACATCTCCAACTTCATCACATCTCTCTCAAGAGGTAATACCGAACTTTCGGTGTCGCTGACAGCGTTCAACACTGCAGCCTGCGTGTTCACCACTCCTATGAACTTCTCGTTCTGGGGCGGCCTTTACCTCAAGTTCGCGGAAAAGAGAATGGTGCTCCCTGAGCTTGACATTCCTTTCTGGGAGATATTCAAGAGCATCGTCATTCTCCTCGGCATTCCTCTTGTGCTCGGAATCCTCTGCGCACAGTACCTGCCGAAGATTACAGCCAAGATCAAGAAGCCTTTCCAGTACTTCTCCATCGCTGTATTCATTGTAATGGTGATTGCGATCTTCGCCGGAAACTTCGACGCATTCATGAAGTGCATCAAATACATTTTCCTCGTGGTACTCATCCACAACCTCCTCGCACTCGGCATCGGCTTCGGCACAAGTACGGCGCTCAAGCTGCCATACAAGGACCGCAGGACCGTTACCATAGAGACCGGCATCCAGAACTCAGGCCTCGGCCTGATCCTCCTTCTCAACCCTGCGATCTTCCCTGATTCAGGCGCATGGGCCAATAACGGAGGCATGCTTGTGATCACAGCATGGTGGGGCGTATGGCACATCATTTCAGGTCTCACCCTTGCATACGCATGGAAAATCAGAGGAAGAAAAGAAGCAAACGAAGAATAATGGCAAGAAAAAGGATATACGATAAGGACCTCACATATGACATACTGAGGAACTGGACCGACTGGGGCATCAGACACAGCTACAGGAAAGTCGAAGTGCATGGAGAGGAGAATCTTCCGACCGACGGAGCGCTTCTGCTTACTCCCAACCACTGCAACACCCTGATGGATGCACTGGTGATGCTGCGTGCATACAACGGATCCACGGTATTCGGAGCAAGAGCCGACATATTCAACAATCCGTTTGTAGCTAAGATCATGTACTTCCTGAGGATATTGCCGATGGTACGCCAGAGAGACGGCCTTCGCAATGTGCTCAAGAACAAGGACACTCAGGAAGTGATCGTGGAGACGCTCGAAAACGGGGTCCGCTTCTGCATGTTCCCTGAGGGAAAGCACAGGACAATGCATTCGCTTCAGGTTCTCGGCAAAGGCGTATTCAGAGCCGCGCTGGCTGCCAACGAGAAATTCGGAAGCGAGAGACCTATATATATAGTGCCTGTCGGCATCGAATATGGAGACTATTTTCGATACAGAAGCACTTCTCTTGTCAACTATGGCAATGCCATCAATGTAACTGAGTTCGTGAAGACGCATGACGTAGAAAACGACGTGCAGATTATCGAGCCACTCCGCAAAGAACTCACTTCAAGGATGTCGGAACTCATGACATTCATCTCTGATGATGAGAATTACGAGGCGAAGTGGGCTCTATTGAAGATGCTTTCCATCGCTGGATCCAAGAAGGGATACGGAGATTTCGGATCGAGCCTCTACGAGGACATGCTCCGCAACCGCGAGATCGCTCTAGACATAGAGAAGGCTCTCGAGGAGAAGCCTGAAAAGATGGCGGAGATCCTCGAGGAAGTCAAGGAGTTCGAAGCCGGCAGAAAAAAGAAAGGCATTTCCATATATGCGTTCAAGAAGAGGAGCAATCCTGTTCTCAGCGTCATAGGCAAGGGCATAGCTGCACTGCTGGGCCTTCCATACTTCATATTCGGCGCAATCACGTCTCTTCCGATGTGGGCCGCAGCTGAGTTCATCAGAGGAAAGGTAAAGGACAAGGCGTTCAGAAATACCGTAAGCTTCGGTGTAAAGATCGCACTTACCGTTTTGCTGACCCCGATCTACGCAGTCCTGGCATTCTGCCTCGCGCCTTGGTGGCTGGCTCTTGCCCTTCTGGTGCTCTGGATACCGACCTACAGCTACTTCTACGACTACATCGAAGGATGCAGACGCTGGTTCTCCAACATCAGACTCCTCTCAAACAAGAAGCTTTGGAAGAAATTCAAAGGAATCATCAAAGACTATAAAAAACTGTAACATATGAAAAAGACATTCATCATCGCCTTGGCGACAATAATGCTTTGCACTCCGGCTATTGCCGAGACTGCAGTCAATACCGACACTGCGACTGAGGCAAAGGCAGAAAAGAAAAAGAAGAAAAATGTAACATACAACGAAAAAGGCGAGATCATCAAGACCGGTACCAACTTCGGTCCTCTCCCTGTCGTAGCTTTCGACGCTGACCGCGGATTCCAGTTCGGAGCCCTCCTGAACCTTTACAACTTCGGAAACGGTGACACATATCCTAACCCGAAGTCGCAGTGGTACTTCGAGGCCTCTGCATACACTAAGGAAAGCGCCATCAACAGTTACAAGTTCATCGTGAACTACGACAACAAGACCCTCATCCCAGGTGTCAGAATGTCGATCTGTACAGGATACTACAAGGATGCAGCCCTTGACTTCTACGGATTCAACGGCTATCAGAGCAACTACGACATGTCGATGCTCGAGCCGACCTTCCGCTTCGATGACAACGAGGCCGGACAGAAGCTGCTCAAGAAGTTCGAGGAGAAAGGCAAGCTACCTAAGGGCTTCTACCGCTTCGGACGCGACCTCGTAAAAGCAAAGATCGACTTCACAGGCGAAATACTGAAGAACTTCTACTGGGAGGCAGGATATAACTTCTCATGGACAAAGGCACAGCCTTTCACACCTAAGGGATACGCCGTCCTTGACAACCCTGAGGTCATCCTCGACTCGGACAACGCTGCTCTCTATATTCCAGGAGGCACTACCCTCTTCGATCTTTATAAGGTATGGGGAATCATTCCTGAAGATGAGGCAGAAGGCGGTCTCACATCATCAATACGTCTCGGACTCATGTATGACAGCAGAAACGTAGAGAACAACCCGACAAAGGGTATCTGGGCGGAGGCTCATGTGATTGCAGCTCCCAAGTGGCTCGGCACAACCCACGAGCATTACAGATACTGTGCGACATTCCGCCACTATGTTCCCATTGTCCAGGACAAGCTCACATTCGCATACAGGATCGGATATCAGGGCACATTCGGTAACTCCGCCCCATGGTACAACCTTCCGTTCTACACAAACATGGGTATCAAGGCAGACAATGACGGATTCGGCGGATACAGAACTGTCAGAGGTCTGATGCTCAACAGAGTACAGGGACTTGACACAGGATTCTACAATGCAGAGTTCCGTTGGAGATTCATTGATTTCAAACTCTGGAAGCAGAACATCGCCTTTGCTCTCAGCGCATTCTGCGATGGCGCACACGTGTTCAGAGGATACAATATGGAATTCAGTGATGATGCCAGACAGAGAATCATTGAAGGTGCAGGCAACGTCATTGAAGGAGCGATAAAGGCTGAGCAGTATCAGGCACTGTATAATAAGTTCGTATTCGACCGCAAGGATGGATTCCACGGATCTGCAGGTGCGGGTCTCCGCTTCATCATGAACCAGAACTTCATCGTGGCTTTCGAATATGCACGTTGCTTCAACAAGCAGGACGGAAACGGAGCATTCTACATCAACACAGGATTCCTCTTCTAATACAAGACAGGCCCAATATGCATATAGGTATCGCCGGCAACATCGGCTGCGGAAAGACAACACTTACAAAGATGCTCGCAGAGCATTACGGATGGACCCCGAAATTCGAGGCGGTCACATATAATCCGTACCTCGAGGACTATTACAAGGACATCGAAAGATGGTCATATAACCTCGAGACTTATTTCCTGGCACAGAGATTCCAGGATCTTGTGGACATCTCCAAGTCAAAGGATGTAATCGTCCAGGACAGGACGATTCTTGAAGGTGTGCATATATTCGTAGCCAACAACAAGGCGATGGGAAACCTTTCTGACCGCGATTACGACACCTATATGCAGCTTTTCAACCTCATGATGTCGATGGTCAGGGAGCCTGACCTGCTTATATACCTCAGGACATCAGTCCCTACCCTCGTGTCACAGATACAGAAAAGAGGACGTGAATACGAAAAAAGCATCAGTATCGAGTACCTGAGCAACCTCAATGACAGATACGAGGCCTGGATAGCTGACTATAAAGGCAAAGTACTTATAATAGAAGCCGACAATCTTGACTACGAACATCGTCCGGAAGACTTTGCACACATCACAGACAAGATTGACGCTCAGCTTTACGGACTGTTCTAAAGCAATTCAGACAGATTATTATAGAATTTCCTGCTGACAGGAATATCTCTTACATCATCAGCAGCAAGTTCTGCAAATACGACCCCTTCCTTGTCTTTCCTCAGGACCTTGACATGGGAGGGGTTGATGTAATATGACCTGTGGCAACGGACGAGACCATTTGAAAGGCACAATTCATCAACAGCCTTCATAGAACTTCTCAGAACATATGACTTGACCTTGTCGTTGTCGAGATAGAAGACATGTATATAATTTTCTTCAGCAGCTATATATAAAACAGTATCAGACATTACAACCAGCTTGAGGTTATGATTTGAATCATAGAAACGCATCCTTCTTGTATTGGAAATCGGATCTGATTCCTTTGTATTATAATCATGGACCCGGATAGAGAGCGCAAGGATGGCGTATGGCGTAAGTGTAGTCAGGAAAATATATTTGAATGACACAGCGAGAATATCGAAATACGGCATTGGTTTGTCAAGAACAAGCCATAGATACAATGCGGCAAAGAATGATGTAAATATGATTTCCAACAGACACCAGAACACATACAGGGTGTAGTTCAGCTTCAAGGGAAGATAATAATACAGGATCCTCGCAATGATTATGGACGCGAATATTATGCAGGAGAGTATTGTGACATGGACACCGAACCATTCAGATCCCAGCAAAGAGTAAAGCCCCATAGGACGATACAACAGTACGAAGGTGAAGAAGTACAAAGGCAGGGCGAGCATATGTAGAAGCTGAGGGATGAACCTGCCGAAGAGTCTGGGAATCTGCTGCATATGTATTATTTTTAGTCACAAATTTTATGTGACAAATGTAAGAATAAATTTTATTTGTCACAAATATATGAATTTAGTCACAGAAGCGAGCCAAATATCACATTTTCGTCACACTAATCACATTCAATTCCACATATCGACATGGTTGAGTACCTTTGCATCAGAAATTAAGTAAAGATTTCCAAGTTAAAGTACACAAAACAAAGGGCTGCCGTGATGGTAGCCCTTTGTTGCTGAAATATGAGGAGCCTCAGTGTTTGGTCTGCAGTTCCACTGCTGAGGACGTAAGTGCACTGATTTTCCTCAGATAATACAATGTCAATGCCAGACTAGTAAGTAAGCACTCCCGGGAGCTCCTTAGCCTGATCGATCATTCTCTGAAGTTCTGAAGCTACAGGAACACGATTGGTAAGGTTCTTCTCAGCATTAACCTCAGCAACCTTTGCTGCAAGGTTCTCTGCATTACGATGAGCGAATTCCTTGACTGTGTCAACGCCTGCTGCCTCAAGAAGCTCTGCGAACTGAGGACCGACACCCTTTATACGCATAAGGTCAGCGTGATTGCACCATCTGAGAATAACCTTCTCAGAAATCTCTGTTGCCTCTGCAAGAGCCTGACGGCCTGCTGGTGCTGCGCACTTGTCAAGAAGCTGAGCTACAGTAACAACGCCAGCCGCAGTAAGTTTCTCTGCATATACAGCGCCTACACCTTCAATGTCAATAACTTTGTAAGCCATAATTTTAAGTATTAAGTGATTAAAGTTTGATTTCTACCACCAAAATTACTCATAATATTTAAAAGTGCAAAAAATGCATATAATTTTCCTATATTTGCCTCGATAAACAATAACTATTATGAGAAACACTCACTTTGCACTTGCGGCTTCTATCTTTATGACCTCCCTATTCCTGCTCGCAGGATGCACAGAACCGGACGACACAACACCGGTAGTTTCAGAGGATGAGTCTACATGCTATTTCATATATGACGGATATCGTTTCGACATAAACTCCGCTGTAAAATATGAAAAGGGAGACAATGCTGTAGAGATCTGGCTCTCTCCCCTTTCCGGTCTGACGACATCAGCAGCCATCCAGGAAGCTGGGGACTACGTTGTTCTCAATACTCATGTGACATATCTCGGCAAAAGAGACAGATTCGAAGGTACGACGTCAAAGAATTCATATATAAGATTTACAGATCTCGAATTTGCATATGGGAACAAGGGTACAGCCTATATCGAGGCTGATATCACGGACGGAGAACTTACCTTGAATTTCATGGCAGAAGTCCTTCAGACCAAGTTCAGTCCTACTCCGGCAGTTATGCTCAAAGGCGAATACAAGGGTTCCTTTGTCACTGAAACCGAGAGCGAATATTCTAACGAATGGGGATTTGACAGGGAGCGTACCGGACTGTCTTCCGCAGTATACACAACCCGCGAAGACGGCAGATTTTCGTCTGTAGCAATGCTTGACGAAAATGGCAATGAAGCAGTCTCGATCCTCATGAGTCCGGAAAACATAAACAAGAGCTTCACCTTCACAGTATCTGACAAAGTCGACGGACTCAGACTCGAGTATCTTGGCGGTGCAGACTTCGACCTTGACAATGCTTCAGGTACAATAATGACAAAACTCACCGAAAATGGAAATCTGGAGGCAAGAGTGAACGTTCTCAAGAACGGCAAGCAGCTCAGAGCCCAATACAGTGGTGCATATTCCAAGGAAACTGTCAAGACTAACAGATATGACTATTTCACTGAGAGTTCAAGTCAATACATCGGAAAGCATGAAATCGTCAAGCTGATGGTAACAGGCGGCGCGAGCAGCACAAAATTCTACTTCTCGCCGGACGAAGCATACACGACAGACTTCACATACCTGCACATGCCTATCCTCACTATCCCTTCAGAGATAATCAATGCCGGAAAGAAACTGTTCAAGGACATTGACGGATGGGAATTCGCTTTCGACACAATGCAGGTATGGCCATATATAGACGATTACAGGCCACATCCGGCAGAGACCGACTGGATCGAAATAAACCATGAAGGGGAGGTTTATGAAGTGGAAATCATCCTTACCGGAAAGGCGACAGACATGCCAGAAAGCACTATAGACCTTTATTATAAAGGGATTCCTGAGAACTGATTATAAAACAGGGATCACATACTGAATACCTAACGAAATGCGCTGCGTATGAGGTTTATGGCCTCCTATTGCCAGCGCATTTTCTGTAAGGTTGAATCCCTTATATACATAGTGCGCAAACACCTTGAAGCCCTTTTCTTCAGCAAACGGGAACCATTCGATACATCCCTGCGCATTCCATGCTGTCATATAGCGGCCTGCTGTGAAGATTCCATTACCCTCATAGACACCGGCTGTCTCATATGCGCCCTTGATATATGCATTCCATTTAGGAAGGAAGCGATAGTCCAGGTTTGCAATGACCGTGAGATATTGGGTATTCTGCGCAGTAACCGGAACATTGGACAGCGTAGTTATACGATGCTGCGTATCTAGTCCTGAACGCTGATACAACACATCCAGATATGCCAATATCGGACCTTTCTCATATATGTTTCCGCACATCAGATAGTATATGTTCTTTCCCTTGGCCAGCTGACCTGCAGAAGCTGAATATTGCAGGTTAATCGCACCATCTGCGAACCATCCGGTCCAGTTGACAGTGGCAAGAAGCGGAAACTTTGTCTGTTCTACACCTTCCGGGAGACCATATATGTATGCATCGGCATCAGTTCCGCTCCTTTGGTTCACCACCTGTAGATACAGATGCTGTGAAGGCGTAAGGTATATGGACCCCTTCAATCCGGTCTGGAATATTTCGAAGTTGTTGTTGAATTCGCTGAACTCCCTCACAAGCAGACCGTTCACATATCCTTCATAGCCACCGACCGCAAGAAACTGCTTTCCTGCAACAATATCAAACCTGTCGTTGAAACGCCATTTGATATTGGCATATTCGATGGAAGAAGACATATTCTCCACAGAGTACGGATTGCTGTATCTGTTGAACGACTGACGGAAATGATATGACAGATGATCTGTAAGTCTTCCATATATCTCAAGTCTCACACGATTCATCTTGAATGAGAGCTCGTCAAACTCTCCTCCGGTAAAATATGCATTGGCCGACCCGGCGAACTCAAGATTGATATGAGACTTGATCTTCCTGATCTTATATCCGTCATTCTTCACAGAATCACGACGGTCAATAATCCTTTCGACGAGCGTATGAAGATCGTCATCAGCAAGAAGGGTCTTTGGATTCTGCGCGTATGAACAGACCGAGACAAAGATAAACAGGGATAATATCAGTTTTTTCATAATCATTTCAAGTGTGCCATATATTAGCACATTTAAGCCTTACCTTTGCTTCATAAACTTAAAACAGGAGGTAAATATGTGGCTCGCAGTTATTATTTCAGTTTGTCTTGCAGTGGAAATTTTCAGTTATCTTACAGGAGAGGAATTGCCCGTAAACACAGGAGAGGAAGGGTCGGAGGCATAGCCGCAGGCTACTCCGACCAGTCCTTGAATGCATCCATGATCACAGTCGGATGTCCGTCCTCTGTGAAGGCTCCGAGCTTATACTGTGACGGGCGGCATTCAGGTTCCCAGTAGAAGACACCTTTGCAGATACCGTCTGTATTTTCGATGGACTCACGGATTACACGTGCAAGCTGACGCCTGCTCTCTTCAATTACCTCAGGCTTTGATTCATCAACAAGGAAGCCGGTCTCGACTATCATCACGTCACATCCGAACTTCTTGCCGACGTGCTTGATGTTCTCAATGCAATCTGTGATTGTGGTCTCAGCATCGTCGCGGAAGCCCCCATCCATAGCCCAATATGGATACAGTGACATTCCTATCATGTCCCACTTGGCTCCGCCTGCCTTGAGGACCCCGAGATTGAAGTCATACAGATCCTTGTCAAAACCATTGTCCAGATGTACCATCACTATGGCATCCGGGAACACAGACTTGCATGCATCATATCCTGCTGCAAAGAGGCCGGCATACTGCTCAGGGTTATTCACAACGTGTCCCATAGATTCTATGATCGTGGTATTGCCGTTCTCGTCAAGCTTCGGCCAGCCGTACTCATTTGACTCGACTGTCCAGAGGAAACCATTGCGGGTCTCATTGCCGACCTGGATCCACTTAGGAGTGATGCCGTTTTCCTTAAGATAAGTGAGCACTTCAACTGTATGAGCTGCAAGGTCTTCCTTCATCTGCTCATATGAATGACCGCTCCATGCTGCAGGAATATTCTGTTTCTGCGGATCCGCCCACCAGTCGCTATAATGGAAGTCCACCATTATGGCCATGCCGAGAGCCTTTGCACGCTGACATTTCACCAGAAGGTCCTCCTTGCTGCACCAGTTGCCATGAGCAGAAGGGTCCACCCACACACGATGACGGACCGCATTGAGCCCAAGTTCCTTCATGAGAGCCGTACATTCCATTTCTTCTCCGGCAGCATTATAGAACTTATGGCCTTTAGCCTCATACTCCGTAATCCATCCCAAGTCTGCTCCAAGCCAGAAATCAGGCTCGGACTTACATCCGGAAATAATAGATACAAAGACTGCCACAGCAGCAATTAGAGTAAATCTTTTCATATCAAAATCCTGGTAAATCTATAAATAAAGTAGGAAGAAGAAGCAGGAAGCCCAGCACAACAAGCAGGAGAATGAATTTCCATATCCACTTCACCCATTTTTCATAAGGTATCTTCGCAACGGAGAGGACCGCCATGAGGACTCCGGAGCATGGAGTAATCATGTTTGTGAATCCGTCGCCGAACTGGAAAGCCAGCACCGTCGCCTGACGGGACACTCCGATCATATCTGAGAACGGAGCCATGATCGGCATCGTCACAGCAGCCTTTGCAGAAGCAGACGGGATGAACAGGTTGATGAAAGTCTGGATGCCATACATGGACCCAAGGGCACCGACACGGCCCGATCCTTCAAGAGCGGCCGCCATTGAGGCGAGCATCGTGTCTATGACCTGTCCATTCTTCAGGATCACAATGATTCCGGCAGCAAATCCGATGATCAATGCTGCTGAGAATATATCCTTGGCTCCGGCAATGAACTCCTTTGCAATCTTGTCTGCAGAATACCCTGCAGAGAAACCCGCAGCGATGGCGAGCGCCATGAACAAGGCACATATCTCAGACAGATACCAACCATATCCCATAGCGCCGACCACGAGGAATACTATTGTGAACATCAGAAGGTTAAGGATATACATTCTGGCCGAGTTCCTCAAGGCGAAGAAAGATGCTATGGCAAAGAGGCAAGTAAGCACCCACATCAGCCATGGGGCTTCATACGAAGCCTGTCCGAGCTTTATCGCACACTCATCTGCATAGAATATCGAGAAGAGGACCAGCACTATGCAAAGAATACCATAGCAGATCCATGCTCTGCCCTTGCCCGATTCTTCAGAGGTTTCTACAGCCTCTTCTGACGCAGCAGCCTCCGATACCGGCTTACGGATGCGTCTGGCGTACCATAAGACAAAAGCTATGGCGACTGCCATCAATACCACCCAGCAGAAAATGCGGTATTCTATTCCCGAGAAAAGCGGCAGCGATGCCATGTCCTGAGCGATACCTATCGTGAAAGGATTCAGCATGGCGCCGGCAAAGCCGACATGCGCGGCGACATATACCATGCATACACCCACGAAATCATCATATCCAAGAGACCTGGCAAGCGGAATAACAACTGCAACGAAAGCAATCGTCTCCTCACTCATTCCGAATACGGCCCCGAAGAGTCCGAACAGAAGCATGACGAGAGTGATCACAATGTTCCCTACGCCCAGTTTGCGGACAAGTCCGAACCGTTCAAGACTCTGGACCCTGGAAATGAACTTCATGATTCCCTCATCAACAGCCTTGGTACTGTTGACAACCCAGAATGCTCCTCCGATGATCAGCACAAAGGCAATGATGCCGGCCTGCTGGCTGAATCCCTCATACAACGCAGAGAACACCTGCCACGTCTGCGGCTCGCCACCCGGCACTAGCCAGGTCGCGACAGCGCATACCAGCAGAACCGCGAATATGATCACATATGTATTCGGAACTCTGATCTTACCCATTATGTGCCGCACTCTGAAGCACTTCCGTCAATGTCGGATGCGTGTGAATAATATCTTTGAACTGTTCTATAGTAGCCTTGCGTGAAATCAGCGCGCACACTTCCTGAACTATGTCTGAAGCGTGTGGACCGAAGAGATGACATCCAAGGATTTCACCTGTTTCTGCGTCAACTACCAGCTTGCAGAAGCCGTCAGTCTGAGCCATGGTCACCGCCTTACCGTTTGCACGGAAGAAGGATTTCAGGCATTTTACAGAC
The DNA here is from genome assembly GCA_015060255.1 of Bacteroidales bacterium. Classification (GTDB taxonomy): domain Bacteria; phylum Bacteroidota; class Bacteroidia; order Bacteroidales; family UBA932; genus Cryptobacteroides. Next base: position 65,458 of record SUYV01000002.1, on the reverse strand, counting down.
CTTCCCGCCTCCTTGCATTCATCTTCGGTCATGCCGACGGAAGCAGCCTCAGGAGTCGTAAACACTGCTGCTGGCATCACAGAAAGGTCGATATTGTTCTCAATGCCCATTATATGGTCAAGAGCGACGATTCCCTGGAAAGTTGCAGCATGAGCAAGCATCATCTTGCCGTTGATGTCGCCGATTGCATAGATGTGCGGAACATTGGTCTGCATGGTCCTGTCATCGACAACAATCCCTCTTGGCGTGAATTCAATGCCGGCATCAGCGAGATTCAGCGAGTCAACATTTGCCTTCCTTCCCACTGCCATCAGGACCTTGTCAGCCTCGACGGTTTCCTCCTTGCCTTTGCGGGTGTATGAGACCTTGTATACTGAGGAGTCATCAATAGATATTCCTGTCACCTGGGCCTGGGTATTGATCTCTATCCCACGTTTTCCCAGACTCTGCTTGAGTCTTTTCGACAGGTCCGAGTCGAAACGAGGAAGGATGTCCTTGAAGTATTCAAGCACGGTCACCTCGCTGCCGAAGCTGCGGAAGACTGAAGCGAACTCAAGTCCTATGACACCGCCTCCTATTACACAAAGCCTTGACGGAACTTCCTCAAGATCAAGGATTTCCTTGGAAGTGAGAATGCCTGGAAGGTCTGCTCCGGGTATCGGCAGGGAAGCAGATACAGAACCTGTCGCTATGATTATGTAATCGGCGGTGTATTCGAGGGATTTCTCGACTCGGCCTTCGGCCTCGCTCGAAATGACAGAAGGATCGCTCGGAATGACAGAGATGGTATGCTGGTCTTTGAACGAAGCCTTTCCCCTGACCAAGGTGATCAGTTTGTGGGCGAGCAAGCCCTCGACTCCCCCACGGAGTTGTTCTACTACAGCATTCTTGCGTGCCGCGACAGCCTTGAAGTCAAAGTCATATGACAGTCCGGTCACACCGAAAGCCTCTGCATCGCGCAGTTCGTCCAGCACTTCAGCATTCCTGCAGAAAGACTTGGTCGGGATGCAGCCTTCATTGAGACATGTTCCTCCGACATGTCCGGCCTCGACAAGGACAACTTCCACTCCCCTTTTTGCAGCAAGGAGGGCGGTTTCATAACCGCCCGGCCCTGCACCTATGATGATGATCTTCATATTACATGTCTTTATATCTGAGCACCGGCTGGCGGGCAGCTGTTGTCTCATCAAGACGACGCACCGGAGTTGTATGAGGCGCCGTCTTCAATGATTCCGGATCTGCCAAAGCCTCTGCCGCGATATGCTTCATAATCTCGATGAATCCGTCCAATGTCTCCTTCGACTCTGTCTCTGTCGGCTCGATCATTATCGACTGATGGAACAGCAGAGGGAAATAGATTGTAGGAGCATGGAAACCATAGTCAAGCAGTCTCTTGGCGATGTCCAGAGTCGTTACGCCGGTAGACTGGTCCAGAAGACCGTCGAAGACGAATTCATGCTTGCAGACTGTAGGGATCGGAAGTTTGAAGCAATCTTTGAGAGACTCCTTGATGTAGTTGGCGCCAAGAACGGCGAGTGGTCCCACCATCCTGATGTTCTGCTTTCCGAGCATCAGGATATATGTATACGCTCTCAGAAGGACACCGAAATTGCCCATGAATCCCGATATCTGTCCACAGGCCTGGCATCCGCACATGCATTCAGGAGAGCATCCGCATTCCTCACCAAAGACACCTGCTCCGTCAGGAGAAGCCGGACACTGACATGTTCCATCTGCAATATACAGAGTTCCATCTTCCGCTTCCATGACCTTCGGAACAGGAAGATGAGATGCAAGATGGGCTGCAACGCCTACAGGGCCCGCTCCAGGGCCACCACCTCCGTGAGGTGTGGAGAACGTCTTATGCAGATTGAGGTGCATCACATCAAATCCCATGTCTCCCGGACGGACTACACCCATGAGAGGATTCATATTCGCTCCATCATAATAGAGCAGACCTCCGCATTCATGAACAAGCGCAGCAATCTCCTTTATATCCTTCTCGAACAGACCTAAGGTATTCGGATTTGTCATCATGATACCTGCAATCGTATCGTCAAGAAGCGGCTTAAGATCCTCAACATCAACAAGTCCCGCTGCATTTGACTTCACCTGGACTATCTCCAGACCGCACACGGCTGCTGATGCCGGATTTGTACCATGGGCGCTGTCAGGGACAATGATGCGGGTACGCTTCATGTCGCCACGAGACATATGATATTTGCGGATTATCATGAGGCCTGTGAGCTCGCCGTGCGCTCCCGCGAACGGATCGAGGGTGAACTCTGCCATTCCGGTTATTGCCGACAAAGCATGCGAAAGATCCTTGTATAAACGGAGGGCTCCCTGGACTGTCTGAGCCGGCTGGAGCGGATGCAGACCAGCGAAGGCCGGCATTGCCGCGATCTCTTCGTTTATCTTCGGATTGTATTTCATGGTGCAGCTTCCAAGAGGATAGAATCCTGAATCCACACCGAAGTTCATCTGTGACAGATTGGTATAATGGCGTACGACATCAAGTTCGCTCACCTGAGGAAGCGCCGGTACTGCCGCACGCTGAAGGCCTGCAGGAAGATCAGAAGCAGATGTCTCCCATTTGTTGACCGGCAAAGAGTATCCCTGTCTTCCTTCCTTGGAAAGATCAAAGATCAGTTTATCGTAGTACTTCATGCATGTGCCTCCTCCTCACTTGAAAGACTTTTGATTATACATAATACCGCATCAAGATTGTCCTTTGACACCTTCTCGGTAACGCAGAAATTCACAAGGCCAGGTTCAACCTCGACTGCTCCGAATACACCGCACATCTGAAGTCTGTCCTGCAGCAGTTCCACTGGGACAAGAGACTTGAGAGTGAACTCCTTGAGGAAAGGCTTGTCAAAAGCCTTCTCAAAGAGGCCGGTCTCAAGGAGACGGTCGTGCAGATAGTGTGCTCCGCCATAGCAGAGGTCATTCACCTCACGAAGACCGCGCGGACCCATGAGAGACATATATACTGTCACATAAAGAGCCATCAGAGACTGGTTTGAGCAGATGTTGCTGGTCGCCTTTTCGCGGCGGATATGCTGCTCGCGGGCCTGAAGCGTAAGGACATAGGCACGCTTTCCATCAACATCGCGTGTCGCTCCCACAATTCTTCCAGGAAGCTTGCGGACATGGTCCTTGGTACATGCAAGGAAACCGACATATGGACCTCCATAGCAAAGAGGCACGCCAAGACTCTGAGAATCTCCGCAGACAATGTCAGCCCCCCACTCGCCCGGAGTCTTGATCACAGCAAGCGATGATGGGTCGGAATACACCATCAGCAGACCCTTCTGCGCATGAACAGCATCGGCAAAGCCTGTCAGGTCTTCTATCACACCATATTTGTTGATGCCCGGAACAAGGACTCCCGCCACATCACCGGCAGCAAGCTCGGTAAGAAGTGCACCATATGAAGTGGCACCCTCATGGCAAGGGATTAATCCCAACTCTATTCCGTTATACTTTGCGTACGTCCTGACCACTTTAACGACCTGCGGAAGGAGGCCTTCAGACAGAAGGACACGTGTCTTCTTCTTCGTTGCCGCCATTGACATCATCACAGCCTCTGCTGCTGCTGTCGCGCCGTCATACATGGACGCGTTGGTGCAGTCCATTCCGGTCAGTTCGGTTATCATAGACTGATACTCGAAAATATAGCGGAGTGTACCCTGGGATACTTCCGGCTGATATGGAGTGTATGCTGTAAGATATTCCGAACGGGAAATGATATGAGGGATCACGGCTGGAGAATAATGGTCATATGCTCCAAGACCGCAAAGGCAGAACAGGTTTGTGTTCTGCTCTGCAAGCTCTTCGAAATACTGACGGACCTCAAGCTCGGACATTGCGTCCGGAAGGTCGTACTCTTCACGGTAGATGACATCCTGAGGGACATCGGAGTAGAGATCCTCAAGGGACTCCACTCCGATTCTGTCCAGCATCTGGCGCACATCATCTTCCGTATGTGGAAAATATGCGAATGCCATAGCCGTAAAATTACTCGTTAGCGCACATTGCCTCGTATGCCGCCGCATCCATAAGGCCTTCGAGCTCAGAAGGATCGCTCATCTCGACCTTCATGATCCAGTTTGCAAAAGCGTCTTCGTTCAAAAGCTCCGGAGCATCCTCAAGGGCCTCATTGATCTCGACAACAGTTCCTGAAACAGGGCAGAAAAGGTCGCTGGCAGCCTTTACGCTCTCTACCGCACCGAACTCCTCACCTGCCTCAAGTTCATCGTCAACCTCAGGCATATCAACATATGAGAGGTCGCCCATAGCATGCTGTGCGAAATCAGTGATGCCGATAACAGCAACATTACCTTCTACCTTTACCCATTCGTGCGACTCGCTGTAATAGAGTCCTTCTACTGTCTTTGCCATAATTTTATCTATTTTTTATAATTGGTTTCATAGAAACGGCGTTTTGTCACTACGCCAGGGAACACTTTCTTGCGGATGCGGATCTCCACCTGAGTCCCAAGCTCGGTGTATGCCTTGTCCACCATCGCCACGCATACGCTGCGGTCAGTCGATATCGAGCGGTATCCTGTTGTCACGACTCCGACCTGCACTCCATTCACCTCAACTGGATATCCTGCACGCGGGATTGCCTTGTCCTGAAGCTCGATGCCGACGCTCTTGCGTGTCAGACCTGCCTCCTTCTGTGCAACGAGAGCATCACGACCGATGAACTCCGCCTTATCCTTGATCTTTGCGAACATTCCCAGTCCGGCCTCAAGCGGAGTGATCTCATCGCTGAGTTCGTGGCCATAAAGAGGAAGACCCGCCTCGAAGCGGAGAGTGTCTCGGCAGCCGAGTCCGCACGGAACAACGCCTGCTGCAAGAAGCGTGTCCCACATATTGTTTATGACCTCAAGAGAAGCATATATCTCGAATCCGTCCTCACCGGTATATCCTGTGCGGCTGACGATCATGTCATCTGTCCTGTAATAGGTATAGAATCCAAGTTCTGCAGCCGGAGCCAGTCCGAGGGTCTCCACCGCATACTTCTCTGCCTCAGGTCCCTGCAGGGCTATCTGTCCCCATACATCCGACTGGTTGTCAACCTTGACATCATAGCCTTCTGCCTGTGCGCAGAGCCATTCGTAATCCTTTGCAATGTTGGAGGCATTGACAACAAGAAGATAATGATCCGGAACGAATTCCTTATAGACCAGGAGGTCATCGACTGTTGTTCCGTTCGGGTACAGCATCATGCCATAGAGGATCTTGCCGTCTTCCATGCCTGCGATGTTGTTTGAGAATACATGATTCACGAACTTCTCAGCATCCGGACCGCTGACGAAGATCTCACCCATGTGAGAAACGTCGAACATTCCGGCCTTCTGGCGTACTGCATTGTGCTCATCCGTGATGTTAGTGTACTGGATAGGCATGATGAAACCTCCGAACGGGCTCATAAGAGCTCCCAGGGCCACATGCTTGTCATAAAGACAGGTTTTCAAAAGATTCTCTTCCATATGTCAATATATTTGATATTCCTTTTCCATCTCTTCTATTTCCGCAACCTGCTCCGCGGTCAGCTCGATCCTGCCGTCAGTAAACCACGACACCAGATGGTCTTCCAGAGTTTCAGCAGAATCCAGCACAGGACTGACATCCTTGTATTCCGCAAGATTCACCACCCTTTGTCTGACAGACTCCACCCCATGCCTCTGGAGCTTCTCCACCGGAGGTCTTATCGCCTCGGTCAGAGCCTCAAGGTCGGTAGAATAGAGCAATGTCCCGTGGACTATGCTGCGGTCCGGAAGCTGGTGAAACGCGTTGCCGCTTACCTTCCTTCCATCCACCATTATGTCATTACGTACAGAAGCCACCGCCGGGAGCCCTAGATCGCATAATGATGCGGCCAATGCAGACATATATCTGTCAAAGACCGCAGACACATCTCCCCTGTCGGAGATGAATGAAATCATCAGGTTTCCCATGTCGGAATAGACACACCCGCCGCCGCTTTTACGACGGACCACCAGGACGCCAGCCTTACGACAATACTCCATGTTGACTTCATTTTCCAGGACCTGATTGCGTCCTATTATGACTGTCGGAGCCACACGCCACATAAAAAAGGATTCCTCGTCCACATGGGCCGCAACGTATTCCTCCATCGCCAGATAGAACGGGAGCCTCCTTTGAGCATTATCAGGTATTGTGACGTACTTCATCGGACAATCTTAAAATCATCCAAATTTAATAAAAAGGATGATATTACGACACCTGTTTTCGAAAAATTATGAAAAATATCGTCTTATGAATCACTTCGGTATCATATGTGCCTATCTATGTCTGTACCAAAAACGGACACAATGAAAACGAACGGCATGAAAGCATACGGCTCACTGAGCCTGAGGAGCATCTTCAGATATATGATGGAGGAAGGATACTACCCTACTTTCGAGAAAAACTGCATAATGTTCAGCATAGCAGACAATACTGCAGTGGTTGAATATGAGGAAGGCATATTGTCAATCAGGATATTCTTCGCGATTGACAAGGAAAGCAGCAGCCTGTTTCTTAAAGCTTCAAACGGGGCGATGCTGAGTACATTTCTGGTAAGGCCGATCATTATGGATGAGAGGGAAAGCATCATGTTCAGTTGCGAGACAATCTGCGACACCCTGACTGAATTGCGAAAATTCTTCCCAAGGTTGCTGGAAAGGCTGATCGAAGGCCTGGAGATGCATAAGGCAGAAATGAAAGACATGCTTATTGCCAGACAGCTGGCAGATACAGCAATGCCTGCCCCGGAAGAATATTTCCCTGAGACAGGCATCAGCAGAAAGATTTTATCTTAGATTACTTCTCCTTCGGAAGTGTACGGTTCAAAAGATAAGAGCCGAGAAGCGCGGACACCACAGATCCGCAAAGCACTCCAAGCTTTGCCTGATTCAGCAATGCGACACCTGATGCTCCAAGTCCTGCATATGAAAGATCAGCAATGAACATGGATACGGTGAATCCGATACCGCAAACTACACATACGCTGGCAAATGATTTCCAGTCGGCTCCGGCCGGAAGGGTGACCACCTTGAGTCTCACTGCAAGCCATGAGAAGCTGAATACGCCGAGGAATTTTCCAAGTACAAGACCTAACATTACTGCAAGACCTACACCGGAGAAAAGGCTTCCCACGCTCATCTGCGAGAGATCGATTCCCGCGTTTGCAAAAGCAAAGAGAGGAATGACGATGAAATTGATGAGGAAGTGCAAGCTGTCCTCAAGATCCTGAAGCGGACTGATCATCTTGTCGGCAGCTGACTCGATGCTCTTGAGAGTATGTATCTCCTCGTTGGTCAGCACGACCGTGTTGTGAAGGTCATCCACCTCGATAACAGGGAACTTGTTGATATTCTTTCTGATACGCTCGAGATAGTGGCCTGTTCCCTTCTTGAGTGTAGCAGGTATGCAGAATGCCACGATAACACCTGAAATTGTAGCATGTATTCCTGAGTTGAGCATCATATACCAGAGTACAAGACCGACTGTGACATAGAATGCCTTCGAACGGATCTTTGCAATATTAGCGACAACCATAAGCACGACGCAAGCAGCAGAAAGAAGCATGAACATCATGTTTATGTCCGATGAATAGAACAGAGCGATCACGATGATGCCGCCGAGGTCATCCGCAACGGCAAGTGCGGCAAGGAAAACCTTAAGTCCCACGGGAACTCTTGTCTTGAAGACTGCAAGTACACCCAGCGAAAAGGCGATATCCGTCGCCATAGGGATGGCAAGTCCTCGCTGCATTGCAGGATCGGACGGACATACAAGTGCAAAGACAAGCACCGGTACAAGCATACCGCCACATGCTCCGATTATAGGGAGCAGGGCCTTTTCCTTTGTGGACAGCTCGCCCACTCTGATCTCTCTCTTGATCTCGAGACCCACAGAGAGGAAGAAGATAGCCATAAGGAAGTCATTGATGACTGCACCAAGAGACATAGGATGTCCGTTATGGCTGAAGAAGTTGAAATTTCCCACAGAGAACATGACTTCGTTCTGCCAAAGGGAAAAATACCAATCCTTTACTACCGGGATATTGGCACATATAAGTGCGAGTACGGTGAAGAATATCAACACCACACTCGAATTGACGTGTTTTTTAAACTTACTCAGGAAACTGTAGTTTGAATTTGACATAGCTTTATAAAATTAAGTTTCTCCACACATGGATAACCGGACAAGGATGATTGTCCGGCACAGGTTGCTGATCAATATATTCTAAATTATCCTCTTACCAAGAATAGCCAGCCTGTGAGGCACCGCCTCATAGCCGGGAAGGAAAAGAAGAAAATTCCTGCAAAGACTTACAAATGAATGTGATACAGGCTTCCGGGACGGCCTTGCAATCAGGATGACTTCGCTGGCACTTATCCTTCTTGCGTGTGCATTGGAGACCCTGCCCGACATAGGTTCTACGGTATTGGCCTCTCTTCCTGAAGGCATTGCAGACGACAAGAGCGATGTCTCCACGACACATGTCACGGACGTTTCGCGGACAGGCACGTCTTCCTTGTCCATGAGCCCATAAAGGACTATAGACAGCAGCAGACATATGATGGTTTTTACATTCATTTTATGAAACGGGCGCAAAAGTAATAATTTTTTCAACATATGAGTCGTTCGGGTGGATTTTATTGTGAGTTTGGACATTTTTTTATAAATTTGCCGCCTGTTTTTCGGATGCAGCCGCACCGGATGTTTCAAGACAAATATAAAACTATTAAAATATGGCTAAAGAAATCAAAAACGAAAAGGCTGAGGCAGTAGTTGAGGCCGTTTCAAAGACAGAGCAGTTCTTCAACGAGAACAAGAAGACTCTCCTTATCTCACTTTGTGTCCTCCTCGTTGCAGGAGCAGGATTCTTCTGCTGGTACAAGTTTGTCCACCAGCCAAAGGTAGCAGAGGCTCAGGGCCAGATGGCGTTTGCTGAAGAGAATTTCCGCAATGCAGCAGACTCAACAGGTTTTGCACTTGCACTCTACGGAGACGGTAATGTTCTCGGATTCGAGCAGATCATTGACCAGTATGGCAACAAGGCAGGCAAGTCTGCAAACTTCTATGCAGGCGTATGCGAGTACAACCTCAAGAACTACGAGGCAGCACTTGACTACTTCAAGGCATACAACGGCAAGGATGAGATCTTCAAGGCACGTGCTCTTGCATGCATCGGTGACTGCTATGTAAATCTTGAGGAATACAGCACAGCACTTGGCTACTTTGAAAAGGCAGCTGCAGCAGCTGACAATGCTTTTGCAGCCGAATACCTTCTTGACGCAGGTATCGTTGCAGAGCAGCTTGGCGAAAACGACAAGGCTCTCGCCTTCTACAAGAGAATCAAGGACGAATACCCTATGTCAATGCAGGCATACGACGTAGACAAGTATATCAGCCGCATCGAAGCAAAATAATCATACTATGGGAAGAGCATTTGAGTTCCGCAAGGAGAGAAAATTCAAGAGATGGGGTCATATGGCCCGCGTCTTCACCAAGATCGGAAAGGAAATCACTATAGCTGTAAAGCAGGGTGGCGCTGACGTTACGGGTAACCCACGTCTCCGTGCGCTCATCCAGACTGCACGCAGTGAGAACATGCCTAAGGACAACATCGAGCGCGCTATCAAGAGAGCGACCGACAAGGACCAGGCAGATTACAAGGAGGTAGTATTCGAAGGATACGGTCCTCACGGCATCGCAGTTCTCGTAGAGGCCGCAACCGACAACAACAACCGTACAGTAGCTAACGTACGTTCATACTTCACAAAGAGCGGCGGATCGCTCGGAACTTCAGGAAGCGTAGACTATATGTTCGACCGCAAGTGCATGTTCCGCATGAAGACCGCAAATCCATACGACCTCGAGGAGCTTGAGCTTGAGCTCATCGACTATGGCGTAGAGGAGATCTTCGAGGAGGAGAACGAGAACGAAGAGACTGAAATCGTTCTTTACGGTGAGTTCACAGCGTTCAACAGCATCCAGAAGTGGATCGAGGAGAACGGCTACGAGCTCGTTGCAGCAGAGTTCACCCGTCTTCCTAACGTAGACCTCAAGGTTCTTGAGGGAGATGCAAAAGCTGACGTTGAGAAGCTTATCGAGCGCATCGAGGAGGACGACGACGTACAGAACGTATATACTACAATGCAGCCGTAAGCTGTTTTAAGATAATAATGATACGAGTGGCCAGAACCTGGTCACTCGTATTATTTTTTTACTATCTTTGTAGGATAAGAATAATGCAATATTCCTAAAATTCAATCATAAGACATGTATAGAATTGTTTCAAAAGAAATGCTGACTCCTACCATATGCCGAATGAAGGTAGAAGCACGCCGTCTGGCTTCAGCTGCTCTTCCGGGACAGTTCCTTATCGTAAGAGCAGACGAACAGGGAGAAAGGATTCCCCTTACTATCAGCGATTACGACAAGGATGCCGGAACCGTTACGATAGTCACCCAGAAGATCGGAGCATCTACCAGCGAGATCTGTTCATATGACGCTGGAGAAAGCTTTGCAGACGTTGTAGGGCCGCTAGGAGTTCCGTCTGACTTCACTGAAATGCCGCTTGAAGATATCAAGGGAAGAAGATATGTATTCATCGCCGGAGGCGTCGGCACTGCTCCTGTTTATCCACAGGTAAAATGGTTGCATGAACGCGGAGCGGCCGTAGATGTGATTATCGGAGCCAAGACTAAAGACCTTATTATATATAAGGAGGAGATGCAGGCCGTATGCGACAATCTTCACATATGCACAGACGATGGTTCAGAAGGTTTCAAAGGACTCGTCACAGCACTTCTTGAGAAACTGGTGACCGAGGACGGAAAGAAATACGACCAGGCGGTTGCGATCGGTCCTATGATCATGATGAAGTTCGCAACACTTACATGCAAGAAACTGGAGCTTCCTGTCATTGTCAGTCTGAACACTCTCATGGTCGACGGCACCGGAATGTGTGGAGCCTGCCGTGTCACTGTCGGTGGCAAAGTACGTTTCGCATGCGTTGAAGGTCCGGAATTCGACGGATACCTGGTAGATTTCGACGAGGCGATGCGTCGTCAGAGAATGTATAACACAGAAGAGCGTGATGCCAGCGAACATCACGTTTGCAGAATCGGGAGGGGCAGATAATGGCAAACAAGATTCCAAGAGTACCTGTCAGAGAACAGGATCCTAAAGTGCGTGCCACCAATTTTGAGGAGGTATGCTACGGATACAATGCAGAAGAGGCCCAGCTTGAGGCTACACGCTGCCTTAATTGCAAGAATCCACGCTGCGTCAATGCATGCCCTGTAAGCATCAAGATTCCCTCATTCATCTCGGAAGTGGCAGCCGGCAATTTCACACGTGCCGCAGAGATCATTGCAGAAGATTCTTCCCTTCCAGCTATCTGCGGACGAGTTTGTCCTCAGGAGACACAGTGCGAAGGAAGCTGTATTCTCGGCATCAAGGGTGAAGCTGTCGCAATCGGAAAGCTTGAACGCTTCGTTGCAGATTGGAGTCGCGAAAACGGCGGTGTCAAGCCGGTAACAGCTCCAGCCAACGGCCATAAGGTTGCAGTCATTGGCAGCGGACCTGCAGGTCTTGCTTGTGCTTCAGATCTGGCAAAGCTCGGATATGACGTTACCATATTCGAGGCATTGCATCGTCCTGGCGGAGTATTGGAGTATGGAATCCCTGAATTCCGTCTTCCGAAGGACAAGGTTGTTGCCGCGGAGATCAATGAAGTAAGGGCACTCGGAGTAAAGATCGAGACCAATGTCATAGCAGGACGCACCGTGACAATCGACAGTCTTCTTGATTCAGAAGGTTTCTCGGCAGTGTTTGTCGGGTCAGGAGCAGGACTTCCACGTTTCATGAACATACCTGGCGAACACTTCAACGGAGTATTCTCTGCAAATGAATTCCTCACCAGAAACAATCTCATGAAGGCGTACCGCGATGACTACGACACTCCTATCCACGCCGGCAGGAAGGTTGTTGTCGTCGGTGGAGGCAACGTGGCGATGGACGCAGCAAGGACTGCACTCAGACTTGGAGCGGAAACAACAATTGTATATCGCCGCACCGAGAACGAGCTTCCGGCCAGAAAAGAGGAAGTACACCATGCCAAAGAGGAAGGAATACAGTTCGCAATGCTTACAAATCCTGTCGAGGTCCTTGGGGATGAGAACGGATGGGTACGCGGAGTAAGATGCATCAGGATGGAACTTGGCGAGCCGGATGAAAGCGGACGACGCAGTCCTGTAGAAATACCGGGATCTGAGTTTGACATAGAGACAGACACTGTGATCATGTCACTCGGCACATCTCCTAATCCGCTTATTGCAAAGACTACCACCGGTCTGGAAACCACACGCAGAGGATGTATTGTAGCTGACGAGAACGGTGCGACATCACGCCCGGGCGTATTCGCTGGAGGTGATGCTGTGACAGGTGCAGCTACCGTAATTCTCGCGATGGGTGCGGGACGCAAAGCAGCTGCTGCAATTCACGAATATATCCAGAACCGATAGTAATTTCACCACATAAAGATAAAGATGACGGCACATTCTGCCGTCATCTTTCGTTTTTCACCACAGCAAATGATGTTTGTGGCGCAATGTGCCTATCTGTGGTATGTGTTTATTTGCAGAGAGTTAAAAAATACTATCTTTGCAAAGATGAATAACAAAACCCAATCAAGACCATAAGAATATTATGAGTATTCAACAGGAAAAGATCAAGGAACTTGTAGAGCGTCGCGCTTCCGCACGCATGGGCGGAGGACAGAAGCGAATAGATGCGCAGCACGCCAAGGGCAAGTTCACGGCACGCGAAAGGATCGCGATGCTTCTTGACGAAGGCAGCTTCGAGGAGTTCGACATGTTCGTCCAGCATCGTTGCAACAACTTCGGAATGGAAAAGACGAAGTTCGACGGCGACGGAGTCGTGACCGGAATGGGCACTGTCGACGGTCGTCTTGTATATGTGTTCGCACAGGATTTCACAGTCGCAGGAGGCTCTATGTCAGAGACCATGGCACAGAAGATATGCAAGGTCATGGACATGGCTGTCCTCAACGGCGCGCCTTTCATAGGCATCAACGACTCTGGCGGAGCACGCATCCAGGAAGGCATATGTTCACTGACCGGATTCGGTGAGATCTTCGAAAGGAACATCCTTGCTTCCGGCGTCATTCCTCAGATTTCCGGAATCTTCGGTCCATGTGCTGGAGGTGCAGTATACTCCCCTGCTCTGACCGACTTCACAGTGATGATAAAGGACACTTCCTATATGTTCCTTACGGGACCTGGCGTAGTCAAGACTGTAACAGGTGAGACTGTCACACAGGAGGAACTCGGCGGAGCGAGCGTGCACGGCACCAAGAGCGGCGTAGCGCATTTCGCGGCTGAGAACGAGCAGGAGGGCATAGCAACAATCAAGGCTCTCCTTGGTTTCCTGCCTTCAAACAATCGTGAGCATGCTCCTTTTGTCGAGACCGACGATCCGGCAGGACGCGTAGACGACGCCCTGAATGAAATAATCCCGGACAATCCTAACAAGGCATATGACATGTACCAGGTCATCGGCAGCATGGTCGATGACGGCAAGTTCCTCGAGGTTCACAAGAGCTGGGCTAAGAACATCATAGTCGGATTTGCACATATGAACGGAAGGTCAGTGGGCATTGTGGCAAACCAGCCAAAGATTCTTGCAGGAGTGCTTGACATCAATGCATCACGCAAGGCCGCTCGTTTCGTGCGTTTCTGCGACGCATTCAACATTCCACTCGTAACTTTGGTCGATGTGCCGGGATTCCTTTGCGGAACACAGCAGGAATACGGCGGCATCATCACGCATGGAGCGAAACTGCTATATGCATATGGAGAAGCAACAGTACCTAAGGTTACGGTCACATTGAGAAAATCTTATGGCGGAGCGCATATCACAATGAGCTGCAAGCAGTTGCGCGGAGACATCAACTATGCATGGCCTTCTGCGAACATCGCCGTGATGGGAGCTGAAGGAGCGGTTGAGATCCTTAAGAACATTGAAGCCAAGGAATACAACGACCTGTTCTGCAACCCATACAATGCGGCAAGCTATGGATATATCGACGATGTAATCGAGCCTCGCAACACCAGATTCCGCGTGATCCGCGCGCTTGAGCAGCTGGCAGAGAAGAAGCAGGAAAACCCGTGGAAGAAACACGACAACCTCCCACTCTAATAATATAAGGTATGAATACATTCATGTTATTGCAGGTGTCGGAGAACGTTGTGCGCAAAAGCGCTGAGATGGCGGCAAGGGATCCTCATGGAATCATCATCACCGTGGTCTCAGTCGCAGTGGTGTTCACTGCCCTTGTAGTGCTGTACTTTGCATACACATTCGTCGGCAAGGCAGTCAACGGCAAGGTTGACTGGAAGAGCCTGGTGCGCCGCTTCAAGAGAAAGGCGGCCAAAGGCGCGCCTTCAGAAGAGGAGGTTGCGGCAATAGCCATGGCGCTTGACCAGGAACTCAACGGAGAGACATATGCAGCCATAGGACTTGCGTTACATCAATACCTCAACGACACTGTCCACGACAACGAAAGCTATATCATAACAATAAAAAGGAAATAATCATGAAGCAGTATAAGTTCAAGATCAACGGAAACGAATATAATGTCGCAGTAAACTCTGTATCAGGAAACATCGCAGATGTCACAGTTAACGGCACATCATATCAGGTGGAGATGGAGAATGCTCCGGCAGCGCCTGTTCAGCAGGCTGCACCTGCAGTCGCTCCAGTTTCTGCTCCGCAGCCAGCCGCCCCTGCGGCCAAGCCGGCAACAGGTGGCAAGGCAGTCACGTCCCCTCTTCCAGGCGTGATCATCGCAGTGAAAGTCAATGTCGGAGATGCGGTCAAGGCCGGTCAGGTCGTAGCCATACTCGAAGCCATGAAGATGGAAAACGAGATCCAGGCAGAGTCAGACGGCACAGTTACAGCTGTGAATGTAGCAAAGGGAGATTCAGTTCTCGAAGGAGCAGCAATCGTTACTATAGGATAGTATTATGCATACAGTTATAGAAAGCCTGCAGCAGTTCCTGCAATACACAGGCTTCGCAAACATGACATGGCAGCATGTCATAATGATTGCCATCGGTGTGGCATTCATCACTGTTGCCATAAAGAAAGATTGGGAGCCGCTTCTTCTGGTACCTATCGGCTTCGGTATGATCATAGGTAACATTCCTTTTACAGAAGGGCTTCAGATAGGCATATATGAAGAGGGATCCGTAATGAACATCCTCTACCAAGGTGTTCAGAAGGGCTGGTATCCTCCTCTAATATTCCTTGGCATAGGCGCGATGACTGACTTTTCATCACTTATATCGCAGCCTCGCCTGCTCCTTATCGGAGCCGCAGCACAGATAGGAATCTTCGGAGCATATGTCGTAGCTCTTCACCTGGGCTTCACGCCTGCCGAGTCCGGAGCAATCGGCATCATCGGCGGCGCTGACGGCCCGACAGCCATCTTCCTGTCATCAAAGCTTGCCCCACACCTGATGGGAGCCATCGCTGTGTCGGCATACTCATACATGGCCCTTGTGCCTGTGATCCAGCGTCCTATCATGCTTCTGATGACAACCAGGAAGGAGCGTCTCATACGAATGAAGACGCCAAGACCGGTAAGTCAGAAGGAGAAGATCATCTTCCCTATCGTGGGATTCATCCTCACCGCCCTCATCGTGCCTTCGGGCATGCCGCTGCTGGGCATGCTTTTCTTCGGTAACTTATTGAAGGAAAGCGGAGTAACCAAGCGTCTAGCAGAGACAGCCCGCGGTCCCCTCATCGACGTGGTGACCATACTGATCGGCGTAACAGTAGGCTGTTCTACGCAGGCTGACGTATTCCTTACGACGACATCGGTCAAGATTTTCGCACTCGGTCTGATGTCATTCATAATAGCGACCATCTGCGGCGTCGGCTTCGCCAAGATAATGAACCTGTTCTGCAAGGAAGGAAACAAGATCAATCCGCTCATCGGAAATGCCGGAGTGTCTGCCGTTCCTGACGCAGCCCGAGTATCACAGAACGTCGGCCGCGAATTCGACCCAAGCAACCATCTGCTGATGCATGCAATGGCACCAAACGTGGCCGGAGTCATCGGCTCTGCCGTAGCAGCCGGCATCCTCCTCAGTTTCCTCGGATAATCACTGGGGCACATATAACTGATCATCAACACATTATCAAAAGTCCGTGCTCCCTTTGGGGAGCACGGACTTTTGATAACATACTGTACACCAAGAACATACGCACCAGCTATGAATATTGACGAATTATGTCTATATTTGTAGGTTATGATTACATCAGGTAATAAGATATTGATTCTGGATGGTGCCATGGGTACTATGATCCAGAAATACGGACTGACTGAAGGTGACTACCGTAGCGGTCTTTTCTCTGGATGTGCGAAGGAACTCAAGGGCAATAATGAATGCCTCAACCTGACACGTCCGGAGATCATCAGGCAGATTCACAAGGAATATATTGCGGCAGGAGCCGATATCATAGAGACCAACACATTCAGTGCGAATGTCATTTCACAGTCAGAATACGATTGTGAAAAATTTGCTGCACAGATGGCTCTGGCAGGCGCCAGGATCGCCCGCGAGGCGGCAGACGAAGCGGCTGAGATGGCCGCAGCCGTGGGCCTGGAGCGAAAGGTATGGGTTGCCGGAAGCATGGGACCGACATCCAAATCGTTGTCGCTTTCTCCTGACGTGTCGGACCCGGCATTCAGACCGTATTCTTTTGATGAAATGTATGAGGCCTATCGTCAGCAGGCGGAAGCGCTCATACAAGGAGGCGTCGATCTGCTTCTTATCGAGACATGCTTTGATGCATTGAACGCCAAGGCCGCCCTCAAAGCCATATCAGACATTCAGCCAGGACACGACAAGATTCCTGTAATCATTTCTGTATCAGTCGGAGACAGAAGCGGCAGAACGCTCACAGGTCAGACGTTGGAAGCGTTCTATGCAGCAGTAAGCCACTACCCTCTCCTGGCTTTCGGCCTTAACTGTTCGCTCGGAGCAGCTGAGCTCATGCCTCTGATTGAAGACATCAGCAAATGGTGCAGATGCGGCATAAGCTGCTACCCTAATGCGGGACTTCCGAACGAGATGGGCGGATATGACCAGAGTCCTGATGACATGGCTCAGCAGGTCAAGGTCATGGCAGAAAAAGGCCTGGTAAACATAGTAGGAGGATGCTGCGGAACAACACCGGAACATATCAGGGCAATAGCAAAAGCCGTCAGAGACATCTGCCCGTCCACTAGAACAGCCTTATCCATGGACGACACACCACTGAAGGTCAGCGGCCTGGAAGCCGTGACCGTAGATGTCAAGCATAACAATTTCACGAATGTCGGAGAAAGGACCAATGTCGCCGGCTCGAGAAAATTCGCCAGACTGATTGCAGAAGGAAAATACGACGAGGCTCTCCAGATCGCAGCGAAGCAGATAGAAGACGGAGCTGGCATCATAGATATCAACATGGATGACGCAATGCTGGACAGCACCAAGGAGATGGAGCGTTTCGTCAGATATGTTTCCAACGATCCTGCAGTCGCCAAAGCCGCCCTGATGATTGACTCGTCACATTGGGAGACACTGCTCGCAGGCCTGAAGAATGCTCAGGGAAAATGTATAGTGAACTCCATCAGTCTCAAGGAAGGACCAGAGGCATTCGTAAGCAAGGCAAAAGCCATCAAGGAACTCGGAGCCGCCATGGTTGTCATGGCCTTTGACGAAGAAGGACAGGCTACTACATATGACAGAAAGATCGCTATATGTCAAAGAGCATATGACCTGCTGACAAAAGAGGCCGGAGTTGCTCCTTGTGACATAATCTTCGATGTAAACATTCTTTCCATAGGAACGGGAATCAGCGAACACGCCAGATACGCCGTCGACTTCATCGAAGCGGTCAGATGGATAAAGGAAAATCTGCCGGGAGCGCTGACCTCGGGCGGAGTGTCAAACCTCTCTTTCGCATTCCGCGGAAACAATGCAGTGAGAGAAGCCATGCACTCGGCCTTCCTCTATCATGCGATAAAGGCCGGCCTCGACATGGCCATTGTCAATCCGTCGATGCTTCAGATCTATGACGAGATCGAGCCCGAACTTCTGAAATGTGTGGAGGATGTGATCTTCGACAGGGATTGTCAGGCAACTGAAAGGCTGATCGTGAAGGCGACACGTCTGAAGGAGGAGATTGCCGGTCAAGCAGGCAATGACAGGAAGGACGGCAAGGACGAGGCTCGCCATGCTGACGAAGACCACGGAGCACGTCTTGCAGAAGCGATTGTCAAAGGCATGTCGACTGACCTTGAAACCGAACTGAAGGGACTCCTCGACAAGGGAGAAAGCGCTCTGAAGATCATTGAAGGGCCGTTGATGGCCGGCATGGAGACTGTCGGAAAGTTGTTCGGAGACGGCAAGATGTTCCTTCCGCAGGTCGTGAAGTCTGCAAAGATAATGAGGGATGCCGTCACGATCCTGGAACCATATATGGGCAAGGACGACAAAGCGTCCGAAAAACCCGTAGTGGTCATTGCAACGGTAAAGGGAGACGTCCATGACATTGGAAAGAACATCACCGGCATAGTCCTGACATGCAACGGATTCGACGTCCATGACCTGGGAGTCATGGTCGACAAGGAGACCATTCTGGACGAAGCGGAGAGACTCGACGCAGACATAGTGGCGGTCAGCGGACTCATAACGCCGTCTTTATATCAGATGGAAGAGATATGCAGGGAGATGTCTGCACGAGGTATGACAAAACCACTATTCATCGGAGGCGCAACGACCTCGGCTCTTCATACAGCAGTGAAGCTCGCACCGCTCTATGGACATGTATATTATGGTGCTGACGCATCAGCATCAGCCGTCATGGCAAAGAAATATATGTTTGACCCTGAGGCATTTGAGAAAGAACAACACATAAAGCAGGAACACCTCAGGAAACTGTATGAAAAAGGAGACGATCTCAAGGAGAACTCAGAATCAACCTCGGTCGGAAATGACGGATATGAAGGGAAGTTCCCGCTCGAGAGCTATCTCGAGAACTGTCCGCTTGACATTCCTGCCAAGGAGCTGGATCCTTCTGAAGTGATGCGATATTTCGACTGGAGGATGTTCTATGCGATATGGGGCGTCAAATATGGAAGTGCATCGCCTGAAGCGATGGAGCTCATGCAGCTGAGGCAGGATGCCGAAGATGAGCTGGCTCTCGGAAATTACAGGATAATGATTTCTGCCAGATTCATTCTTGGATCATCAGACGGCAAGAACATCATAACACGCGAAAGGAAGATCCCGTTCATGAGACAGGAAACGGGAGAAGGCCTCTCGCTCTGCGACTATGTGATACCGCAGAGTTCCGGCAGACGCTCCCCTTTCGGCGTGTTCACCATATGCGTCAGACCGAGAAATGCAGCACACGAAGAGGGCTGCTGCTGTCCGGCCTGCAGCAACAAGTATGAGGACATGGTGGCCAAGACGGTCAGGATGACATTGGCTGAGGCCGCATCGCTATGGCTTGATGACCAGATTCATAGAGATGGAATAAAGACTATTAAGCCGGCTGCAGGATATTCAAGCTGCCCGGACCACACGCTCAAGGACGAGATACTGGAGATGCTTTCCGGAAGATTCAGCTTGGGCATCAAGCTGACCGAGAGCTATGCAATGATACCCGAATCAAGCATCTGCGGATTCATATTCATGCATCCGGAGGCAAAATACAGCGAGATACGCAGAATAAGCAAGGAACAATATGACGGATATGCGTCTGTCCGCGGCATGGACGAAGACAGAGCAAGACGTTTTTTAGGACATATGTTGAAATAGACTATGAAAGTAACTGATATACTGGCAGGCAGTACGAAGGCCTTCCCTTCACTGGAGATAGTCCCACCACTCAGGGGCATGACCAAAGATGAACTTCTTGAGAGCATCGCACCATTCATGGAGTTCAGTCCGAAATACATCAATGTCACAAGCCACAGGGACGAATACGAGTTCCGTGAAGAGAGTGACGGAAGCTTCAGCAGGCACCTTGTGCGCAATCGCATAAGCGAAACGACCGTGTGCGCCGCCATCATGGACAAGTATGACATAACGGTCATTCCGCACATCATCTGCGCAGGCACGACGAAGGAAGAGATCGAAAGCAAGCTGGACAACCTTGCATTCCTCGGCATCAACAACATCGTAGCACTCCGAGGCGACAGCATGAGCAGCGAGAAGCGTTTCACTCCTACTCCCGGAGGATACAGCTATGCCAACGAGCTGGTGGAAGGCATCAGAAGCTATCAGGGAAGCAGTTCATACAGAAGAAGCCGCGGACTTGAAACCGACGACAGATTCTTCTGCATCGGAGTCGGAGCATATCCTGAGAAGCATTTCGAGGCTCCGAACATCGAGACTGACATCGTGAATCTGAAGAGAAAGGTGGATGCCGGCGCAGACTACATCATCACGCAGATGTTCTTCGACAACAAGGTATACTATGATTTCGTCGACAAATGCCGCAAGGCCGGCATCACTGTCCCGATCATACCTGGACTGAAGCCGATATCCACACTCAGACAGATAAGCATGCTGCCGGAGTCGTTCTCATTGGACATCCCCGTTGAACTGACAGAGGAAATCAAGAAGGCAAAGGACAAGGAAACCGTATACAGACTCGGCTCGGAATGGTGCGCAATGCAGTGCAAGGACCTGATCGCCAACGGCGTTCCTGCAGTGCATTTCTACACCATGGGCAAGAGCGAAAATATCGTAAGCATTCTGAAAGAATGTTTTTAATATTTAAAAGAAAAATAGGTTGCTTTGTCAAGCTTTTATTATTAGATTTGCAAGATAGATAAGAAAATTTAATCAAATACACATAATTAATCAAAAACATGCAGAACAAATTGCAAGAACTGACAGACAAGCTCTACAATGAGGGTCTGGCAAAGGGAAAACAGGAAGGCGAGGAACTCCTTGCCAAGGCAAAGGTTCAGGCAGAAGAGATCGTAGCCAAGGCGAAGGCCGAGGCTGCCGCTATCGTTGCTGCCGCTAACAAGGAGGCTGAAGACCTTAAGACCAAGGTTCAGGGCGACCTCAAGATGGCGGCAAGCCAGAGCGTTGCTGCAACCAAGAAGGACATCGAGACCCTCGTAGTCACAAAGATGACCGGAGCAGAGGTTGCAAAGGCTCTTACTTCAGCTGAATTCGTAAAGGAAGTGATCCTTGCTGTTGCCAAGGGATTCAACGCAGAGGAGCCTGTAGACCTCGAGGTTATTCTTCCAGAGGCTCTCAAGAAGGACCTCGAGCCTTTCGTAACATCCGAGCTCGCAAAGGTGCTCAAGTCTGATGTCCAGGCCTCATTCACCAAGAAGATAGCCGGCGGATTCACAATCGGTCCTAAGGACGGTGGCTACTTCATCAGCTTTACAGAGGAGACATTCAACGCCCTCATCTCAGAATACCTCAGACCTGCAACCAAGAAGATTCTCTTCGGATAATGAACAATTACGAATATATCATAGCAAGTCTGCCGGACATCACCACCGGATGGAAATTCGGTGATAAGACTCCGGAGGACTACATTGAAGAAATCGTCAGCCTCTGCTCGGAAAAGGACAGGGAAACGATAGCATTTCTCATGGACGGCTATAATGACGAAAAGCTTGATGCTGGATTCTACTGCTCTGCTCTTCTGCACGACGACGCGTTCATAAGGAATTATTTCCGTTTCGACCTGAACATCCGTAATGCCAAGGTGAAATATCTGAACAAGGCTCTTGGAAGACCAGCGGACAAGGATGTGCTCACATTCGGTGAAGACACAGATCCTAAGATTCTCGAGGCTGCAGCATCAGAGTTTGAAGAAGCTGCCGACATGGAAACGGTCCTTGCGCAGACTGACATCCTGGCAAGAGAAAGAGGTATCGACGACCTGATGTGGGACAAGATAAGCGATCTGACCACATTCAACTATTTCGACATTGACGCAATTCTCGGATTCATCACCAAGATGAACATCGTTGCAAGATGGTTCAGGCTCGACGAGCAGACCGGCCGCGAGATGTTCAAGAAACTTGTGGACGAGGTTCGCGGCACATTCAAGGGTGTCGAATATAATGCATAATAACAAAAACACAGATAATCAGTATGAAAACAACAGGTAAGGTTACGGGTATCGTATCAAACCTCGTTACAGTCGAAGTCAACGGACCTGTATCTCAGAATGAGCTTTGCTTCATCACCGTAGGTGACACAAAGCTTATGGCCGAGGTCATCAAGGTAAATGGCAAGAATGCGGCTGTACAGGTATTCGAGAGCACCCGTGGACTCAAGAACGGCAACGAAGTGGAGTTCGAGGACAAGATGCTCGAGGCCACTCTCGGCCCAGGTCTTCTTTCAAGCAGCTACGATGGTCTGCAGAACGACCTGACTACAATGACAGGAGTATTCCTCAAGAGAGGTGAATACACTGATCCGCTCAACCACGAGACTCTTTGGGACTTCACTCCTATAGCAAAGCCGGGCGACAAGGTTGTCGCTGCAGACTGGCTCGGAGAGGTGAAGGAAGGATGGCTTCCTCACAAGATCATGGTTCCGTTCGCATTCGAAGGCGAATACACAGTCAAGTCAGTAGCAGAGGCCGGCCAGTATAACATCGACAAGACAATCGCTGTTCTGACCAATGCTGCCGGAGAGGACATAGAAGTGAACATGTATCAGAAGTGGCCGGTGAAGGTTGCAATCAAGGGATATAAGGAGAAACCAAGACCATCACGCATCATGGAGACAGGTGTGCGTGTGATCGACACACTCAACCCTATCGCAGAAGGCGGTACAGGCTTCATCCCTGGTCCTTTCGGCTGCGGTAAGACGGTGCTTCAGCACGCGATCGCAAAGCAGGGTGACGCAGAGGTGATCGTGATGGCAGCCTGCGGTGAGCGTGCAAACGAGGTTGTGGAGATCTTCACAGAGTTCCCTGAACTCATCGACCCACATACAGGTCGTCACCTCATGGAGCGTACAACCATCATCTGTAACACTTCAAACATGCCGGTTGCAGCACGTGAGGCTTCAGTCTACACTGCAATGACAATCTGCGAATACTATCGCGCAATGGGACTCAAGGTCCTCCTCCTCGCCGACTCTACATCACGTTGGGCACAGGCTCTCCGTGAGATGTCGAACCGTATGGAGGAACTCCCTGGAGCAGACGCATTCCCTGTTGACCTTTCAGCCATCATCTCAGCATTCTATGCACGTGCAGGTATGGTTGTTCTCAACAACGGTCAGACAGGTTCGGTAACATTCATCGGTACCGTATCTCCTGCAGGAGGTAACCTCAAGGAGCCTGTGACCGAGTCTACAAAGAAGGCAGCACGCTGCTTCTACGCCCTCGAGCAGAACAGAGCAGACCAGAAGCGCTACCCTGCTGTGAACCCTATCGACTCATATTCAAAATATCTCGAGTATCCGGAAATCCGCGAGCATCTTTCAGAGAAGGTCAAGCCAGGCTGGGTCGAGATGGTTGAGAAGACCAAGAACATCATCCGCAAGGGTAAGGATGCAAACGACCAGATCAATATCCTCGGTGACGACGGTGTGCCTATGAGCTACCACGAACTGTTCTGGAAGTCAGAGCTTGTCGACTTCGTCATCCTCCAGCAGGATGCATTCGACGCTATCGACGCACTCTGCCCTATCGAGCGTCAGAGCTATATGCTCGAACTCGTTCTCGGAATATGCGACAAGGAATTCAAGTTCGAAGACTATGAGCAGTGCCGCAACTTCTTCAAGGAAGTGATCAACACTCTCCGTCAGATGAACTACTCCGAGTTCAAGAGCGAGAAATTTGAAAATTACAAACAGCAACTTACAAATCTCCTGAGCAATGGCAACTAAGGCATTTCAGAAAATATACACACAGTTGGAGGCCATCACAAAGGCAACTGTAGCACTCCGTGCACAGGGTATCTCCAATGATGAGCTCGCTGTCGTAGACGGCAGACTTGCTCAGGTAGTGAAGACCAAGGGAGACCTCGTGACTCTCCAGGTTTTCGCTGGTACAGAAGGCATTCCTACTAACGCTGAGGTTACATTCCTCGGCGCCCCTCCTACCCTCAAGGTAAGTGATGAGCTTGCAGGACGTTTCTTCGATGCATACGGAAAGCCGCTTGACGGAGGTCCTGAGGTGGAAGGAAGAGAGGTACAGATCGGTGGTCCGTCAGTGAACCCTTACAAGAGAAGACAGCCTTCGCAGATCATCCCTACAGGTATCGCGGGCATCGACCTCAACAATACACTCGTGTCAGGACAGAAGATTCCTTTCTTCGCAGACCCTGACCAGCCGTACAACAACGTGATGGCACAGGTAGCCCTCCGCGCGGACGTAGACAAGATCATCCTCGGAGGTATGGGTCTTACAAACGACGACTATCTCTACTTCAAGCATGAATTCGAGGCAGCCGGTGCGCTTGACAAGATCATTTCATTCGTGAACACCACAGAGCAGCCTCCTGTAGAGCGTCTCCTCATCCCTGACATGGCGCTTACAGCTGCAGAGTACTTCGCTGTAGAGAAGAACGAGAAGGTGCTCGTGCTCCTTACCGACATGACCCTCTACGCAGATGCGCTCTCGATCGTGTCTAACCGTATGGACCAGATCCCTTCAAAGGACTCTATGCCAGGCTCTCTCTATTCAGACCTTGCAAAGATCTACGAGAAGGCCGTTCAGCTTCCTGACGGAGGTTCGATCACCATCATCGCGGTCACAACTCTCAACGACGGTGACATCACTCACGCAATCCCAGACAACACCGGATATATCACAGAGGGACAGCTCTTCCTCCGTGCGGATCCTGACTCAGGAAAGGTCATCATCGACCCGTTCCGTTCACTTTCACGTCTGAAGCAGCTCGTTCAGGGCAAGCAGACACGTAAGGACCACAGCCAGGTGATGAACGCATCCGTACGTCTGTACGCAGATGCTCAGAACGCAAAGACCAAGCTTGAGAACGGTTTCGACCTCAGTGACTATGACCTCAGATGTCTTGACTATGCAAAGGCATACGCTACAAGAATCCTTGCGATTGACGTGAACATCAAGATTGATGAAATGCTCGATACAGCATGGGAACTCTTCGAAACATACTTCTCGAAGGCGGAGACCGGCATCAAGCAGGAATTCATCGATCAGTATTGGAAAAATTAGTCCTACTGTCATTTCGACCGTAGTGGAGAAATCTAAATTTTATGGCAATAAAGTTTCAATATAATAAGACATCTCTTAACAACTTGAACAAGCAGCTCAAGATGCGTAAGAATGCCCTCCCTACCCTTAAGAACAAGGAGTCGGCGCTGCGTCTTGAGGTCCGCAAGGCCAAGGAGTATTCAGAGAAACTTATTGAAGATCTTGATGCCGCCCTGAAGAGATACGACTACCTTGCAGCACTTTGGAACGAGTTCGAGCCAGGCCTTATCGCAATCACTGACATTGATCTGGTGACTGTAAAGGTTGCTGGTGTAAAGACTCCTGAGCTGAAGGAGATATACTAT
Organism: Bacteroidales bacterium; assembly: GCA_015060255.1. Taxonomy (GTDB): domain Bacteria; phylum Bacteroidota; class Bacteroidia; order Bacteroidales; family UBA932; genus Cryptobacteroides. Next base: position 39,803 of record SUYV01000002.1, on the reverse strand, counting down.
CAGATAAACGACTTCAATGCATTTGCCAAGCCTGCTTGGTATGCAGACGGCGTAGCTATCCTGAAGGAACTCTCCCGACTCGGCATAGAGTCAGAAGTCTACAAGGAAAAAGCACGTATCCTCGATTTCCAGAGAAAGAAGACCACTCAGAAGGTAAACCTCTATGAGAAGGTTCAGATTCCTGGATATCAGGAGGCCATCAGAAAGATCAAGCGATATATGGAAGACGAGGAGAACCTCTCCAAGGCAGCTTCCAAGATCGTGAAGAGCAGACATGCAATCGAAGAAGAAGAGGAGGAGCAGAACAATGGTAGATAAAATGATGAAATACTCCTTCATTCTCCTCAGCGGGGAGACTGAAGGCTTCCTGGAGAAGCTCCAGGAACTCGGCGTCGTCGACATCACCCGTTCTGCGAAGCCTGTTGATGAATGCTCTGCTGCTATGCTTGACTCAGTAGCTGCTGCCAAGAAAGTGATCGGCAGACTGGAAGGCATAAGCTATGAGAAGGATTCAGACTTTGAAAAGGTATCTAAGGCATATGCGGAAGCATCCACTCCTGTTGACGCAGTCAAGGAAGCACAGCTGGCACTCGTAGAATCAGCTGAACTTGAACTTGCAAAGGCAGCAGCAGAAAAGGATGTAAAGGCAAGGCTTCCTTGGGGCGACTTTGACAAAACACGTCTGGATTCTCTTGAAACTCTCGGTTACACCGTGAGGTACTATTCTGTAAACCGAAAGGCATATTCAGCAGAATGGGCTGAGACATATCCTCTTGAGGTAATATCTGAGGACAAGAATAATATCTGGTTTGTTACTGTCACTGCAAAAGGAGACGAATACTCACTCCCTGTCGATCCGGTTGCCGCACCTGAAGCCTCATGGAAAGAGGCACAGGCTGAAGTTGACGCTTTAGCGGAAAAAATCATACAGGTTAAGGGACGACTCCTCAGATGCAAGGATGCCATCTCCCAGATAAAGGCTGAGTGCACAGAAACTCTGGTTGACCTCGACCTCTATCTTGCAAAAATGTCTACAGAAACAGCAGTGGACAACCGCATCAACGTGCTGGAGGGATTCGCGCCTGTAGAGCATGATGCAGAACTTTGCAAGGCATTTGACGAAATGGGCATCCTTTATATAAAGGAGGAGGCCGCAGAAGAGGACAACCCACCTATTAAATTGAAGAACAACTGGTTTTCAAGTCAGTTTGAAGTCCTTACAGGAATGTATGGAATGCCTGTTTATGGCGAATTCGACCCGACTTCAATCGTAGCTCCGTTCTTCCTCCTGTTCTTTGCAATGTGTATGGGAGATGCCGGATATGGTATCCTGCTCATCCTTATAGGCATGTTCCTCAAATACAAGATGGCAGACAGCGGACTTGGCAAGATGCACAAGCTTGTGACCTTCCTCGGAATCGGAACGTTGGTTATAGGATTCTTCCTTGGAACATTCTTCGGAATGAGCATCCTGGAAGCTTCCTGGGCGCCACAATGGCTCAAGGCGATATGCGTTGACGGCTGGTTCCCTGACGGAAAGATAGCCGGTTTCCCTGCACAGATGGTTCTTGCTGTGGGCATCGGAGTATTCCACATCTGTCTGGCAATGGTGGTCAAGACAATCGGATTCACTAAGAGATTCGGCTTCAAGAGCACCATCAGCACCTGGGGATGGACACTTCTGATAGTAGGTGGAATCATCCTAGCTGCTCTCGGAATGATGAATGTAATGGGACCAATGGCAATGAAATGGGCTGTAATAGGACTGGCTGTGATCAGCTGCCTTGCAATCTTCATATTCAACACTCCTGCACGCAACCCGCTGGTGAACATAGGATCAGGACTCTGGGATACATATAACATGGTCACAGGACTCCTTGGAGACGTGCTCAGCTACATCCGTCTATATGCTCTCGGGCTTGCCGGAGGAATGCTCGGAAATGCATTCAACATCATGGGTACCATGATACTTGACATTCCTATTCCTGCTCTGAACTGGGTGTTCTGCATAGTGATCCTGATCTTCGGACACGTTCTCAATCTTGCGATGTCATGCCTTGGAGCATTCGTACACCCGCTCCGTCTGACATTCGTAGAGTATTTCAAGAATTCCGGATATGAGGGTACCGGAAAATTCTACAGCCCCCTCACAACTGATAAAGAAGAATAAAAACAATAACAATTAAAAACTTATAACATTATGAACGAAATTCTTGGTTATCTCGGCCTCGGCCTCATGCTTGGCCTCGCAGGCATCGGATCTGCTTATGGAACAACAATCGCAGGCAATGCTGCAGAAGGCGCCCTCAAGAAGAATCCGGAGAAATCTTCAAGCTACATGATCCTCTCAGCACTTCCTGCAACACAGGGTCTCTATGGTTTCGTAGGATTCCTCCTCTGGCTCGTTGTCTTCAAGCCTGACTTCACTGCTCAGGGACCTATGCTCTTTGGCGTTGGCCTTGCAGTAGGTCTTGTATGCCTTTTCTCAGGTATCCGTCAGGGCCAGGTCTGCGCTAACGGTATCGTCGGCATCTCACAGGGCCACGACGTACAGACCAACACCCTCATCTACGCCGCTCTTCCTGAGTTCTACGCGATTCTTGCCCTCGTTGCAGCTATCATGGCAGTGCTCTAAGAGAATATAATCAATATAACTGAAAAACCAGTCCGAAGTCAGCTTCAGACTGGTTTTTTCATATAACAAAGTTTTTAGTTATATTTGCCAAGTTAACGGAAAACCCGAAAAGTATGGCATTCAATATATCTGATAATACAAAATGCGGTGTGATCGGCTACGGTAGCTGGGCTACAGCGCTGGTTCACACACTGGAGCGAAACAGGATTGAGGTGTGGTGGCACATCAGAAATGAGGAAGTGATGGAAAGTCTTCTCACAGAAGGCAGAAACGCCAAATACCTCAGTGACGTCGAGTTTCATCCGGACTTCATACATCCGTCACAGGATATCAACGAAGTGGTAAGAAACAGTGAAGTCATCCTGATAGCGACTCCGTCTGCATTTCTCAAGAATGTCATGGCAGAACTCACCGAGTCACTAGACGGCAAGTTCATACTTTCTGCAACCAAAGGTATAGTATCAGACGACAACTCGACAATTACAGAATACTTCAGAAACGCCTTCGGACTCTCATATGACAACCTTGGCCTCATATCCGGTCCTTCACATGCAGAGGAAGTATCACGAAACAAGCTTTCATACCTTACCGTTGCCTGCAAGGACGAAGCTAATGCCCGGAAGATAGGTGAGATGTTCAGGAGCAATGACTTCAAGGTCAGCTACTCTACCGACATATACGGCATTGAATACGCGGCAATTCTCAAGAACATCTATGCCATAGCCTCAGGACTCGCCTATGGCCTGGGATACGGAGACAACTTCAGAGCAGTACTCACAGCAGCATGTGCAAAGGAATTGACAAAGTTCATCAACGAAAGCTATCCGTTCGAGAGGGATACAATGAACTCTGCATACCTTGGCGACCTGCTTGTGACATCGTATTCGTCATTCAGCCGCAACCGCCGTCTTGGCCAGCTGATCGGCCACGGATGCACGGTAAAGAGCGCGCTCAACGAGATGACAATGATTGCCGAAGGCTATTATGCAGCCGCATGTATCAAGAAAATCAACGAAATGCATAATATCGAGATGCCGATCGCAGACATGGTATATGACGTGCTCTACAGAAGAGTCAGTCCTAGAAAAAGAATGAAAGAGCTCACAGCATTGCTGTAAGCTCTTTCATTTTGTCTAAACAAGATCAGTATTCGTCCGGAGCGTACTTGAAAGGATCAAGCGGCGACTTGTAGTCGCAGTAGTCTGACTCCACGAAGAATCTCTCAAGTTCAATCTTTGCATTCTCAAGAGAGTCAGAAGTGTGAACAATGTTCTCCTGAGCACTCAGGCTGTAATCGCCACGGATTGTTCCCGGAACAGCCTTGCTTGCCTTTGTTGCTCCTGCCATGTCCCTGACAACCTGGACTGCGCTGTATCCTTCCCAACAGCAGAGAATTACAGGAGCCGCCATCATGCCGTCACGAAGCCAAGGGAAGAATGGACGGTCAAGAAGATGTGCATAGTGTACTTTCAGGATTTCTTCATCAAGCTGTACCATCTTCATTGCTACAAGCTTCAATCCCCTTTTCTCGAATCTCGAGATCACCTCGCCAACGAGACCTCTCTGGAGGCATCCTGGCTTAAGTATTACCAATGTTCTTTCCATATATGTTAAATTTCTTCAGCACCGCTATATATCGTAATCGGGCCTGACCATTCTCCTGAGATGTTATTTGAGGCCTCAGAATCATCATAGAGATTCCAGACAAGCTCAAACTGAGCCTCGCGTCCACCTGTAGCTACCGAATACTCGGTAGTCCTCTTGACTGAGACTGTTCCTTTGACCGCAGGAGCCATCTCATCCATATTCTGCCAGGTTCCTTCCATGTAATGCAGATACCAGTTTCCTCTGTAACCGCCATCCCATGTAAATCCGCGACGAGCATCGGTTCCTGTCATATAATAGTAATCTCCCCAGTTCGGCTCATAGAATATGTCATCATATGGACGTCCCATCCTGCTCACACTCATGTTATAAAGGAATTCGTCCATGGCAAGATTAGGCTGTATCGTATATACATATTCCTTATTGACTTCAGGAGCCATGTCACCGCCGCTTCCAAGAGGAATGATAAATTCGAATATCATGATATCGCCGTTTGGATCCCACGCCTCGATACGTTCATCCCAAGGAAGTTCTTTCTCCTCTTCCGTCCACATCCTCGGCTGCAGCCAAAGCTGCCATGCCTCTGCGATATCGATAGGATTTTCGGCTGAAGTAGTATGAAGAGTCTCTATATGTGAAAGATAACCTCTTTCTACCCTGTACATGTCACATTCCACATCATCTTCAAGTGTCGAAAGAATCACGCGGTCGCTGTCTGTAGAAGCATCTGTGATTTCCATCGCGCCGGTCCAGGTTCCCTTGACCTTTCTTTTCGACGGAGTCGTGAACTCGTATTCCAAAGTATACACATCATTGTATCCGACCTGGGAGCGTGAAACATTTACATTTCCTTCCATAATGAAATCCATCGCCTGGGCGCCCTTCGAATCAATCTGGAACAGATATGTACCGAAAGGCATGCCATCCATGTTCATTCCATAGAGCATGCTGAATTCCTGAGAGTTGAATGAAGGATATACCGTATATGTTCCTTCAGAAAGTATAGGAATTTCATCACCTGAAGGCAGTTCATCAAACATGTTCATCACTATCATCACGCCAGGCAATGTGCCGGTCTCATCCTCCACGAATCCTTCAGTGGAAAGCGATATGACATAGTTGGCTGTTCCGTAGCCGAACAGGTTTCCATAATATACTGCATCTATATCTGAGAATGGCATGTCGATTATATCGTCAGTCACTGACTGAAGCCCCGCCGCCACGACCTTCCAGTCATCGAACTTGATCGTACCGCTGTATGAATAGGTCACTTCAAAGGTCTCTTCACCTTTCTTGATGACAAGGTCATTGGTAAGGAGCTCGTAACCGCCTTCAGAATTATAAGATACCGTTATCGATCCTGATACAAGTTCGTAGTGATACTGAGTATTGCCTACAAGTCTCTTGACATATGAATTTTCGGTATTGACAGTCTTATCAGACTCGGCTGCAACCATATAGGTACCTTCCGGAAGCATGACAGACTCGACACCGTCAACAATCTTTGCATTGAATTCAAGAACAAGCATGTCTCCTTCCGAATCCAGATATGGATTGCCGTATCCATCACGGAAACATACGGCATCACTGAATACGACGCTGTATACTCCGACAGAATTGTGTCCGAGGTCCCCGTAATACATACCGAACTCCTGATCGACAAGGTCTACCGGACCGTCATAGATGACGATCGGTGCCTTCTCTTCAACGGGTTGCGGCTGCTCGCAGGAAACTGCGGCATAAGCCGTTGCAACGAGGATGAACAGGCTGAAAAATCTTTTCATAGTCCCTTTATAAAAGTTTTATTGAATATCGTACAAAGATAACATTATTCTTATGAATTACTACACTCCCAATGGATTTCTTGACAACGGCATTGTCATGCATCTTGCACCGCCTCCTCCACGTGGCAGTTCCGATCCGTCAATAGTCAGCACACAAGGCGAATTTCCATAGACCGTAGAGTCAGCTGCGCCGGATATGAAGTCATTCGCCTTCACGATTTCGAAACCGTTTTTGGAAAGTTCCTCCAGGGTATGGATGTTTCTTGCATATGATATGACCTTTCCCGGTGCGAATGCAAAGAAGTTCGCGCCACTATGCCACTGCTCCCTCTCCTGGTCCCATTCGTCGGCACCACCGCAGACTATAGGCTTGAGATCCATGCCGAGCTTCTTGAGCACGCTCAGCAGTCCGGAAACAGGGCGGATGCTTGTCACCCTTCCGTCTTCGATGATGATATGAACTGTCTGATATTGATTGGCTTGCGTGATCAGAGGCTTGAAGACCATACACTTGTCATTGTCCAGAAGCGTAAAGACCATGTCAAGATGAATGAACGACTCCGGCTCTGAAGGAAGCTGCTGCACTATGACATTATATCTTCCGCGAGGGACTGACTTGCGGAAGCGGTCTATCATGAAGTCGATTCCCTGAGGCGTCGTCCTCACACCGTTTCCTATGATAAGAATGTCTTCCCTTGCTACAAGGATGTCACCTCCTTCCATAATCACCTCGGACTTATCGGTCTGGAGGTAGTTAGCATCTATTACAGAGCATTCGAAGGCTCCGCTGTTGCGGTATATGGCATCCATGATGAACGACTCACGCATCCTGACCTTGTTTGCCATACGGCACACAAGTGCCTGATTGCCTATGGTCACAGCCGCATCACGTGTGAAATAGAAGTTGTAAAGCGGATAGAGGGCGTAATATTCATTCTTCAGATATGCAGTCAATGTGTTGATCCTTGCCGGAAGACCCTCGATCAGGACCCTGGCAAGATCAGATGACTTCATCTGCATGAGTTCCTCATAGTACGGCATCACATCCTCTGTCGTGCATATCCTTCTGATCAGGTCCTCGCGAGGCTTGGCCTGCTCCAGTACATCGATCAGGAGCGAACGTACTTCATAAACATCCGAGACTTTTGAAAGAATCCCGTACAGCTGCTCGTATTCTGACTGGGCGATTGATAGGTTAAGGATGTCACTGTATAATGCTCTCTGCACATTGAGAGGTGTCATGTTCTCCACTTCCGCTCCAGGGCGATGGAGAAGGACTGCATTGAGTTTTCCGATTTCGGACTGTACCTCGATCTTTAATTTCTGCTGTGTCATATTATTTCAAGGCCTGAGGCCAATTTTTGTAAAATTAACAAATTAAAGCGAGACTGCCAAATCAACGCAACAGGCTGATTCTTAAATTATGAAATCCGCAATCCGTATGCGGGGACTCCCTGTCGGCCGCCTTCAGGCTCACGCTGACCTTGCTCCCTTTGACAGTGTCAGGAAGATCTACAGTCATTCGGTATGCCTTCTGCTCGTCAGACAATCTGAATCCCGCACATGCCCTATCCTCGAACCTGTTATAAGAGCGCAGGAGCACTTCAATCTCCGGCTCACACAATTCGATCAGGACCTTTTCCATACGATTCTCAGTACGATACGGATTGAGATGCTTCATCATGGTTTTTCCAGCTACCTGCAGCTCAGCTCCGTTGCCCGAGTTCACGTCAAACAAGACAAGCGAATGCACATCAGAAAGGACGTCCGCTTTATATAGATAATTCGAAAATCCCGCCGAAAGGACTTCCACATAATCACCTTCAGGAACCTTCCACTCGGGCACCCTCTTCACGTCTATGGAAGGGTCGAAAGTTCCTCCGCGCATCCTTCCGAAAGCCGCCCCTGACACATTGGGCCTGGATGACAGCTCAACAGGACATGAATCGTCAAGCATAAGTTCCATTTCCTCATCGCCAACCCTCAGGCTTATCCTTCTTCCTATCTCCTCAGAGGTATATAGAATCTCTACGGATGAGGCCGGACGACGCAGATCGACATTCCAGTCATATCCTACGACACTTCTGTAGTTGCTGTAATAGTCAAAACATGAATAGCTATAGTAAGGAACTGCATTCGCCCATGAAAGCACTGTACCGGAAGGCAGGACAGTTTCCATTACATCCGGCAATCCTTTTTCATGTTCCAGTCTTATGACCTTTACATCTACAGGGTCGAACATATCCGGAGCAACACGAACCTTTCGCTTACTTCCCGGCAGGACAATCGTCTGAGACTCAGGGCATTCACCCGTAAGAAGCAAGTACAGGACATCCCCTTTCCTTGTAACATCTCCCCACTCGAATTCAGTCCTGTACGGAGATGGCTCTGTTCCATAGATGGCTTCTCCGTTCTTTTCCAGCCATCGTCCTATGGTCTTGATGACCTCGCTTTCAAACGGAACAATGCTTCCGTCCGAGGCCGGGCCTATATTCAAGAGGAAGTTACCTCCACGCGACACGACATCGATCAAGGTTCGCAGTTTCTCGGCCACCTTGTCCTCAACCTCTCCCCTTTCCTGCCAGCTGCGGTAGCTCCATGTTTCCGGGAACATCGACACCGCGCTCTGCCACGGGGCCTGCAATGCAGTCTGAGGCAGCTTGTTGTCAGCCATGACCGCAAAATCATATACATCATTTCCCAGACGGCCGCTTACCATGCAATCAGGCTGAAGCGACTTCACCAGATCATAGAGTTCGCGGCTCTGCCATGGCTCCAGGGAACCCATGTCGAACCAGAGTTCCGACACAGGTCCGTACGAAGTAAGAAGTTCCCGCACCTGGGCCTTGTTGAACTCGTGATGTTCAGGCGTCACGAAATCTGCATTGTGACTTGAGATCGGATATGCATGCGGATAATTCCAGTCTATGAGTGAGAAATACAGTCCGAAGCGAAGTCCTTTACTGGCACAGGCCTCTGACATTTCACGGACATAGTCTCTTCCGGAAGGAGTCATCGACACACTGTTGTATGAAGTCGTCTTTGTGTCGAACATGCAGAATCCGTCATGATGCTTGGTTGTGAACACCACGGAACGCATCCCTCCCTTGACGGCAAGCTCCGCTATCGCATCCGCATCGAATCCGACAGGATCGAACTCATAGGCGGTTGCCGCATACCAGTCAGAGAAGATACCGGCAAAAGACTGGATCTGTTCGCTGTAGCCCTGCCTGACCGGCTCGCCATCCCATACTCCTCCAAATTTCGAATACAGACCGAAATGTACGAACATTGAATACTTATCAGAATACCAGGTCTGAGAGTACATATTACCGGCAGACAACAAGACCATCATCAAGAACAGAAAAGCCTTTTTCATAAAAAAACAATTTTATGCTAATATACTGATATTTTCACTATTTTTGCATAAATGAAAAATATTATGAAAGGGAAAATAATAGGCATAACATCTCTGATTCTGGTATTGGTGCTTACCGGATTCATCTACTTCAAATTCTACTTTGTCTTTGGAGAAGGAGTCAAGGCAGGAGAACTCAACTTCGTTGTCCGCAAGGGCTATATCTTCAAGACCTATGAAGGCCGCGCCATACAGGCCGGCTTCGGTAAAGGCAAGGGAGCGAATGCCGGAGCCATACAGTCATATGAATTCGACTTCTCCATCACAGACCAGGCAATAGCAGACTCTCTTATGAGATGCGGCGGCAAGTTAGTCGAACTCCATTACAAGGAATACCTCGGAGCGCTTCCATGGAGAGGAAAGCAGGAATACATTGTCGACAGGATAGTTTCAGTCAGAGATAATTAAAGACGGATATGACACGATTTTTCACAATCCTATGCCTCATGAGCATAGGATTCGCTTTGTCTGCTCAGACAGGCGTAATCGAAACACGAGAGGCAAACAACCCCTCAGGCAAGATCCTCACTATGGAGGAAACAATTCTTTCAAGAGAGCTTGCACCAGCTGACCTTTACTGCAGATGGTTCAGCAACGACGAGATCCTGATGCATAAGCAGGGAAACTGGATCACCTTCAACATCAACACAAAAACCACATCGCCTTATAAGCCGTCCAAGAAGGCTGAAAAGGTCTATACTAAAGGCAAGAGTCTGTATCATCGCACCGACAAGGGGCTGGCACTGCCTATTGCCGTTAGCAAGGATGACAACATCACATACGGACAATACGTCAGCAGGAACGAGTTCGGAATCAATGAAGGCATCTTCTGGGCACCGGACAGCAGCCGCGTTGCATTCTATCGCAAGGACGAGACAAAAGTGACTTCGTTCCCGCTTCTTGACATCACTACGAGGACAGGAAGCCTCAAGGAAATCAAATATCCGATGGCTGGAATGGACTCGGAGAATGTCCGTATAGGCATTTATAACTTTGCAAGATGTTCAACATCATATCTTAAGGTTGATGACTTCGGAGAAGACCAGTATCTCACCAACATCACATGGACTCCAGACGGCACGAAGGTTCTGGTACAGGTCCTCGACAGGAGCCAGAAGCACATGCATCTGAATCTATATGACGCAGACAGCGGTCGTTTCATAAGAACAATCCTGACAGAAGACAACAACAGATATGTCGAGCCTCAGGATCCCGTATGGTTTATCGAAGGCAGCGAAAATCTGTTCATTTACAGGACAGACAACCGTGACGGCTACAGAAACCTATATTTATGCGACCTTAAAGGAACCGAAGTACGCAGAATAGTCGATACAGACGCGGATCTTGCCTATGTCGGCAATGACGGCAAGCATATCTGGTACACTTCTGCCGAAGTATCCCCAGTGGAGAACCACCTTTTCAGAGTAAGCATGAAAGTTCCGGAATCAGCTTTATGGAAAGGAGCCGGAGTCGTCCGTTTCGGAAAGCCTCAAAGGCTCACATTCGACAAGGGCTGGCATGACATCGCCATGAGTCCGGACTGCAGACACTATGTTGACAGCTGGAGCAGCCTGACGGTTCCTCGCGAAATAAATCTGTGTACATCTGACGGAATTGCAGTGCGGAACATGCTCAGCGCAGAAGATCCTACATTGGATTACGCCTACACGGAAATCTCTCTCGGCACTGTCAGAAGCGCTGATGGAAAATTCGACAATTATTACCGTCTGATAAAGCCGAAGGACTTCGACCCTGCAAAGAAATATCCGGTAATCGTGTACGTTTACGGAGGTCCGCATTCACAGATGGTACAGAACACATTCATGGCAAACCTTCGCAGATGGGAAATGTATATGGCTCAGCGTGGATATCTCGTATATGTACAGGACAACAGGGGTACCCAGAACAGAGGAGCTGAGTTTGAAAAGGCTATCCATAGACAATGCGGACAGGCTGAGATGGCAGATCAGATGGAAGGAGTCAAGATGCTCATGGAACTGCCATACGTAGACAAGGACCGCATAGGAGTCCACGGATGGAGTTATGGAGGATTCATGACCATCTCTCTCATTACCAACTATCCAGAAATATTCAAGGTCGCTGTTGCCGGAGGTCCGGTGATAGACTGGAAATGGTATGAGGTGATGTATGGAGAACGATATATGGATCATCCGGAGGTGAATCCTGAAGGATATGAGAAGACCAGCCTGATAAACAAGGCGAAAGACCTCAAGGGCAAGCTGCTTATCTGTCAGGGAGCCATAGATCCTGTAGTTCTTTGGGAACACAGCCTGAGTTTCGTACGGGCATGCGTGGTAAACAATGTTCAGGTAGACTACTTCCCTTATCCTTGCCACGAGCATAATGTCATGGGTAAGGACAGAGTACATCTGCATGACAAGATATCCATGTACTTTGAAGATTATCTGTAATGTGTTAACTTTGCCACGTTTTGTCAAATCCAGAAAACGAGCAAAAGAACAAGAAGATGAAATCAGTAAAATCCATATATAAGATAGGTAAAGGTCCATCAAGCAGCCATACCATGGGACCATTCAAGGCAACTGCAGATTATCTTGAAAATCACCCTGGTACAGAGAAACTGACCGTCACCCTATATGGTTCGCTTGCCGCCACAGGCAAAGGCCACCTTACCGACAGGGCCATTATCGAGGCTGCCGGCAATCACAACGCAGAAGTGGAAATCGAGTGGAATCCTAAAGAAAATCTTCCTATTCATCCTAACGGAATGACAGTAGGAACGGTGAATTCTGATGGCGAGACACATGACATATGGACATATTACAGCATCGGAGGCGGCGATATCACATGCGTAGAGCACCCGTTGGATACAGAAGACGACGGCGAGGTATATGAAATGGGCACTATGAAGGAAATCCTTGACTGGTGCAACAGTAACGGAAAATCATTCTGGGAGTTCGTAGATGAGCACGAGAGAGACAAAAAAGGTTTCTGGGAATATCTCGAACTAGTATGGAAAACCATGCAGAGGGCTGTAGAAAGAGGTATTGACGAAGAAGGTGCACTTCCCGGACCACTCAACATCAGAAGAAAAGCCGGAAGCTATTATATCAAGGCCGACGGATATGGAGACGTTCTCCGTACAAGGGGACTCATCTTCGCATACGCATTGGCCGTCAGTGAAGAGAATGCATGCGGAGGAACAATCGTCACAGCTCCGACCTGCGGATCATGTGGAGTTCTTCCGGGAGCCTTATACCATCTTAAGAAAGTATATGGTTTCAGCGACCAGAGAATCATCAGGGCGCTCGCAACAGCCGGAATTGTAGGTAACGTAGTCAAACACAATGCGTCAATATCCGGAGCCGAGGTGGGTTGTCAGGGAGAAGTCGGAGTAGCTTGCGCAATGGCAGCTGCAGCAATCACACAGTTGATGGGAGGAAGTCCCTCACAGATCGAATATGCAGCCGAAATGGGACTAGAACATCACCTTGGACTGACTTGTGACCCGGTATGCGGAATGGTACAGATTCCATGTATCGAAAGGAATGCGTATGCAGCAGCAAGGGCAATGGACGCCAGCATATATTCTCTCTATACGGATGGAAGACACAGGGTGTCATTCGACCAGGTTGTAAAAGTAATGAAAGAGACCGGCAAGGACCTGCCATCAGTTTACAAGGAAACAAGCGAAGGAGGACTTGCAAAGCATCTTGACTGACATAAATGATTCTATAACAAAAGAGCAGGACCGACATCACGACGATCCTGCCAAAGAATTTAGAATTGAATTGTGTGTGTTAAAGAAGTCCCTTCTCAGGAACAATGCAAAGATACTAACATACACGTCCTTTTGCCTAACATTTTTGCGTCATTTTCTGTCACTTTTGTCGGATTTATGCTTAAATTAGCAGAAAAATAGCAGAATATGGATATTTCAGTCTATGATAACTACAGCGGAGTCGATAGAGACTTTGACTTTTTCTTTCTGGATGGAAAATACAAGGTATGCTCATCAGCTCTGGCTATCATATGCATGCGAGGAGAGGCCACATTAAAGGTCAAGCTCTATAAGTATACCATCAGACGCTGTAATTTTCTGGTCATAGGCCCAAATACTCCGTTCTATATCAAGAATCAAAGCGAGGACTTCCATATCGATGTGATCCGAGTAGGCAATGACATCAGTGAAATAGCAGATGAAAGTTATCTCAAAAGATATCTTGACGGTCTGATGAACGAACGGAGGTTCAATGTCATAAGTGAAAGGCAACTGAGAATGTTCCACATAATGCATTCATACCTCAAGGTCCTGATGAAGGAAAATCCGAGCAGATACAGAGACCTGGTGGTACTTGAATACACCAAGATATTCTTTTATGAAGCCTGCTACCTGTTGGACAAGAACTTCGATACAAATGCACCTAAGAAGGAATGGCAGATTGCAGGAAAGTTTCTTAAACTTGCTGAAGAATACTACAAAAATAACAGGAAAGTGGAATTCTACGCAGACATGATAGGTATCAGTCCGAAACATCTAGCTTTCATAACAAAGAAAAATACAGGAAAATATCCGTCTGAATGGCTTGAAGAATATGCTCTGCTGGAAGCAAAGAAGATGTTACGAAACACTGATGAAAGTATCCAGACCATCAGTTTTGACTTGAATTTCGCCACACCGTCACACTTCTCCAGATTCTTCAGGTTAAAGACAGGCATGACACCGAAGGAATTCCGTAAGACTAATTGGAACGACAATGAATAACAGAAAGTTCGATACATGCTTCTTCGAAAGATATGCGCAGATCTCACTTGAGACTTTGCTTGGAAAGGAGTATTCTGACCTTGTGAACGAAGACAGGCCTGATCTGCAGAAGCCAGACAAGAGTCTCGGGATCGAGGTGACAAGAGCCATGGAGCCTACGAAGGATGTCGCCCAGGCGATGCTTAAGGAGATGGCAGGTCTTCCCGTAAAGGACGAAGACCGGGAGGAGATGGATCAGATCATCAAGAGCGGTTATGGTTATGGTCTCCAGGACGGAAAATATATCGGATCGATTGAATATGACTACTGGGCCCTCGCCCAGCCTCTTCGCAGGATCATAGAAAGCAAGGTAAGCAAAGTGGCTTCCGGATTCTATGGAGAATTCGATGAATTCGGTCTGTATATATTCTGCAAGGACGATCTGACACCTGAGGAAGTAGGGCTTACATTGGAATACACCAGCGAACTGCAGAGACACCTGGATGTGAAGTATTCAAAGATGTATCTCTCACTGATCGACAAGCTGTATGTCTGCGACCTTACGGAAGTAAACCGTCTCCACCACCCTACTACAAAATACACATCCTACGAGATAACCCGCAGGATGTGCAAGAAATTTTTCCTCGAATCTTTGGAATAACTACAGATTCGCAGTCTGCGCCGCAGCAACGGCAGCCGCCTTCGCGAAGTCTTCAGTATGATCTGCGTAAAGAATACCCCTTGAAGAATTGATGAGAAGTCCGCCATGGTCATTTGATCCATGTGCAATCACTTCTTCAGCCGAGCCTCCCTGTGCGCCTACTCCTGGAACAAGGAAGAAGTTGTCAGGGCAGAAGCTGCGGAGTTCTTCGAGCTTGTCAGCTTTTGTAGCACCTACGACAAACATCATGTTGTCCGGAGTGGAAATCTCCATCATCTCCTCCATCACAGCCTGATATAAAGGTTTGCCGTCCTTCTGCGCATTCTGGAACTGATACGCAGAAGCATTTGAAGTAAGTGCAAGCACAATCGCCCATTTGTCCTTATACTCAAGGAAAGGAGTGACGCTGTCTGCTCCCATGTACGGTGCTATCGTAACAGCATCAAAGTCCATTTCTTCGAAAAATGCCTTTGCATACATCTTGGCCGTGTTTCCGATGTCTCCCCTCTTTGCATCTGCAATGAGGAAGATTTCCGGATATTTTGATCTTATATAGTCAACTGTTGCATCAAGAGCGCGCATGCCATCTATGCCATAGCACTCATAGAAAGCTAGATTCGGCTTATATGCCACACAATGTGCAGCAGTAGCATCCACAATCGCCTTGTTGAACTCCACGATAGATCGTGCCTTGCCGCTGAAGAGCTGGCCGTTCAGAGCGAGTTCACCCTGAGAAGCAAGAGCCTTGACGTGCTCCGGCATCTTGTCGAAATCCACATCCAGACCGACACAGAGCATGCTCTTCTTGGCCTGTATCTGCTGATATAACTGTTCTCTGTTCATAATTAGTAATATCTATAGAATAATGCAATGGCTTCCATGCCGGCGTAGAGCTGCTTGAGAAGGTAGCTCTCGTTCGGCGAGTGGATCGTATCTCTCTCAAGACCGAATCCCATCAGAAGCGGATCAATCTCAAGGATGCGCTGAAGATCGGCAAGAATCGGAATCGATCCGCCGCCACGTGAAGGAACCGGCTCGATGCCATATACTTCTGTCATTGCCTTCTCGGCCGCCTTGTATGCAGGAGAAGAAATCGGGATAAGGAATCCGTTTCCGCCATGATGAGGTGTAACCTCAACCTTCACATAATCAGGCGCGATAGCCTTGAAATGCTCCTCGAAGAGCCTTGTTATGGTCTCGCTGTCCTGATTCGGAACAAGACGCATGGAAATCTTGGCATGAGCTACTGATGGAAGGACAGTCTTGGCGCCTTCACCGGTATAACCGCCCCATATGCCGTTTACATCAAGACATGGACGGATGCCGGTACGCTCAAGCGATGTGTATCCGGCCTCACCCTTTACCTCCTTGATATCAAGAAACTCCTTATATTCCTCAAGATCGAAAGGGGCACGTGAAAGCTTTGCCCTGTCCTCTGCAGAAAGTTCGACAACATCATCATAGAATCCCTTGACAGTGATATGTCCATCCTTGTCGATAAGAGACGAAATCATGTCGCAAAGCACGTTGATCGGATTTGCCACAGCACCACCGTAGTGACCTGAATGAAGGTCCTTGTTAGGTCCTGTAACCTTCACCTCAACATATGAGAGTCCGCGCATCCCGCAGTTGATGGAAGGAACTGACTCTGAGATCATCGTAGTATCGGAAACAAGGATGATGTCTGCAGCAAGACGCTCCTTGTTCTCCTTCGCCCACGCTGCAAGCGAAGGACTTCCGATCTCCTCCTCTCCCTCGAGGATGAACTTCACATTATGCTTCAGTGCGCCCTGATGTACCATGAACTCAAATGCCTTGATGTGCATGAAGAGCTGGCCCTTGTCATCATTGGCACCGCGTGCATAGATCGCTCCGTCCCTGATTTCAGGCTCGAAAGGATCTGAATGCCAAAGCTCGATCGGATCCACAGGCTGAACATCGTAATGGCCATATACCAGGACTGTCGGAAGCGAAGGATCGACAAGCTTCTGGCCGAAAACCACAGGATGACCTGTCGTAGGATAGACAGCAGCCTCGTCAGCTCCCGCTTCCATAAGAAGCTCGACGAGCCTTTCAGCACAACGCTTCATATCCGGCTTATGCTGCTCCAGAGAGCTCACAGACGGAATCCTCAACAGTGAGAAGAGTTCCTCAAGAAATCTTTCCTTGTTAGTTTCAATGTATTGTTTCATATGGTCTGAAATTATTTGCTTAACTTTTCCTTGGCATATTCAAGAGTAAGTTTGAAGGTCTTCTTTCCGGAAGATGGAGCTTCGTACATGGCATCTGTCATTATCTCCTCACAGATAGAACGAAGGCCACGGGCTCCAAGCTTGTTCTTGATAGAAGTGTCGACTATCAGGTCCAGAACTTCAGGTTCCACGTTAAGTTTCATTCCATCAAGCTCGAACATCTTCTCATATTGCTTCATCAAAGCATTCTTGGGTTCGGTAAGAATCCTTTTCAGAGCTGCTCTATCCAGATGATCCAGATATGTGATTACAGGCAGTCGTCCAATGATTTCCGGTATGAGACCATAAGAGCGCAGGTCCTGAGCCTCCACATATTTCAGAAGATTTTCCTTATCGACCCGCGGCTTGTTCGCCACTCCGAATCCGATAAGCTGTGTATTGAGTCGCTGTGATATCTTACGTTCTATCCCTTCGAATGCACCTCCACATATGAACAGGATATTCTGGGTATTCACGTGAAGGAACTCCTGTTCAGGATGCTTACGTCCACCCTTAGGCGGAACGTTCACCACACTTCCTTCCAGAAGTTTCAGCATCGCCTGCTGCACTCCCTCTCCTGAAACATCTCTGGTAATTGAAGGATTATCGCTCTTGCGGGCAATCTTGTCAATCTCATCAATGAAGACAATTCCTCTTTCAGCCTTGGCCACGTTATAGTCTGCCTCCTGAAGAAGACGGGAAAGGATGCTTTCCACATCTTCACCCACA
Source organism: Bacteroidales bacterium (assembly GCA_015060255.1). GTDB lineage: Bacteria > Bacteroidota > Bacteroidia > Bacteroidales > UBA932 > Cryptobacteroides. The sequence continues at coordinate 22,014 of SUYV01000002.1, read as the reverse complement.
TATCCGGCCTCAGTCAGTACTGTAGCGTCGACAATAGTGAAAGGCACATCGAGCAGTTTTGCTATAGTCTTGGCCATCAACGTCTTACCCGTACCGGTAGGTCCGACCATAAGGATATTTGACTTCTCAAGCTCAAACTCATTATCCCCGCCCAGATTGTTATTCAATCTTTTATAATGATTATATACGGCTACTGAAAGAAGTTTCTTCGCTCTATCCTGACCTATGATATACTGGTCAAGAAAAGCATGTATTTCCTTTGGCTTGTATAATGACTCCACCTTGGCAGGGGCATCCGATGCAGAAGCCTGGGTATCATAATCACGGATATAATCACCGGCAAGCTTGACGCACTCTGAACAGATGCATCCGTCCAGTCCCTGCAGCATAAGAGGTACCTGATTCTCACTCCTGCCGCAGAACATGCAGTACTTCCTCTGTTTGTCTGATTTAGCCATACTACCTCTTCGACTTCCTGACGATTTCGTCAATCATTCCATACTCAAGAGCTTCCTGCGAATTCATCCAGAAATCACGGTCACCGTCAGCATATATCTTTTCTACAGGCTGACCGGTATGCTCCGAAATGATCGCATACAGCTCCTTTCTTATCTTATCGATCTCCTGTGCAGCGATAAGTATATCCGAAGCCTGCCCCCTGGCACCTCCCAGAGGCTGATGGATCATAACTCTCGAATGTTTCAGAGCTGACCTCTTGCCTGATGCACCTGCGCAAAGAAGCACAGAGCCCATTGACGCAGCCATTCCCGTACATATTGTCGCCACATCAGGCTCGATGATCTGCATGGTATCGTAGATAGCCAATCCGGAAGATACCTGACCGCCTGGAGTATTGAGATACAGGGAAATGTCGCTGTTATTGTCATTTGAGGCAAGGAAGAGGAGCTGTGCCGTGATGATATTTGCCACATCATCATCAATCGGCACTCCGAGAAATATGATCCTGTCCATCATCAGACGGCTGAACACATCCATAGAAGCAACATTGCGCTGCCTCTCCTCGATGATTGTAGGGTTGATATATCCATCAAGCACAGACTGATACCTGTGCATTGTCATTGAGCTGATGCCGTGCTCAAGGACTGCGTATTTCTGAAACTCCTTATTCATATTCAAATAAAAAAGGCCAGCTTGCGAGCCGGCCTATAAGTTAAAATTATTTCAACTCGCGGAACTTGTCAACAGAGATCTTCTTCTTTTTGAGAGTAACGACCTCACGTACGGCTGCGAATGTCTTCTCATTCTCAACCTGATCAAGAATTCTTCTTCCCTGCTCCTCCTGTGCAAGAATATTCTTTGCAAATGAGTCAAGCTGCTCGTCCGGAACGTTGTTCATTCCATACATAGCGAACTGATATGCTGCAAATCCCTTTGCGCTTGCAAGAAGGTCAGCCTCCTCGATCTTTACGCCATACTTGTCCATGAGGTATCCGCGTACCATCTGCCACTTGTAGTCAACGATGAAGAGATCCCAATCCTTCTCGATGTCCTCCATAGTGAACTTTCCCTCGTTGATGACATAGATCCATCTCTTGAGGAACTTCTCGGCGATGGTAAGGTTCGCCTTCTCGAGAAGATATGTCTTTGCATCCTTAGAGAAACGGAAATCTGCCTCCTGAGCATACTCAGCGCGGATTCTCTCCTCAATCTTTGCATCGAACTCATCCTCAGTCTTCACGCCGAAGATCTTCTCGAATGTCTCCTCGGTAAGAGGCGCATTGACGAATGTCTTCACGTTCTGAACCGTCATCTTGAACATAGGATCAAGAGTTGCGAGCTCGTCCTTGCTTACCTTGAGCATAGATGCGCGGTCTGTCTCATTCTCGAATGCCTCGTTTACATTTACATCGAGGACATCACCAGGTTTAACGCCAACGAAAGATGCTCTTGCAGCCTCAGCGACATTACGGAGAGCTACATATGTACCCTCAACCTTTGTCTCGCCCTGCTCGAAATCAACGATGATGAAGTCATCTGCCTTCGCCTTCTTGCCATCCTCGAGTGAGCCATACTGCTTGAGGAGGTTGTCCTTCATCTCCTTCTTTGCAGCCTCTGTCACTGTAATAGTATAGTAAACGACTTCATCCTCCTTTGAAAGCTCAAATGAAACCTCAGGATTCTGAGCTACATCAAACTTGAATGTGAAATCATTGCCGTCAACCCAGTCATTCTGTGGATTGTCCTCGCTTGGAAGCGGTTCTCCGAGAACCTTGAGACCATTTTCCTGAATGAAGTTGTTGATGCCCTCTGCGATAACATCATTTACCGAATCTGCAAGCGCCTGCTGGCCATACATCTTCTCCACGAGAGACATAGGTACCATTCCCTTGCGGAAACCTTTGATCTCAGCCTTCCTTCTGAAATCGTTAAGTTTCTTCTTTCTGCTGTCAGCATAATCCTCCTTTGTTACCGAAAGGGTAAGCTCGAGATTGAGATCATCGATTCTGTTCTGTTCAATTTTCATATTATAATTCTTTAATCATTTACATTTCAAAACGCTATGGTGCGCATTGGAGCCTGCAAAAATAAGCATTCTGCAGGACATTTCAAAATATCATTTAACCGCTCTGGAAGCACGTTTAGGATATGACACTCTCGAATGATACATCTGCTGAAGATATGACTTGAGGACTTCCTTGATCTTGGTCACTTCTCTAAGCGAAATATCCGAGTCTGACAGTTGTCCCTCGTCTGCTTTTCCATTGATGATCCTTTCAACAAGGTTGGAAATACTTTCTGCAGAATAATCCTTCAGACTTCTTGATGCAGCCTCAACAGCATCACAGAACATAAGTATCACCTGCTCCTTTGTGACCGGATTGACCCCTTTGTAGTAGAATTCCGACACATCATCAGGGTCACCGCCAGCATTGAGATACTGATTCAGGAAATATGCAGTACATGTGGTTCCATGATGAGACTGAATGAATTCCTTCAGGACATCAGGAATGTTATGCTTGTCTGCAAGTGCAAGTCCGTCAGAGACATGCCTTATTATTTCCTGTGCACTCTCCTTAGGAGACAGGCCCTCATGATACTTTATACCAGGGGTTTCATTCTCGGTAAAGCACTGAGGATTGCTTATCTTGCCTATATCGTGATACAATGCGGCAGCACGTACCAGAGGCACATTGGCATCGACCGCCCTGGCAACTGCATCGGCCAGATTCATGACCTGTAGAGAATGCTGGAAAGTACCGGGAGCCTTATCCGCAAGAAGCCTCAGAAGAGTATTGCTGGTATCACTCAGTTCAACGAGCTTGGATGTAGAGACAAGCATGAACATCTTCTCGAAAAGGTAGATCAAAGGATAACCGGCAACTGACATCAATGCACCGAGTGCCATATTCCACACAACTCTGTAGCTGCCTATACCCTCTACACCGTCCACAAAGCGGAAGGCCGTCCATACGACCACCATCACAACAAATACTATGAGTGCGGTAACGAACTGGAGCCATCCTTTGTTGAAATAGTCAAACACATAGATTCCTATCACGCCGGCCGTGAGATATATCACAAAGAGTTCGACGCCTTCAGGAGCCACGATGAGCATCGGCAAAAGCGATATGAAATAAACTATGAATACCAGTCTCTTGGTGAAGAACGCCAGGAGATACAGGGCTATCAATGTAAAAGGAACAAGATAAAAGTATGACGGATCCGTCATTGCTACAACCGAAGACGCCACTGCAGACAGTGTGAATAACAGCAACACATAGAGATATTTGTTATACTGGTCAAATATGTGGTAGTTGCAGAAATAGATTGCAAAGAACAATATCACTACAAGCAGAAGCGCAATCAATGCATTACCCAGCCATTGAATGGCCGGTGCGCCATTATAGCCGACGCTATTACCGTATTCTTCCTTATATGAATCCAAAAGCTGCTCGATTTCAGCAGTAACAAGTTCTCCGTTGGAAACAAGGACCTGACCGGCCTTGACAACGCCCTGCGTCCTTGACACATTGCTGACGCTCTGGTCATGAATGAGTTCTGTCATCTGCTGATCGAAATTCAGGTCAGGCACTATCAGGTCTGCAAGGACATTGGCACTCAACGAATCAGCCACCGCAGGAGCCAATGTATCACACATGACGGACAGAAGCAGATCATTCGCAGCGCTTACCGTATATATTTCAGAAACAGGAACCTTCGCAGCACGTCTGTCCTTCTGAACATAGATCGTTTCATTTAACTGGACATCAAGATATGATGCGTCAGTAATCACACCTTTCGAGTAAACAGTCTCAAGTGCGGCTACCAATGCAGGCTTGACTCCAGAATATTTCCCAAAATCAGCAACTGTCAGACGGTCTTCCGCCTTGGCTGCAACTTCGGGTGCATATCTGAACACAGGAATGATTCCTGATCCTGCCTTCTCCCTTTCGGACTGATACTGTGCGTCAGTCTTGAGAAGAGGAAAATCGAATTGGGCAACCAGGGTCTCATACATCCAAGGAGAGCCTTTCTTATAGTCATAGGCAAACTTAGGACTTCGAGGAAGGACAAAGACCATTATCACATATAAGATAATCAGAGGCAGATATACCCTGAATCTTCGAGGCAGTTTACTTTTTTCCATATAATCTATTTCTTGAATGACAGAGGCGTATACTCATAACCATCTGCCACATAGGCTTCTATATCATTTTCCTGAAGGAGTTCAACAAGTCTGCCACACACAGACCCGGTATTGCGTTTTCCACTCACCGTGATACAAAGTTCACCTCGGAAAGTCTCTACAGTAACGGAGAACAATCTGTTTCCGGAAGGGATCACAGGATAGAATTCCGTAACAAGTCTCTGCATACTATCCGGCAATATCACATTTCCGATCCTGCAGATGTCATAAGTAGACCTTTTGCGCATCGCTTCATTTACGGCATCGAAATTTCTGTCAACCTCCTCCATAGGTCCTTTGACATCATAAGCCTTCTCAATGTCAGCAATCTTGCGCTGAGCGCTATATGCCAAGGTGTCATTCTTAAGCTGGGCCTCAAGAAGCTTCTTCTGAGACATCAGCACCGTACCGTAAGGATAATCTGTCAGATTCCTGTTATATGCAAGGAAGATCGGTGTATGATATGGGCGAAGGGATGCCGACGGATAGTAAGGTCTCAGATTGACCTGCACAGATGCAACAACATACTCACCGACCTCCATTTCACCGGCAATCATCTCATGGACTGCATGCGAAAAGAAAGGAGCAATATATGTGACAGGAACATTTCCCAACTCGGAATAATCCCTTTTCAGCTTATGTAACGGAATACGAACCTGCACAACCTGCTCCATCGAAACCGTAACCGGCTCAGGCACTACAGCTTTCGCATCCATATACCACACAGGACGCGATGCATTGACATCATCCATACGGACCATAGGATCATCACCTTCTGCCTTGAAATACTCGCTGGACATCAGTTTGACCGATCCGTCTGTCCTGACAGGGAATCCGGACAATTCCAGATATCTGAGCAAGACCGCCTTGACGAAGGAAATCATTCCGAATTCGTCTGCAATGCTTCTGTGGAAATCAAAGAATATGGTCTTGTGATGGAATGAAACCCTGAACAGATAACCATTCAGGCGACTGTCGGAAAAGTCCTCAGGCATCTGCTCCAGAGCATCAAATACCGGCACCTTTGCTTCAGGTGTCGTAAACACATACCTTTCGTCACAGACTGAAAGTCCGACAGCAATCTGCGGGAATCTGACAGCAGCTTCCTGCAGTGCATCCGACAGGATACCCGGTCTTATATGCATAGTCAGTGCCGTCACAATACGTGACGACACTGATGCAGCGGCATTCCTGCCGTATAGATATGTCCTTCCACAAAGGGAAGGAACAAGGAATTCATTCATATTCTACTTGATAGCCATATCCACGATATCGCCCTCGTCGCCATCATAGTAACCGGCATCAAGCTTTGCACGTACTTCGGTAAATGCCTTGAGAGTACGCTCTACATCTTCCATCGAGTGAGCCGCTGTAGAGATGATGCGGAAGATGACCATACCCTTAGGGATTACCGGATAGATGACAACAGAGCAGAAGATTCCGTAGTTCTCGCGGAGGTCGACTGCCATTCTTGAAGCCTGACCTACACCACCCTTGATCTGCACCGGTGTAACGCATGCCTCTGCAGGTCCGATCTCGAATCCGAGGTTGCGGAAACCGTCCTGGAGAGCCTTGGTGATGGTGAAGAGTTTCTTGCGGAGTTCGTCACCCTCCTTGCTTCTGATGATCTCAAGTCTCTTGAGACCACCCGCTACGAGTGCCATAGGAAGAGACTTTGCATAGATCTGAGAACGCATGTTGAAACGGAGATAGTTGATGATCTTCTTTGGACCCGCAACGAATCCGCCGATTGATGCCATTGACTTTGCATATGCTCCGATATAGAGGTCAACCTCGTCCATAACACCGAAGTGCTCTGATGTACCGCGGCCTGTAGGACCCATGTTACCGAATCCGTGAGCATCGTCAATGAGGATTCTGAACTTATATTTCTTCTTGAGCTCAACGATCTTGTCGAGGAATCCGAGGGCACCTGTCATTCCGTATACACCCTCTGTGATGAGGAGGATACCGCCACCGGTCTCTTCGCAAAGCCTTGTAGCTCTCTGGAGAGTCTTCTCACAGCTTTCATAATCATTATGACGGAAAGTCATTCTCTTACCCATATGCATGCGCGCACCGTCGATAAGGCAGGCATGAGCCTCTGAATCGTATACGATAACATCGTGACGGTCCATGAGAGCGTCGATGGTCGAAAGGATTCCCTGATATCCGAAATTGAAGAGGAATGCATCCTCCTTGCGCTCGAACTCTGCAAGTTCGCGCTCAAACCTTTCATGAAGATCGGTGTGACCTGTCATCATACGGCTTCCCATAGGATAGGCAAGGCCCCACTTTGCAGCAGCTTCAGCATCCGCCTTTCTGACCTCAGGATGATTTGCAAGGCCAAGGTAGTTGTTAAGACTCCATACAAGAACGTCCTTGCCCTGGAATTTCATATGAGGGCCAAGTTCACCTTCAAGCTTCGGGAACATGTAGTAACCGAATGCCTTTGCAGCATACTGTCCGAGAGGGCCACCTGAATGCTTCTCGATTCTTTCAAAAATGTCAGTCATAACTGTCAGATTGTTGTTTTGGTTTAGTACTTTCTATAGATTATGCATCAATGTTTGCATAGTGTGCGTTCTGCTCGATGAACTCGCGGCGAGGCGGCACGTCGTCTCCCATGAGCATCGAGAATGTGCGCTCTGCTTCAGCCGCGTTCTCGATTGTGATCTGGCGGAGAAGGCGTCTCTCAGGATCCATGGTAGTTGACTGGAGCTGCTCTGCGCTCATCTCTCCAAGACCTTTGTAACGCTGCACGAATACTCCCTTGTCTGAGCCCTTGCCGAGCTGGAGGGTCGCCTCCTTGCGCTGAGCCTCTGTCCAGCAGTAGATCTCCTCCTTGCCCTTCTTGACGAGATAGAGCGGCGGAGTTGCGAGGTATACGTATCCGTTCTTGATGAGGTCCTGCATGTAGCGGAAGAAGAACGTCAGGATGAGCGTGGCGATGTGGCTTCCGTCCACGTCGGCATCCGTCATGATGATGACCTTGTGGTAACGGAGCTTGCTGAGGTTCAAAGCCTTGCTGTCTTCCTCCGTTCCGACGGTCACACCGAGAGCGGTATAGATGTTTCGGATCTCCTCACTCTCGAACACTCTGTGCTCCATAGCCTTCTCTACGTTGAGGATCTTACCTCTGAGCGGAAGGATGGCCTGTGTCATACGGTCGCGGCCCTGCTTAGCAGTACCGCCCGCAGAGTCTCCCTCAACGAGGAAGAGCTCGCATACCTCAGGATCACGTGAAGAGCAGTCTGCCAGTTTTCCAGGCATACCTGCACCGGACATCACGGTCTTTCTCTGAACCATCTCACGTGCCTTGCGGGCAGCGTGACGTGCAGTCGCAGCAAGGATGACCTTCTCGACGATCATCTTTGCCTCCTTAGGATTCTCCTCCAGGTAAAGCTCAAGAGCTGCTGCTGTAGCCTGCGAGACTGCAGACACTACCTCACCGTTTCCGAGCTTGGTCTTTGTCTGACCCTCGAACTGAGGCTCTGCCACCTTTACGGAAACCACAGCTGTCAGACCCTCACGGAAGTCGTCCGCAGCAAGGTCAAACTTGAGTTTCGCAAGCATTCCCGCCTTCTCGGCATAGTTCTTCAAGGTCCTTGTAAGACCCATCTTGAATCCCTGGAGGTGGGTACCGCCTTCTATAGTGTTGATGTTGTTTACATATGAATAGATCTTCTCAGTATAGCTTGTGTTATACTGGAGAGCGATCTCGATCGGGATGATCTTATCTGTCTCAAGATAGATAGGAGTCTCTATAAGTCTTTCCGCTCCACCGTCAAGATATTCCACAAACTCACGAAGACCATCCTTCGAATAGAATACGTCGCTCCTGTAGTGAGTGGTCTCAAGTTCGTTTCCGTTCTCGTCAATATCGTTTACGAGAGTTCTCTTGTCCGTTAGAGAAAGATGTATGCCCTTGTTAAGGTAAGCAAGCTCGCGCAGACGTGCAGCAAGAGTCTCATACTTGTAAATCCTAGTCACCTGGAAAATCTCCGGATCCGGATGGAAGGTCACGATCGTACCGGTATCTTCAGCTTCTCCAACAACCTCAACGGGCTTGTACGGCTTGCCTTGCGAATACTCCTGCACGAAGATCTTTCCCTCGCGATGAATCTCAGCCTTGAGATAATCCGATAGAGCATTCACACAAGACACACCGACTCCGTGAAGACCGCCGGACACCTTGTAGCTGTCCTTGCTGAACTTACCACCGGCATGAAGGACGGTGAGAACGACTTCAAGGGCAGAACGGTTTTCCTTCTCGTGCATTCCTGTAGGAATACCTCGTCCGTTATCCTTTACTGTTATAGAGTTATCCTCATTGATCGACACTTCGATATGTGAACAGTATCCGGCAAGAGCCTCATCGATACTGTTGTCAACCACCTCATAAACCAGATGATGAAGACCTCTTTCTCCGACATCACCGATGTACATCGAAGGTCTCTTCCTTACGGCCTCAAGGCCTTCCAGAACCTGGATACTATTTGCGGAGTACTGCTCCGCAGATGCGTTGTTGATTATTTCTTCGCTCATTATCTGTGTTATTCTTTACAAACGGACAAATATAGCAATTTTTCCTATAAATTCAAGCAAATTCCGAGGGTAAAATACGCACCTCTTTCAGCATAAAGAGGGTTGCGCTGAATGGTCATATTCAGCAGATTTCCGCCACGAGCCCAGAACGAAAGCATATGACTTGCAGAGACTTCCAGATACAGTCCGAGCTCTGCATATCCCGGGATGAGAGCTTCATGGACGGCGTCTCCTGATGTAAGGTCCAGAATGCTTCCCTTACGTCCTGTCGCGAACATGCAATCGACTCCGGCATATACCCTTCTGCTCCAATTATACTCGAAAGCGACTTTTCCGGTAAGTGGAGATGGAGCGAAAAGTCCATCTGCATTCCTGATACCCCACACATAGGCATATTCGACATCACCATCAAATCTGAAACTTTCGGTCTTCCATGACCACGACGCAGCAGCAAAGTATTTCTGATATGGAGCATATCCGACACCCGGCACATACTGAGGGCCCTCCATCGTCTTGACTGTAGAAACCAGCACCGCATCAAGAAGGGCATTGCTGTAATTGGCATATCCTGTATGGACATCATATGAGAACTTGGAGCCTATGCGTCCGTCAATACCGAGATAGACTGAAACGCGCTCAATGTCTGCATCCATGAATTTCCATCTTCCCCATCCGAAGGCTGTGTCCATATGATGATTTTCCTGAAGCAGGGACGAATAGGTATTCAGACGGTTTCCGCCACCTGCAACAGCATATACCCTGAGTGCGTCCGGAATAGCGGCAAACCATGCCTTGACATCAGGATATACCACCTGCTCGCGTGTCTGGAACATTGCATCGGGATCATTCGAACGCAGGATCTTTGCGATACGAAGTCCGGCATCAACGTGCCACCTGCCGCGCGCAAACACATAGTGAGGCACAATCGAGAATTGTCCTGCCGTACCGGCAAACACACTGTGGTTGTACGCGGCAAGATCCAGATCCACATCAAAGAGCATCTTGTGCTCATGCGTGAAGACCTGTCCAAGAACCGCATTGACATCGAAGATATGTTCCCCGACATAATCATCCTTTTCGATGAATACTATCTTATCTTCAGCAAACCTGTAATCCGCCTTGATGTCGTACATGAAATAGGATTCCTGGCTCGACTTAGATGAAACGGCAAGGCTGACATCCAATGCATCATACGCCCTTGTCTTGCGAAGATCCTTTGAGGCCAGTCCATGATATGCCACATCAAAACCTATGGCACCCGTCTTCCAGTCATATACGCCGTCAACACCTGCACGGGTCAGAAGATCGTATCCTTTCCAGCGGGCCTTGTCTCCACCTGTCTGCTTCCAGCGATCGATTACAACAGGAGCGGATGAAGCATCCGCTTCAGGCCTGAACGACCTGTAAGAGCCGACGTATGAACGATGGAATGCATAGACATCCATCCTGAAATCACCTTTGAATACCGGAGACCAGACCATGTCGAACTCAGGATTGAGAGTATACCCTAAGCCGGCCTTGAGAAAAAACTTCTTTGGCGACTGAACAGCAGAGGCAGGCTGCATCGTAAGCACGTATGGATTGAATTCATATGCACCCTTATATGGCTTTTCGAAGACAGAATAGTCGAAATCAAGGTCAAAACGTGTTACCGTATCGGGTATCGCCATTTCAAGCAAAGGCTTGTGAACCTCCATCAACTTTCCCTCATATGCTCTGTTCACGACAACCGTAGGATCGATATCCTGTGCCGATACAACAAAAGGAACCGATGCTACAACCAAAGAGACAAACTTACGTATATTATTCATGATCATATCCTTATCTATTATTAGAAGCCATTATTTCCTGGAGTTTATCCAGACGCATGCGTACATTGTCCAGAACGTCATCATCAGACGAAACCGGCTTATATCCGTCACGGACACTCTCGAATGTAGCCTTGGCCTGAGTGTATTCACCTCTGTCGGCAAACGCATCTCCAAGGACAATAAAGCTTTTGGCAAGCCAGTATGTCTGCGGAGAAGCGGCATCAGAGAAAGCATATACCTTATTCTCCACATCAGAGAATTCAGCCTTGTCGTAGCTGTCAAGAATAAGCATATAGGCTGCTTCAGCACCGTATCCATCCTTCAGATCTGCAGCAAGCTTCTCCATGATCACAAGAGCTTCGCTTCTTCGGCTTGTGGCAAGATATGACTTGGCCTTGATATATTCAGCCTCACGCTTGACATCCTCCCCGATCCTGCTGTCGAAAAGGACCTTGTCAGCATTCTTGACAGCCTCTTCCCACTTGTGTCCCTTATAGGCAGAACGCATCATACCGGAAAGAGCTGCCAGCTTATTGTTCTCAAACCTCGCCGACGAATACAATGAAGAGTATCCTCCGAATGCATCATCCCAACGTTCCAGCTTATACGAGATATCGGCAAAACTCAGCATTGACAGTTCGACATACGACCCACTGCCACCTTCGATCACCTGCTTGTAATAGTCACAAGCCTGTTCAAGCTTGCCAAGTTGCCTGTACGAATCTGCCATATAGAAATATGCCCTGTACACATATCGTCCATCAGGATAGGTTTCAAGATATGACTGAAGAGAAGCCAAGGCCTTGTGATAGTTTTCAGTTATATAGACCTGCTCTGCCGAATTGAAGATCATGTCTTCCTTCTCATCTTCAGACTTGGAAGCACCTTTACCGATGCTCTCTATATAGCGGATATATTCTTCAGGCTCATTCTTGGTCTGATATATGGACTCTATGGCAGCAAGAGCATCTTCCGCATAACCGGATAACGGCATTTCTTCAACAACTGTCTTGTAATATCCCAAAGCCTCGTTGAACTGCGACTGATTCCTTGACAGAGACCCCATCTCGATATATGCCCGCGCAACGAATGACGTATCCTTCACGCTTTCAGCCAATCTGTTGAAACATCTGTATGCATTGGCATCATCCTCCTTCACGACATAAGCACGTCCGAGCTCGAGCAGAGCCTCAGGATAGAACTCAGACTCCGGATCCGCATCAAGAACGGAAGACAATAGCTTTATCTTTCTGGTCGTATTACCCGAAAGTCCATATGAAACCGCTGACTGGTAATATGGATATATGTCGTTTACATCAAAGAATTCATCTACGACAGCATCGTATGACGCACTTGCATTCTTATAATCCCTGGTAATGAAATAGCAGTCACCGATCCTCACCAGCGCCTCCTTCTTGAATTCAACGGAAGAACTGTTGAGATAATATCTGAACCATTTCACAGCCGAACTGTAATCCTCCTCCTTGAAATAGCAATAGGCGATATTGTAAGGAAGAAGGTAAGACTCAGGCTGACGGAACAATGCAGACTGGTTGTAAAGTTCATTGAATGTTTCCCTGGCCATTTCATACTGGTCATTCCTGTAATATGATTCGGCCAGCCAGAATCTGGCAAGCTGGTTGAACCTGCTGCCTCTGTCTGAATAATAAGCCGCTATCTTCAGACATGGTATAGCCATACGGTATGAACCAGCAGACACCAGCTGCTCCGCCCTGAGATAGTTTGCCTTCATGTAATTGTTCTTCATATCAGGATCCAGCTCGTCAATCATTCCATATGCGTCTACAGCACCGGCATAATCACGATTATGCAAGGCTGCCACTGCCATATAGCTGTATATCCTCTCGTCCTTTGCACGATCAGAATATCTCCTCATATAATCCTGGAAGACAGATGAATCATTATTGATATCAAAGGCGAGCTTTGCCCAATTGAAATGAGCGTCTTCAGCAACAGCAAGGTCGAATGTGGACATCGCGGCATCCTTGAAGGCATCCAGTGCAGCGACCTTGTTCCTGGTCTGCACATAACTGAATCCAAGATGATAATTTGCCACCTGACCAAGGGAGTCTGCGCGCACACCCATATTGTTGTAACTCTCTATGGCTCCCTTATAATCTTCAACCGCATACAGCACCGATCCGCTGTAGAACCAATCGGTACGGGTCTTTGTCTCGCCTTCAGGAGATATGGTAAGTTCATAATACTCACGAGCCTTCACCGGGTCTCCAAGGACAAGCCATGACTCTGAGAGGATACGCGCAAGATGAGGCTTGCGGTCTTCCGGCACCTTATCATACATTTCACCGCCATATGTGGTCACATATCTGTAATCCTTCAGCATGAAGCGGCATTCCATTATGTAATAGCTGGATATATCCTTGAAGCGGCTGTCTGTAGAAGCACGTTCAAACCATGCAAGCGCCTCCTGGAAATGCTTCTGCTTGTAATTGATATACGCTATGGAATATTTCGATGGCGCGGTATAATCAGAGACCGGTCTCTTTTCAAGCTCAATGAAACGCAGCAACGCCTTGTCCAGATCCCCTCTTTCAAGCTCACAATATGCCTTCTTGAAAAGATACTCATCAAGCTGGCTCTTCTCGATCTGCACCGGTGACACAGCATCAAACTGCTCACCTGCAGCGATATACTCCTGCTTATCGAAAAGATTGATAGCATGTCGGTATCGGAGCGTCGGAACAAGGACAGAATGCGGATTCTCATTGATGAAATTCCACATTGCATACTCATAACCTTGAACATTCAGACAGACATCACTAAGCACTGACGCACCTCTGTGACCCTCAATGCCGGAGTTACGATACATTTCATCAAACAGGATTCCTGCACGGCCATGCATGCCGTTTTCCTGGAATCTCAATATGTCACGATACTCACTTGAGCGTGTCTTGCCTTTTCTGAAAGATGTACCATCGTCCGCCGACAGAACAACGGCATTACACAGCATTGCGGCCATCATTGCAGCCAATATAGTCTTCAACTTCATCATCAAACAAAAATTTTACAAATTTAGCCATTTTTCCACTATATTTGTGTGATTAATAGCGATTTTTTACGTATGGAAGACAACACACCTATCATTTCCTTTAAAGATGCTGACATCATGAACGGCGAGGCCACAGTAATTTACAGTCTGGACATGGACGTATATCCTGGAGACTTCGTATATATAGTAGGAAAGGTCGGCACCGGAAAGACATCCATCATCAGGACAATCATCGCCGAGAACCAGCTATCCAAAGGAGAAGGCATTGTCTGCGGCTACAGCCTGAACGGAATCAAAGGCAAGGACATTCCATATCTGCGAAGAAAGATGGGAGTGGTATTCCAAGACTTCCAGCTCCTGATGGACAGAAGCGTAGAAGACAATCTGTCTTTTGTACTCAAGGCGACAGGGTGGAAAGAAGAGGATAAGATATCCGAACGGATAGAACAGGTACTGAAGGCAGTAGGCATGACAATGAAGGCTCACAAGATGCCATACCAGCTTTCCGGAGGAGAACAGCAGCGCATTGCCATAGCAAGAGCATTGCTTAACGACCCGCAGGTAATCATAGCAGACGAGCCTACCGGAAATCTCGACAACGAAACAGCAGACGGAATCCTTCAGCTGCTCACCAGGATCAATATTGAAAAAGGAACGGCCATCGTGATGGTTACTCATAACAGGCAGATTTTCGAAAAATATCCGGGAAGGGTCATGGTGTGCAGAGACGAAACCTGCAAGGAGCAGCAGCCTGACGAAATAATAGATCTTGAAATCACTATCTGATGAAAAGAAAGGACCTCTTCCATCACATCACAAGATGGTTTTCCGAGAACATGGAAATAGCCGAGACGGAGCTTCATTACGACTCCCCTTTCCATCTTCTCATAGCCGTCATACTGTCAGCCCAATGCACGGACAAAAGGGTCAACATGTATACGCCTGCGATCTTCCTGCGCTTCCCGGCCCCGGAAGACCTTGCACAGGCATCATTTGACGAGGTTTTCGGAATGATAAAATCAATTTCATTCCCGAACAACAAAGCCCGCCATCTTATAGGAATGGCCCAGAAACTGGTTAATGATTTCGGTTCAACGGTGCCATCTGAACCAGAACTGCTGGAAACATTGCCGGGAGTCGGACGCAAGACAGCAAATGTCATTGCATCTGTAATATATGACAAGCCCGTGATAGCCGTTGACACCCATGTCTACAGGGTTTCCAGACGCATAGGTCTTTCAGACGGCAAGACAGTCGAAGCGGTTGAACGTGACCTGACAAACGGTTTCGCTCCGGAACTACGTCCAAAGGCACATCATTGGCTGATACTTCATGGACGCTACGTTTGCACAGCCCGCAAGCCTAAATGTAACTCCTGCGGGCTGAAAGAATATTGCAGAGAATACATTTCAATAACATCACACTCTGATGCATCCCCTGCCTAAAGACTCGCACATTGAACTTCAGGAAGGGTTTACAGACCCGTTCAGGTATCGTCCGCATCCATGCGTACAAGCTGCAGCATGGGAGACGATCATGCATATAGACGCCACTCCGGAATTATCTTCCTCATTTGCCGAGGGCAAGATGCTAGGAGTCCTGATTGTTTCGGATTCTGAAGGAAAGCTTGGATATCTTCGAGGATTCTCCGGTAATACAGGAGGCCGAAGCGAAATTGAAGGTTTCGTCTCTCCAATATATGACCTCACTTCTCCTGACGGCTATTTTAAAGTCAAGGAAAAGGAGATATCCGAGATCAATGAACGCATCAGGCAACTGACTGAATCCGAAGAATTATCGTCAATAAGGAAGGAGATTGAGAAAGCACGCCACGACATGGATGAAGCCCTCAAGGTTCAGAAGGCCCGTATGCAGATTCTCAAGGCTGAACGGGATGAAATCAGATGCGAGACTCAAGACTCCTCACGCCTTGCCATGCTCATAAAAGAGAGTCAGTTTGAGAAGGCTGAACTGAAAAGACTCAAGATGTCCTGGGAAAACAGGATCTCATTACTGAATCAGACCCTGGACACATTGACGAGAGAGATTTCCGACCTGAAGAGACAGCGCAAGGAAATGTCTGATGCCCTGCAGGAATGGATCTTCAGGCAATACGTGGTACACAACGCAAATGGAGAGCGTTCGTCCATCTATAAAATCTTTTCCCAGGACGGATTATTACCTCCTGGCGGGACAGGAGAATGCGCTGCTCCCAAAATGCTGGAATATGCATACAGACATGATCTCAAACCCATAGCAATGGGCGAATTCTGGTACGGAGCATCACCGGAAAGCGCCGTCAGGACTAAAGGACACTTCTACCCGTCTTGCACAAGCAAATGCAAGCCGCTGCTTTCCTACATGCTGAAAGGCATACGCATCAGCACATCCGACAGTCCTGAGGAATGTGCCGGGTATATTCCAGAGGCTCTGTACATTGATGAAGACATCATTGTCATCAGCAAAAGATCCGGGGTGCCGTCCGTACCAGGAATGAACGGAATCTTATCAATACAGGAAAGGCTTGAAAAGGTCTACGGGCATATTGAAAGCGTACACAGACTTGACATGGACACCTCCGGTGTGATGGTATTCGCCAGGAATCCCGTCTCTGCCGTGAATCTCAGGCAGCAGTTTGAGGAACACACCATAAAAAAGACCTATCGTGCAAGACTTTCACATCCGGAAGAAGGCATATGCCTGAAGAAGGGAGACGAAGGACGCGTCATCATTCCACTGAGTTCGGATTATGACGAAAGGCCAAGACAGAAGGCAGATGACGTACAGGGCAAAGAGGCCATAACGGATTTTGAAGTAGAGGATATCCGTGAAAACGGCCAGATAGATATCATTTTCCGCCCCATGACAGGGCGTACCCATCAGTTGAGAGTGCATTCGGCACACATCCGCGGCTTGGGTCACCCGATTGTCGGCGACTTGCTGTATGGAGGAGAAAGCCATTCAAGACTTTGCCTGCATGCAGCAGAACTTGTGATCCGACATCCTGCGACAGGTGAATCGATGACCTTTGAAAGCTTTTCTGAGATATATCGATAAAAAAGAACGGCCCGCAATCTGCGAACCGTTCCTGTACCATATGTCTTGGAAGAATTACTTCTTCTTTGCGTATCTCTGATAGAATTTGTCAACGCGACCTGCAGTGTCGACGAGCTTCATCTTACCAGTGTAGAAAGGATGAGAAGTGTTAGAGATCTCAAGCTTTACAACCGGGTACTCAACTCCCTCGATTACGATGGTCTCCTTAGTGTTCGCGCATGAGCGGGTGATGAACACTACATCATTTGACATATCCTTGAAAGCTACAAGACGGTAGGTTTCGGGATGGATTCCTGTTTTCATAATGCTTATAAAAATTTAGTTAACTAATTTTGCGGCGCAAAAGTAAGTGTTTTTTTTCAAACTAACAACACTTTTGACATTTATTTGATACGATAAGGCTGGTCATCATATAGAAGATATTTCTTTGCCTTCCTGATCCATTTCTGCTCTTCCACCTTCATATGCTCACGCATTTCCTCCCATGAGACTTCTCCCTTTACATATCCGAGAAGCACAGGATCCGAAAGCTTGGCCTCAAATCCGTCTTCCAAGCGGAATTCAGCATATCTCTCACGGAAGAATCTCATAAGCTGAAGGGTATGCATCAAAGAATGATACTCTACACCCGGCTCTCTCATAAGCTGATAGCCGAAGCATTTCTCCCCAGCGTATCTTCCGCATGAAGGCGTAAATGAGCAAGGGCGAAGCAGGATTCCTTCTGCAACCGGAACAGGCTCCCTGCTGGCCGTCTTGACAAACGGAGCACCGAAATACTCGTACGGACGTGCAGTACCTATCGCAGGTGATATATTGGTATTGTTCCACAGACCTCCTCCACTATACATATCGCAAGTAAACAACCCCGGAATATCCGAAGCAGGAGCAATAGTCCATGGCAAAAGGTGATGATTCGCATCCGTACCCAAGGCAGAGATGACGTGCAAAGCAAACTTGGCTCCGATCTCATGATAGTACAGATTTGCCAGCTCGCCTAGCGTAAGTCCATGACGATGAGCTACCTTAGGCACAAAGCTTTCTGATTCCGATGCTGGCATAGTTCCCTCGACAATCCTGCCAGAAGGATTTATATGGTCTACGATATAGAGAGATGGAGCATCATCCTGCATAGACTTAAGCACATCCATAAGATGCATCACATCCTTGGTATAATTGAAATACCTTATTCCTACATCCTGTATTTCCACAACAACGGCATTCAGGCCGGAAAGGTCCTCCACTGCAAACTCGATATGATTTGTCAATGGAGTAAGCTCGGTATCCCTGGGATTGAATATTATTTCCAGATTTCCCCTTTCGCGAAAAATATCATACATATACCTGCCGCGCTTGGCATCCCAGCAGTTCTGTGTACAGAAACATCCGACCCTGCCTTCCTGCAGGGCCTTGTCCAACTGTTCCTCTAAAGATGTTGTCCTGAATGAGAACATTAGCCGATGATTTTATTTGCTATGTCTATAATCTGCTGCGCAAGCGCGTCTGCGGCCTCTTTTGTTGAAGCCTCAGCATAAATGCGGATGATAGGCTCTGTATTCGAACGACGAAGATGAACCCATTCCTTGCGTGATTCGAAAGAGATCTTCACACCGTCAATCGTATTGATGTCTTCTGCAGCGAAGACTGTCTTAACCTCTTCAAGGATCCTGTCTATGAGAGCGCTGTCAGAAAGCTCGATCTTGTTCTTGGCGATCACATACTGAGGATAGGTCTTGAGAAGCTCGGAAACCTTCATCTTCTTATATGCGAGGTTGGTAAGGAAGAGAGCCACGCCGACCATCGCGTCTCGTCCATAGTGGAGTGCAGGATAGATGACGCCTCCATTGCCCTCGCCGCCGATGAGAGCTCCGCACTCCTTCATCTTTGTAGTCACATTGACCTCGCCAACCGCTGCTGCGAAATACTCTCCGCCATACTGCTCGGTCACATCACGAAGCGCACGTGAAGACGAGAGGTTTGATGATGCTGTCATCTGATATGGAGCGGCAACTTCCTCCAGAGACTTTCCTGTCTCAAGGGATTCGTTATATACTCTAGAGAAAAGGTAATCCGCCACGCTCACGAGAGTATACTCCTCGCCGAAAGGCTGACCGTTCTCGCAGATAAGCGCAAGACGGTCCACGTCTGGGTCAACCGAGATACCGAAATCAGCGCCGTTTGCTACAACCGCCTCGCTGAGCTCTACAAGATTTGAAGGAAGCGGCTCAGGATTATGCGCGAACTCGCCTGTAGGCTCACAGTTCACACATACGCATTCGACACCCATGCGCTCAAGAAGACGAGGCATTATGATGCCTCCGACCGAGTTGACCGCGTCAAGGGCTACCTTGAAGCCGGCTGCACGTACTGCCTCCACATCCACAGCAGGAAGAGCAAGCACTGCATCAAGATGAGCATCTGTAAAATCTTTTTCCTCGATCATACCAAGGTCATCAACCTGCGCGAAGTTGAAATCTTCCGCCTCTGCACATGCAAGAACAGCTGCGCCTTCCGCTGCATTGAGGAATTCTCCCTTCTCATTGAGAAGCTTCAAGGCGTTCCACTGCTTCGGATTATGAGACGCCGTAAGGATAATGCCGCCGTCCGCCTCTTCGAAAACCACGGCCATCTCTGTCGTAGGCGTCGAACAGAATCCTGCCTTCACCACATCGACTCCGCACGCGATCAGAGTACCACACACAAGATGCTCGACCATATCACCGGAAAGACGCGCATCCTTGCCCACAACCACCTTGTAATGCTCGCTGCAAGGCTTAGGACGACGCTCGCGCATCTTCTCACAATATGCATAAGTGAACTTCACTATATCAAGTGGCGATAGACCCTCGCCCGGAGCGCCTCCGATCGTGCCACGAATTCCGGAAATAGATTTTATAAGTGTCATAACCACGCAAAATTACATTTTTATGAGTGCAATTACAAATTAAATATTACTTTTGCACCCCAAACCCATACGCGATGAAAGCAATCTGGACAATACTCCTTCTGATAGCATCGAATGTATTCATGACATTCGCCTGGTACGGCCATCTGAAGCTTCAGGAGATGAAAATCTCTACAAGCTGGCCACTAATTCTTGTCATTCTCTTTTCATGGGGAGTGGCATTCCTGGAATACTGCGCCCAGGTGCCGGCAAACAGAATAGGATATATTGAAAACGGAGGTCCGTTCAACCTCATGCAGCTGAAGATCATTCAGGAGGTGATCTCACTGACAGTATTCACGATTCTGGTTACCGTAATGTTCAAAGGACAATCGCTTCAGTGGAACCACTTTGCCGCTTTCTTCTGCCTAATCATGGCTGTTTTCTTCGTTTTCCTGAAATAACTGCATTTTTTGCAATTTTTTCGCAGAAAAATTTGGAACATTAAAAATTTTGCGTACCTTTGCAATCCCAAACGATAACATGGTCGGTTCGTATAACGGTTAGTACTCAAGATTCTCAATCTTGCAATAGGGGTTCGATTCCCCTACCGACTACCAAAGCAGTCATCCAGACTGCTTTTTTCACAAAAGTTCTTAAACATACGGGGGTATAGCTCAGTTGGCTAGAGCGCCTGCTTTGCAAGCAGGAAGTCGTCGGTTCGACTCCGACTATCTCCACCACGAACCCATTCAGAATCACTTCTGAGTGGGTCTTTCTTTTTGGGAGGGTCAAAATGTACCCACATTGTACCCACATTTTGAATGTACCCACTTCGTTGAAAGAGAAATGATCCCGGAAATATCTTGCGATATCTGCGGGATCGTGACGAAAAATTTGAACTTGCTTTGCAAATTCACTGCAAAATTAAGTAAAAATCGCAATTTATCATATCTTTGTGCTGGGGAATTGGCAGTGGTGCCGAGTCCCTTTTTTTGTTCTGTACTGTGCCAGTTCCTGTTGGGGATGCATTTTTTGAGCAACCGTTAAACACAGTATTTATGACACAGTTATCTATCGTTTTCGAGAGGATTCTCGATAGCATACAGAAGGTATTCAGTAATTTGTTTGGATGGATCATTGCCTTGTTCAGTGCGTATCTTGCGTGGTTGGGTAATGATTCCGGGAGTTTTCTTCTTGTTCTCATTGCCATTGTGTGGGATATGGCTTGGGGTATAGCGTCGGCTGTCAAACGACACGATTTTGTTCTTTCGTATCTTTTGCGTGAGACGTTCTGCAAGATCATTGTCTATATCGGGGCGATGAGCATTGTTCTTCTTGCGGAGAGGATGCTTGGGCTGACGAGTGGGCTTACTGTCAAGATTATTGCTGTTATTGCGACGTCCGTTGAATTGTTTTCTTCTGCAGGAAATATTCTCATCATCAAGCCGGATTTCGTTTTTGTCCGGTTTTTCGGGAAGTATCTGGTCGGTGAGATTGCTGATAAGATGAAGATTTCGCACGATGAGGCGCGGCAGATTCTGGAGAATAGTAAACACTGACGATATGGAACGGAAAGATCTTATAACCAAAGTCAGGCAGTTTTTCAGTATTGAGGAACTTGTGTGCCCTCATGCTTATCGGAAGTGGGGGCAGCGCTGCTGGCAGTTTCTTGATACGGCATTTCTTGAGACGCTTTATGTGATCAGGAAGGATATTCTTGGCGTTCCGATGTATTGCAATATCGGGGAATATACGCAGAGGGGGCTTCGCTGTAATAAGTGTAAGATGGTCGCGAACAAGAGTGTGTCATATCTTTCGGCTCATGTTCTTGGTAAGGCTGGCGATTTCTCTGTGCAGGGTATGACTGCGGAAGAGGCTCGGCAGAAGATCATCGAGAATGCTGACAGGCTTCCTCATCCTATCAGGATGGAAAACGGAGTTGCCTGGCTCCACATCGATGTTCTGGAACAATACGGAATAGATGAAAAGATCCACCTCTTTAACCAGTAGCCAATGAAAAAAGTATTCATATGTA